>CAVJUW010000049.1:0-9789 GCA_963652725.1 Bacteroidaceae bacterium | reverse complement strand
CTACTTCACCGCGCTTTACGCCTTCGAGATCTGCGACATTCTCAAGCTCTGCTTGAAGTTCTCTTTCTTTCTCACTTAAGTCGCGAATTTCCTGAGCACGAGATAAAACCCCTGAGGCCTCGTTTTCTTCTGCCCAGAAGGTAATCGAGAACGCATCAACGATGTGACCGGAAGCCGTCACAATTCGTTCTGAACTTTTGAGTTCTCCCCGCTTTTTAATTGCCTCGGTAAGCGTTTCTGCGACATAAACGTCGGCTAACCACGCTGAAAGCGCATTCCTTACCACCTCGTCGTCACTATGCACAAATTCAATTAAGTGCTTTAAGCCAATTTGAGTTTCTGCGGGATTAACAAAGTCTGTAGCCCCAAAGAAAACGAGTGGTGCAGGAGGCGCAGTGTTCTCTAAAGATGCGACACTTGCCGCGTCCTTTAATGACAAGGCTCCAGACTTATGATTAAGAACCGATTCAAGAGCCTTGGTGTAGTGGGGATCGACTGTAATACGCTCAAAAAGGCGCTTAACGCCCCCAAAGCCCATGCTATTGATCCACTCTGAGAGCTTCCCTTCTTGACCAATTTTGGCTTGTAGACCTTCAAGGGTTTGTAAGCGAGAGCTTACGCGAGCCAGATCAGCGCTTAATGTGTTTTTCTTTTCTGTTAATGAGTGAAGTTCTTCTTCACGCTCTTCTTTTTTTGCTGCCTCTTCTTCGAGAGCTGCGCTTTGCTCTTCAAACGCAGCCTGCGCCTCATCGATCTCACCGTCAAGTGCCTTAAAGCGTTCGGTATCAGGCTCTTTGACGCTTTCCATCTCTTCGCGTAGTGAGGCAAGACGCGTTTCAGCATCCGTGATCTCACGCTCAAAAGATTGCATCTCAACGTTTACGACCGCGATTTTGTTTTCGGCCTCTAAGGCGCTCGTGCGAGCCGACTCATAGGTTTGACGCGCATCGTCATAATGTGCGCTTGCTGCCTCGATGTCTTCAGCCATCGCTTCTAATGCGGCTTCGGTTTCTGTCGCTTGCGTTTCCAAAGTTGCTGCATGCTCTAAGAGCGCTTTTTCTCGCTCGCAACTTACCTCAAAGGCGGCTTTTCTTTCGGTGCTACGCTCTTCGTCACTCGCGATCTGGCGATTGATTGTGTCTTTACGCTCGACAATGTGGCGAATATCGCCTTCGATCTGCGCGACGGCTTTCTCGGCATCAAATTTCACTTGACGGGCAACGTCGGTTGCTTCGCGTTTGGCGAGTGTCGCTTCCCTTAGCGCTTCAATTTCTATAAGAAGCTTTTGACCTTCGCCTTGGGCTGCGAGCATCTCGTTTTCTTTTTTCGCGATACGGGCACTGATTTTGTCAGACGATTCTTTGCTATCTTTTTCTTGTAGGAAATGACTTATGAGGTCAGCGTCGAGGCGGTCTTTTTCTAATTCTTCCCACTTTTGCGCGGTTTTTGCTTCTTCTGTGAGGCGCTCGATTTCTGCTTTCTTTGTCTCTTGCAGATAAGCGACCTTTTGTAGATTGTCTCGGGTGCTATTTAAGGCGGTTTCCGTTTCGCGGCGGCGTTCTTTGTATTTACTCACACCTGCCGCCTCTTCTAGGTAGATGCGTAACTCCTCAGGCTTTGCCTTAATAAAGTTACTGATCATGCCTTGGCTAATAATCGCGTAAGAACGGGGACCAAGACCTGTTCCCATAAAGACATCTTGTACGTCGCGGCGCCTAACTTGCTGGTTATTAATAAGGTAGGCGTTAGAGCCGTCTCTTGTGACAACGCGCTTAATCGAAAGTTCCGTGTATGCGCCCCAGGGACCGGTGATTGTATTGTCTGAATTATCGAGCACCATTTCCACGGATGCTCGAGAAGATGCGGGGCGACTTGAGGAGCCAGAAAAGATTAACTCGCTCATCGAACTAGAACCACGCAGTTCTGAAATTCGACCTTCGCCTAAGACCCAACGAATCGCATCGATCACATTGGATTTTCCGCAACCATTCGGTCCCACGATGCCAGCCATGTTGCCCGGGAATTCAATGAGTGTGGTATCTGCGAAGCTTTTGAATCCGCTTACTTTCAGTTGTCGAAGACGCATGCTAAATAACGATGATATTTCTTAACCAAACGGGGTCCTAAGCCACACATGAAAATGTGAACTTAAAACCCGCACAAAAACCTTATAATACCGTGTTTTTGCGGGTTTTCCGAAGATTTTCAAAAGAATTTTGTGCCTCAAAAAACGCTCAATCTTCGTCTTCACAAAATAAAGGCATTTGCCATGAGCCAAAACTTAAGAACCATTTGTGACTTTACGCGTTTTGCCATCTCTGAATTTGAGCGGCACGGCATCTCTTTGGGGCACGGCTCAGAAGACTTCTGGCAAGAGGCAACCTTCCTTGTTTTGCGAACCTTGAAACTTCCCTTTGACCGTTTGGAGAGTTTTTGGAATGCGCATTTAACAGACGAGGAGTGCGCCAAAGTCCTAAAAAACATCGAAAAACGCGCGATCGACAAAATTCCTGCTGCCTATATTTTGGGGGAGGCTTGGCTTACGGGCCACGCCTTTAAAGTCACCGAAGATACGCTTATCCCGCGAAGCTTTATCGCTGAACTCTTAGAAGAAAATCTTTCGCCTTGGGTTGAAAACCCTGAAGAAATTGAGTCAGTTTTGGATTTATGTACGGGTTCAGGGTGTTTGGCGATTTTGGCGCAAGAAGTTTTCCCGAACGCACATGTTGTGGGAGCCGATATTTCTAAAGAAGCCCTCGCTGTAGCGAAAGAAAACGTGCATGACTATGGCTTAGACGGCGTTTTAGATCTTACTCAAAGTGATGTGTTTTCAGGGTTAAAGGATAAGAAATTTGACATTATCCTTTGTAATCCCCCGTATGTGACTCAATCGGCTATGGAAAGCCTTCCTGCCGAGTACCAGAAGGAACCAGCCTTAGCTCTAGAGGCAGGAGAAGACGGGATGGACTTTATGCGGCGTTTTATGTCGTGCCTATCGAGCCACTTAACTGAAAACGGCGAAGCTTTTGTCGAAATCGGCGACGGGCGTGAGGCCTTTGAAGCGATTTGGCCCGACTTAACTGTCACTTGGCTTGAGGTGAGCGCTGGGGATAGTCTCGTTTTCCGCGTCACGGCTCAAGATTTAAAAGCTGCGAACCTCTAAAAGAAAGCGAGTTCCTGTGCTTCGAATTAGCAACCTTACTCTAACCTTTGGAACACGTGTTTTATACGAACACGTGAACTTAACAGCCGACCAAGGCGAACGTATTGGACTAGTCGGAGACAATGGCTCGGGGAAAACCACCCTCTTTCGGGCGATTTTGGGTGAGATCACACCTGAGGACGGAGAAATTCAAGCACCCGTTTCCTCTCGCATTGCCTATGTCGCACAAAATATTGATGTCAATGACGAGTCAGCTCTCACTTATGTCTTAGCTGGCCACGCGCCACTTATGAAAGCCCAGAGCGACTTAAAAACCGCGCAGGAATCAGGTAACACGATGGACGAAGCCGCTGCCCAAGCGGCTTTGGCTGAATTAAACGAAGGCGCAATTCGCTCAGAAGCCCTTAGCGTGATGGCTGGTCTCGGCTTTACCGAATGCGACGCGGCTAAAAAGGTCTCTGAATTCTCTGGCGGCTGGAGAAACCGCTTGGCCCTTGCGAAAGCCTTGATGCGACCAGCGGACCTCCTTTTACTTGATGAACCAACAAACCACTTAGATATCGATAGCCTTATTTGGTTAGAAGCCTGGCTAAAAAAAGTCGAATCCACAGTGATCATCATTAGCCACGATCGCGAGTTCCTAGATAGGGCAACGCGCATCACGTGGGCCGTAGAAAACAAAACAATCAAGCGCTATAGCGGAAACTTCTCGGCCTACGAGTTGCAAAAAACAGAGGCCGAAAGACTGCAAGACGCTAACGCGAAAGCCTATGAGAGGAAAGCTGCCCACCTCTCAGCTTTTATTGAACGCTTTCGCTACAAGGCCACAAAAGCCCGTCAAGCACAAAGCCGCATCAAGATGCTCGAGAAGCTCCAGACGGTTGAGCCCGTGCGTGCCAAACGTTCCTGGCGCTTTGAGTTTTTGGAGCCCGAGCGCTGCCCTGAACACTTAATTGATTTGGACAGTGCCGTTTTAGGTTACGAAGGTGTTCCAATCTTAAAAGAGGTCACGCTTTCGATTCGTGCGGGAGAACGTATCGGCATCTTAGGCGTCAATGGTGCAGGAAAATCGACTCTTGTGAAAACCATCGACGGGGTTTTGCCTCTTATTTCTGGGGAACGCCGCTTAGGGCAAGGCGCCATTATTGGCTACTTTGCGCAGCATCAGCTTGAGCAACTCGATCCCACGATGACCCCGTATGAAACGCTGCGCCATATGGCCCCTACCGAACGTGAGCAAGAATTACGAAACTATTTAGGTGTCTTTCGCTTTTCTGGAGAAGCGGCCGATAGCCCGATTGGCCCGATGTCTGGAGGCGAAAAAGCGCGCTTGGCGCTAGCGATGTTAAGTTGGAATAAACCGAATCTTTTGGTGCTTGATGAACCGACAAACCACCTTGATATGGCTACGCGCGAGGCGCTTACGATGGCCTTATCAACCTTTGATGGGGCTCTTCTTTTAGTAAGCCACGATCGACACCTACTACGCAGCACGTGCGATAGGCTCATTCTCGTTCACGAAGGACGCGTCACAGAATACGAAGGCGACTTAGACGATTACGCCAACCTCGTCTTAGAGCACCGTAAGGCAACGCGAGAGAAAGCACCCGCTGAAGAAAATAACACCGTCAATCGCCGTGAAGAAAGACGCCTTCAGGCTCAAGAGCGAGCCCGTATTGCGGAACTGAAAAAACCACTCTTAAAGAAACTCGCCCTACTTGAAAAAGAGATGGCAAAGTTAAGCACTGAACTTAAAGAAATCGACACGCGTATCGCCGATACCGACTGGTACACGAACGCAAGCCCTGATGAAGTTTCCGAGAGCCTTAAGGCGCGTGGCGTCCTAGCAAGCATGCTCGAAGAAAAAGAAATGGCCTGGCTCGAACTCTCTGAAAGAATCGAAGCCGTTAAATAAGCTCTTAGACAGAACCGCCGCGACGCGTTGCTGCCCAACACACCAAAGAACCCGCCACAACAAGCGCCACTCCCTTATAAAAGGAAAGTTCCAAGGGTTGATTTAAATAAAAGGACGAAAATAGGCACGAGAGCACAGGCGTAAAGTAGCTTGCGATTGCCAAAATCGTCATACGTCCCTTAATAATCCCCAAATTCCACACAGCGTAGCCGCTAGCCATTACGGTTCCGGCAAAGAAAATCGCCTTAAACGCTTCAGTGCTTGGCGTAAAGCGAGCGCCAAATCCTGAGAAGTAAAGGGCAGCGTAAACAAAGACGTTACCTAAGAAAATAAGGACGACGGGGTTTTTCTTAATGCCAATGGCGCGCGTTACAGAACTGTAGGCAGCCCAAGCCACAGCGCCCACAAAAGCAAGGACGTAAGGCGTCGGGTTCTTACCGACATTAGCGGCGATCTCAGCAAAGTTAAGTCCCCCTTTGCCAGAGAGGACCATCGCCATCCCGAGGAATGCAACAACTAAGCCAATTGCCACCCACCAGCGGCTTTTTTGTCCATTAAAGAGAATGGCAAAAAGAACTGTTAAGCAGGGCCAAGCGTAATTGACCATCCCCACTTCAATGGTTTCTCGAGAGTTTTCACAAAGACCCATCGAAACCGGAAAACAGAATTCGCAAAGTAAAGCGCAACCTAGGCCAAAGACTAAAAAGCTCTTCGGAAAGTCTCTTAAACGCGGGAAACCAAAGACCATCGATAAAAGGATTGCGGCCGTAAGATTGAGTAAACAGACGCCCCCTGCGGTGCCGGCTTCAACTGTGACGGTACGCACCAAACCCACACTCATACCCCAGAGTGCCGGAGCGAGTAATCCAAGCGCTGTGGCTTGATTTGTATTTAACTGCATTGAACTTTTACGCCGCCGATGCCATTGACGCCATAGTGAAGAACTTCTGTTGAGTTCGGTGTGAGTTGAATCTTCATCCCGACTCCGACTAAGTCACCCGCACGAAGTCTGCTTGATGACTCTTGGGCCAAAGAAATTGCCTCTGGCAAGACCCCCATCAACGCATCAGCTCGATCCTTAAAAATTAAGTGGGCGCCATCATACGCCCATGCCGTCGAATCTGTGGGATCGATTGTTTTCGCAGCAAGGCGCGCTTCAGTAATCACAAGGTCTTCCTCAATCCAGGAAGACTCACGCAGAAAATCAATTCCTGCGACATAGGCTAAGGGCTTTGTTTCTTTTCCATCAAAAAGAGCGGCTAAGAAGAAAAGCACCTCGCGAATCCCCTCTTTCTTTACAGGAACAATTTCTTTTTCTGCAGCAGAAACGATTGACGTAGGGGCTAATGTGAGAAACGCCCCATTGACAGCGAGTCTTATGCGGCGAATCGGAAAGAAATCAAATTTTGAGTCGCTAAGACGCGCTACCCACGCAGGGCCTGGAGAATAGAAAAACATAACGACGCTCGAAAACGACGATGCGTTTGATTACCCTTGGTTTTCCTCGTGGGCCTTTTCGTACTCTTCTATGGCTCCTGGAATCACAGGATTGGGCTTATCGCAAAAGAAAAGCCAAGCCTGATAGATGTAGCCACTGACAGCATAGATGCAAAAGAGGATAAAGATTGCAAGCGTCGGGTACTCGGAAACGGCAATAAAAGCGATGCTCACAATAAGAGCAAACCAGAAGGGTTTCGTTTTTAGGCACGCTGCCGACTTACCTGAGAAAAATGGCGCATTGCAAACCATCGTTAGCCCAGCAAAAAGCGTCAACACGAACGCATAGTTTGTGGGATTTTGGGAAATGCATTCAGGAAAACGCCCTGTGGCTAAAAGCCAAATAAAGCCAGCAAGCAATGCAGCGGCTGCCGGGCTCGGAAGACCCTGGAAAAATCTCTTATCCACAACTCCGATATTGCAGTTAAAGCGAGCTAGGCGAATCCCTGCACATAGGCAGAAAACGAGAGCTGCAACGCAGCCAACTGGTCCCATGGGAGCTAAGACATACTGATACATGGCAATGGCGGGCGCCACACCAAAGGCAGTCATATCCGCTAGGGAATCGAACTGCACCCCAAAATCACTTTGGGTGTGCGTGAGTCTTGCCACTCGGCCGTCCATCCCATCGAGCACCATAGATAGCGCAATCAGAATCGCCGCCTCAGCAAAGGCGCCATCGATTGTGCGGATAATCGAGAGAAAAGCACAAACAAGAGACGCGGTCGTAAATAGGTTCGGTAAGACATAAATACCGCGCGTACGCACGATATTCATTTTCTTACGACTCACTTCGACCATACGGGCTCGTGCGGAACGGCGACGCGTGCGTTGAATCATGCTTTATTTCTCCCAATGAATTCTTTTTCTGTTAAAGCGTTGTGCCCTTTAGGTGAGCAAGAACGCTAGAGACACCCGTTACTTTTTGGCCGATTGCGACATCGACTTCGCTTGTTAGCGGCAAATACACATCGACACGACTACCAAAGCGAATAAAGCCATAGCGTTCGCCTCTAGTAAGGTGGTCTCCTACATGTGTGTAGCAACGGATGCGCCGAGCAACAAGACCTGCGATCTGAACAAAGCAGACAGTTTCTCCGGCATTGGTCTTAACGACGACAGCATTTCTTTCGTTTTCTGAGCTTGATTTATCAAGTTCAGCGTTAAAGAATTTTCCTTTGAAGTACTCGACCTTTTCGACAGTGCCCGCTACAGGCGCTTTCTGGCTATGCACATTAAAGACGTTCATGAAAACAGAAATCATGCGCATCTTTTTACCCGTGTAGGGGCATTGGACTTCTTCGATTTTCACGACGCGCCCGTCAACAGGACTTACGACAGCGTTTTCTTCGCTAGTCATCTCACGCGCGGGATCGCGAAAGAAATTCGCAACGAACAAGAAGATTAACCAGAAGAGCCAAACAAAGAACCCGTCAACAAAACAATCGACGATAAAGGCGACGGCAAAAGCAATCGCCATAATAATCCAACCCTCTCGAGCGAAAAACGGGTGCGGGTATATGCGTTTCACGGGATCGATCTCCGTCGTTATCTTGGTTCTTCAAATAAGGAAAGCTGATTATATAGCCACTCTCAGTGCTTCCCCATCACGATTGCTATCTTAGAGCAAAATAAGCAAATAACAAACACCCCTAGGGCGTACGCCTCCTCAGACGCCTCTGGATTTTTAAAATTCTGAGAAATTCTCTAAATTTATTTAAATTTTTCTTAAAAATCCTTGACTTTCTGTTTTGTCTTGTATATAATCTCCTTATACATAGTTTTGATTGGAGATTGCTGTCATGGCCCTCACAAAAGAAGAAAAAGATCGCCTCTTGTCTTTGGTTCCCGTTGGAGCTCCTAGCGGACTCAAATTGAATTGGAATGCCAAAGTCAAACGCTGGTACTACTACTTGTCAAAAGTCGAGTACAGCGCAGAGAAACACCGTGGCGTCGATCACCGACTGATTGTTGGTTATGAGGAAGACGGTAAGTTCCATTACACGCAGCGCTTTCTCTTGCTACAGCGTGCGCAAAAGAGCGAAGAAGTTCCTCAAGACATAAAAGAAACCTCAACAGAAATCAGAACGAAACTTGAGAAGGTTGTCAAAGACAAGCGTCTACCGCACTTAGTTGTATATCCGATTGATGTGATTTTTACGGTGGCATTTCTTGCGTGTTTATCGGGAGTGACAGACTGTGTTGGAATTGCCGATTATTGGAAGGCGAATCGAAGCTTTTTAGAGAAATTGTTCGATGATTTCCCAAAGAGCGATATCTCTCACGACACAATCCGCAAGGTTTTTATGCTTCATAAGCCAGATGAGCTTAGTAAGCTTTTTAAGCAGTTTACGAAGCGCTTTTTATCCCTTTATAGCGTTCGCATTGTTGGCATCGATGGACAAATGGTTAAGGCAACAAAAGACACGGCCCAAGGGGAAACGGGGCGTTATGTTTTGAACGTCTTTGATATTACAAATGGCATGTGTCTTGCTCAAAAGCTCATTAGCAAGAAGACCAATGAAATACCGGCAGCGCAAACGATTATTAAGACGATGGATCTTAATGGGTGTGTTGTTACGGCTGATGCGTTACACACGCAAACGAAGACAGCCAAACTCGTTACCGATGCAGGAGGAAACTACTGCCTAGCGCTAAAGAAAAACCAAGACAGTCTCTATGAGTACGTAGTGACATATTTTGAGAGACCAGGAAAGGGAGTCAAGACAGCGACTAGCGAAGATGATGAACACGGGAGGCTTGAGGAAAGAACCGTTTGGGTTCTTGACTCTAAGCTATTGCCTGCCTCATACCGTGAGAGTTGGATTGGATTAGACGATGGCTGCATCGTGCGAGTACAGGCCAAACGCACAATTAAAGCGACGGGAGAAGTTACCATCGATAACCGCTATTACATCAGTTCGCTTGCCTTCGATGATGTAGCGATAGCCCAAAAGATGCTTCACTTTGTACGTCAGCACTGGGGGATTGAAAACAGTCTGCACCACGTATTGGATGTGAACTTCTTAGAAGACAGAATTCAGTGTAAGCGACCGACGTATTTAAAGAATCGGACGTTACTAATTAAGCTAGCGCACAATGTGCATGCGAAGTACCTGCAGTGGCTCGAAAAGAATGATCAGGAGCGCGTCTCTCGGTCTAGACTTTTGACACTGCTAAGCACGGCGGAAAAGGCGGCCGAATGTTGGCAAAA
>CAVJUW010000048.1:1271-9890 GCA_963652725.1 Bacteroidaceae bacterium | reverse complement strand
CTTTATTGAAAACGGCACTTATAAGACACAGGCCTCGACATTCTTAAACCCTGCCTCTGAGGGGGCAGCGGATACCTTTATGTCCGATAAACGTGCCAATGTTTATCTTGGTAGCGATGTGGATTTGACGCTTACGGATACAGGTAGTATCACGCATGCGAACTATGATGACTTACGCGCGAAGCTAACAGGAGCGGATGTAGTAGATTCGGGTAAGACACCTCTTAAGAGTTTAAGCCTATCTCGTGCGACGTTAACGGGTAATCTAGCGACAGATTCCTTTGATACGAGTTCTGCAGGGGCCGACTTAACGTTTGGTGCGATGAAAGATTTCGCGAAGGTCACAGTTGCTGAAGGGAAGACTCTGAATTTGGGTCACGCCGATGGCATCACCTTGGGTCTTGTCTCGAAGGTTGATGACTTTAATCTCACAGCAGAGAATTCCAAGTTAAACCTCATTGGTGGAACGCTCAATACGAATGTAGCGGCCCTTTACACGAGATCGACTACCGGAGAGTCTCCGTTTACTGAAGTGACAAAGAAGACGGGCGTCACGGTTACTAATAGCGACCAAGTGATTAATTTCCTTGATGCGGGAGTAGCGACATTAACTGAATACGAAGCGCTTCGTAAGAGTCTCAAGGTAGAAGGCGAAGATCACTTAAAGAACGTGAATTTGTTGCACGCGACAGTGAATGCCAATACGACTAAGAGCTTTACAAGTGATGCCAATTTAACGTTTGGTGCCTTATCGGGCTTTGAATCCTTGACGGTTGCGGCGGGTAACACGGTCACAATCGGTAATGGCACGGATGCTCTTACCTCAAGTATAGATTCGATTACATTAAACGAGGCAGAAGATTCACTAGCCGCTGGTGCTCTCGTAATTAATGGCGGAAAACTTACAACAGCGGGCGCTTCGCTCTTTAGTTCTGCTGTAACTAATAACGACAAGAACTACGTTGCCTCGACTAAGAAGACAGGGCTTACGTTAAAGAACGCTTCGGTGATGTCAATTGACCTTACCGATGTTGGCACGTGTGACATTGGCGTGTACACGGATTTACGCAATGCCTTAAGTGAGGTGGATGGCACGGCAACGACACCGGTAAAGAACTTAAGTCTTCCGAATGCCACATTAGTTGGTAATGAGACAACCAATACGTTTACTTTGGAAGCAGGGCAGACGCTTATCTTCGATGCCGTAAAGGACTTTAGTGAAGTCAAGATAGGAAATGGCGCGAAACTTTATCTCTTAGGAGAAAAGAGCGGCGATACGCTTTCTAAACTCGATAGTTTCAAATTTACAGATACAACCTCCGAGTTGCATCTCGAAAAGGGTAAGTATCAAACCAGTGTTGCGAGTTTTGTTAACGGGACGACCTTTGATGCTTCCAAGCGCGACAACGTCTTCTTGGGTAGCTCGGTTGACTTAACCTTAACCGACAAAGGGACAATTACACACGCCAAATACAACGAACTTAAGGCGAGATTAACGGGCAATGACGCAGAGGGCCATAAGAATGACTCTTTGACGAAACTAAGCCTAATTAATGCGGTTTTAGAGGCTGATGATGCAACTGATGGTGGAAGAACCTTTAGCCCGACAGAGAATCTTACCTTTGGTGCGATGACTGGCTTTGAGAAAGTCACAGTTTCTGACGGTAAGACTTTGACGCTATCAGGAGCAACAGATTCTGAAGGAAAGACGGTTACCTCGAGTATTACGAATATCACGTACGACAATGCTGGTACTTTAAAACTTGATGGTGCTAGCCTTAAGACCAATAGCACAAGCCTCTTTAATAAAGCGGTTGTTGCTAACGGCAACTTCACAGCTGACGATGTTACGAAGTTAACTTCTGTTCTCATTACCGATAACACAACAGCCATCGATTTACTCGATGCGGGTGTTTGTGACTTTGAGACGTATGAGGCTTTAAAGAGGGCGTTAACGACTGAAAACCATTCGGCGTTTACCGATTTGAGCCTCTCGAATGCCCTTTTAAAGGGCGATACGAGTACGAGCGTCTTAACTGTTGGTGCAAATCGGAGTCTTACCTTTGGTGCTTTGCAGGACTTCAAAGAAATTAACGTTGCAGAAGGTGGCAAACTTAATTTAGCGGGTCTTAATGAGAGCTCTGTGATTGAAGGTACGATTGCTAATGTGGGTGCCTTAAATCTTAACGGTGGCCGCATTAAGGCAGCACGTAAGACTTTGCTTAACGGGACTAACTTTGCAGATTCAACAGCGCTTCGCGACAACATCCACGTCAAGAGTAAGGAAGTTTCCATTGACTTTACCGATACGGATTTCAATGGGGTTTCAACGACTCTTTATAACCAGGTCCGTAAATCTCTTGGCACAGCAATCGAAGACTGGGATGAGACAACTGATGGAACAACGAAGGTTCTCAAGAACGTCAGTCTCTTGAAGACTGCTTTAGTTGGTACGAATGAAGCTGGAGGCGCGAAAGAAAGCTTCACAACCGACGCGGATGTGACCTTTGGTGCGATGCAAAATTTCGGCACAGTCAACGTCAATGATCACGAGCTTCACATTGGCAACAAGGATGAGTCGCTTGAGTCGACGGTTGACTCTTTCGAATTTACTGGCGATACGGCTAAGTTAGTCTTTGAAGGTGGAAGTCTTAAGACGAACGTTTCGGCTCTCTTTAATGCAGAAAATGGGTTAAAGGGTAGTGTGACGGTAGCTAATGCTAGCTTCGTGCTAAATCTAACGGATACTGAAAGACGTACTCTCACTGAGTACGAGCAACTTCGTACGGCGCTTTCTAATGACTCGTTTAATTTCCGTAACGTCAATATGGAAAACGCAACGATTGATGCCGATACCACAAAGACATTTGACGCAGATGCCGATTTGACGTTTGGCGCCATGACGGATTTTAATAAGGTCACAGTTTCTGGCGATAAGACTTTAAGTCTTGGTAGGAACAATTCAGCAACAACGCCGTTTACCTCGACGATCAAAGACTTTGATTTAAGTAACGGCAACTTAAAACTTGAAGGCGGCTCAATTGAAACGACAATTGCTGCGCTCTTTAAAGATGGTGCGTCTAATGCTTTAAAGAATGTGACTGTTACAAACTCCGATGTTGTTGTGAACTTCACCGATGAGGGTACGACAAAATTATCCGATTACGAAGCGATGCGTAAGAAATTGGATAATGCGGATGACGCATCTGATCACCTTGTCAATGTCAACATGAAGCTTGCCACGCTAGAAGCCGATGGCGACGAGAACTTTACTTCTGACGGCAATCTTAGTTTCGGCGCAATGACGGGCTTTAATGAAGTCACAGTTAAAGACGGTAAGACATTGACGATTGGCAAGACTGGAGCGAATTCCGACATTAAGACAATCACTCTTGGAACGGATTCTCACCTCACAGTTGCAGCTGGTGAACTTGCCACGGGGCGCGATCAGTTAGTCAATAACGCTACTGGCACGTACGAAAAGAAGACAGGTATCAGTCTTGACTCGTCTGCGACGATTGATATTAACGACGGCATTGAAACAACGTACGCTGAGTACGAAAAGTTGCAAACAGCTTTGGGACAGAGTGCGGCGACACCTCTTACTGGCTTGAGCCTATCGAAGTCCTTACTTAAGGGCGATGGCACGAGCGCGGCTAGCAATGATTTTGTAACGGGCAATAACCTCAAATTAAGCTTTGGTGCCATCCAAGACCTTAATTCCCTTAAGATTGGTGATGGCACAAAGGTCTATGTAGCCGGTCAAGTCTTAGGTAGCGAGGGTGCTCTTCTTGATGCGACCTCTTCTCTTAAGAACGTCTCGTTTGGTAACGATGCTTCGCAGTTGCACCTACTTAACGGCAAGGTTGTAACAACAGCTAAGACCTTCCTGGCTAACGACACTTTTGATGCTGAAAGTAATGGCCATGTCTACTTAGGTAACGCAGTTGATGTGACACTTACCAATGAAGGTGTAATTGAGCACGCGACCTATAACGCCTTAAAGAAGAAGTTAACGAGTACAAGTGAGGGTGAACAACCGCTTACTAAGTTAAGTCTTAATAAGGCGGTTTTGAAGGCTGATTCGACTGAAACGGGTGGTACGACATTTACGGCCAATGCGGATTTAACCTTTGGGGCGATGACAGGGTTTGAGACGGTCACAGTCGGAACTGAGACTGCCAATCAGACCTTAACTCTTAATGGCGCCAAAGTTGATGGTAAGAAGGTTGCTTCTCAAATCACGGATATCGTCCTTGTTGGCGATTCGAAGCTTGATGTCGCTGGCGGGACATTAAAAACTAAGAGTGCAAGTCTCTTTGACAGTGCGGTTTCCGATGGTTCGAACTTTGCTACGCAAGAGAAGAAATCCAACATCAGCATTGCATTGGATGCAGGTATTGATTTATTGGATACGGGTACTTGCACGTTTGCGAACTACGAAGCCTTGCGCGAGAAGTTAGGAAACGGTACAACGGCGCTAGCTAATTTGAGCCTATCGAATGCTCTCCTTAAGGGCAATGGCACGAACGACTTAAATGTTGGTTCTGGCCAGAATCTTTCCTTTGGTGCAATTAGTGGCTTTAATACAGTTAACGTCACAGCCGGCGGCACGCTCACTCTAGGAGAGACTCAAAAAGATTTGAGTTCAGTCTTGGGTGAAAATAAGCTCACAATTGAAGGCGTCGCAACCTTTAACCTCGCAGGTGGCAAGATCAGCACGAAGCGCTCGACGTTGGTGGGAGGAGCAAACTTTGCAGATTCTCTCGCGAAGACTGGCGTCAACATTTTGAGCCAGGAAGTTGAAATTGATTTCACAGACCGAGTTGAAGGCGGCGTTAGAGTTGAAGCCTACAACAAGGTTCGCGAAGCCTTAGGTGTTAAGGGTAGTGCAGGGACAACGAGTGAAGCTCTAAAGAACGTGAGTCTCTCTCAATCGGCGTTAGTCGGTTCAAATGACACATTCACTGCCGACGCGAGTGTGAGTTTTGGCGCTATGCAAAACTTTAGTTCTGTTGCGTTAAACGGAAAAGAACTTCACATTGGTAGTAAGGATGTTGACCTTGAGTCAACGGTTGGTGATTTTAACTTCACGGGTGTGGGATCTGCTGTTACCTTTGATGGCGGAAAACTTAGAACTTCGTCTTCTGCGCTCTTTGATGGCAATTACGCGTTAAAGGGCGCTGTGACGGTAACGAACTCCGACTTCGTTTTGAACTTGACGGATACGGATACGAAGAAACTCTCTGGGTACAACAAGATTCGTAAAGCCCTTTCTGTAGAAGGTAGCGACTACTTAAAGAATGTCAACCTTGAGGCGGCAGCGCTTGAAGCCGATGGCGACAAGACACTTAATGCTGATGCGAACTTAACCTTTAAGACTGTCACAGGCTTTGATCAAATCAAAATCGGTGCTGGAAACACGCTCACCCTCAAAGAAGGAACTTCTGAGATTGAGAATGTCGTCTTTACCGATGATGCCTCGAAATTAAAGCTCGTTGATGGTGGCATCACTACGAATCTTTCGACATTCTTTAAGGGAGAAGCAAGGGACGATGTTCAATTCGATTCGACTCTTACAAAGAGAAATATCGAAATCGAGAATACCGCTAACTTTGTTGTGACATTAAAGGACGCAGGAGAGTGCGATATCGATCAGTACAACGCGATTCGCAATCAATTAGGGTCAACGCTAGAAGCCTCTAGCGCCTTAAAGCACGTAAACCTTATTAACGGAACCCTTGCTGCTAATGAGAGAACGACGAGCTTCACAACCGATGCCGATCAGTTGAGCTTCGGTGCGATGACTGGATTTACTGATGTCACTGTGGCCACGGGTCACAAACTGCATATCGGAAATGCAGCATCTAACCTTGTTTCAACGATTGATAACATCAACGTTGAATCAGGGGCCAACGTCTACCTTGAGGGCGGCGTCTTAAATACCAACGCTAGCGCCATTTTGACGGATTCAGGAGTAGGCCAATCTTTGTTCGCTGGTGCCTCTAAGAAGACGGGTATCACTGTTACGAGTGAAGCACTTAGGTTGAACTTTAAGGACGAGGGCACGGCGCTCTTATCTGACTACAACGCGGTTCGCACGGCGTTAAAGGCTCAAAGTGCCGAAAGTCTCCTTAAGGCTGTGAGTTTAGAAAATGCCACACTAAAGGCCGATGGCGAAAAGACCTTTACGACAGATGCGAATTTAACGTTTGGCGCCATGTCTGGATTCTCAAAAGTGACCGTCGCCAAGGACACGACCTTACACCTTGGTCACGAGACTTTGAACCTAGTTTCAACGACAGAAAATCTTGAAGTCAACGGTGAGCTTAACATTGTCGGCAAAGCCAACAATGGCGCGGATATGACAGTTCATGTCACATCAAGCTTAACGGGTTCAGGGAAGATTACTGTTGGTGATCCTACAGGGGAGGGCGCCGATATTCGCGTTCATAGTTTGTCTATGACAGGCGGTTCGCTCTTTATCGATCCATTCTATGAAAACGCTCACTCGACAATGACAATCGATGAGCTTGAAGGGGGCTTGAATTCGAACCTTACTGTGGGCAATAACGCCTTGCTTGTCATCGGGGATACGGTTGCTAATGCGCAGGCAACGCTTGCGAATCTGGCAGCCAAAACACCAAGCTTTAGTTCAAATAAAGCAATTGCCTATGTGGCTACACCGATTAGCATCTCTGAGCTCGGTAGCATCATCATCAATCCGAGTGCAAGCTCTGTTGATATGAATACAGACGAAACAACAGGTGCTCAAACCGGTAGCGTCACTATCACGCACTCTGATGCGGGTACTGCTCAGTTTGACGCAAAGAGCGTTTACATTGCCGATTACGCAGCTCTAGTCATTGACCAGGCCCGAATTGGTTCTAGCACGGTCTTTACGGGTGCCTCTTCGATTGACTTCGATGACGATGGTGTCTTAGCGATTGTGAACGCTGATGAGGGAACGATTGACTTAGGCGGCGAAACGCAAACTACTGGGCTAAGAAACGTCATTACGGATAACCCGTACTACGACGGAACAGTGGACGAAAACGGCAACATCGTCGTCGAACAGAACGCGGCTCAGGGCAATCTCGCTGTGGCGTCCACTGGCATTCAGGCGATGACGCGGCGCGCAGACTTCGTGCTCGCACAAACGGTTTCTAACCGTAGCTACGAAGAGCGCGATAGCGATGTCTCGCTTTGGGTTGATGTCGGTGGCGAAGGCTACAAGGCATCAAGGATGGAGAATGGCGGCTCCTTTAAGTCCGATATGGGTTACGGAGTCTTTGGTGCCGACTATGCCTTTGGTAACGGCGTTTTAGCCGGAGTTGCATTCCAATACGGTAAGGGTACCGTAAGGGGTGGCTTTGAATCGATTAAGAACAAGGTAAAGAACTACGCTGGTACAGCCTACGTGGCCTTTGGTCCGGGTAAGGCGAAGTTTGTTCTTGATGCAGCCTACGTCAAGCAAGACAACTCGATAACATCGGCTAAGACTGCATTTAACCAGAGCGTTGATTCTGAGATGTTCTCAGTTGGCGCGTCGGCTCGCGCTGGATTTAAGGTAGGTAACGTCGAACTCACTCCGAGCGTCGGTGTGAGAGTCTCGAAACTAAAGACTGACGCAATGCGCTCTGGAAATCTTAAGATTGCCAAGCAAAGCCTGACTCTCGTACAGATGCCGATTAGCTTACGCATGAAGACCGAAACGCTATCTGAGGATGGTTGGACGCTTGAACCAAGTGCGAAGATTAGTTTCGTTCCGACTTTCGGTGATAAGGAATTAAAGATTCTTAATCGCGAACAAACGGTATTGGACACCAATCCAATCCAAGGAGACTTAGGCATAGCGCTTAAGAAGGGAAATCTTAAGATTGATGCCACATTTAGCTACGGCTCTGGCTCTCAAGGGACAAGCTCTATTGGCGGCAAGGTCGGCTTGAAGTACTTGTTTTAAATGAACTTCTTAAGCCTTTGAGCGTTAAAAACCAACGCCCAAAGGCTTTAGGGAAATAGCGTTTTCCTCGGGATTCCCATGTGTGAGCATGGGGCTCGACAGTAGCTCAAACTTGAGTTTGGGTGATTTTGGTTTTCGATATGGCCTTTGATGATTTCTGTCTAAGAGGTTTTCGCAGGTGTTGATCTTATGGTTTTGCAAGTTTTTGACTAAATTCGAGGACTTTTATCAAGGGGAAAGTGTTAACATCAAATCTAGGGTTGGGCTTACCTAGTTTCTCTTTGTCCAACTCAAATAAGGAGGACACAGCGACAAACTAAGCCAAACTAACGATGGTTGATGCGACCATAAAGGAGCCCGGGATGTCAATAATCAAACTAGGGTTGTATTTGGGAGTTTTCCTCTTTTTCCTCGAAGTTGTTTTATCTGGTTATGCGCTCTATGTGCACCATCAAGGAAAAGAAGCTTAGAAACTCATTTGCATTCCAACTATTTTTAGGCAATGGGAACCGCTCTAAATGGGCGGTTTCTCTTTAAGAAATTCTTGCCTCAATATTCGAAGTCTGTTACGCCAAAATCACTTTGACGTTAGTGTGTCAAAATCACTTTGGCGTAACACGCAGTTGCCAATGGCAATTTGCATCATTTTGATTTTC
>CAVJUW010000048.1:0-1261 GCA_963652725.1 Bacteroidaceae bacterium | reverse complement strand
AGGTAGCTTCATATTGGGATTTTTGTATGCCATAAGCGTCTTTAGTGGCAGGCTTACCCCTGAACTTCACTTAGCGTTAACCCTTGGCTTTTGCGGAGCCTTTACGACGTTTAGCACGTTTTCTCTTGAAATCTTTAAACTGATTCGCGATGGCTCATTGGCTATGGCTTTGCTCTTTGTTTTAGCGAGTTTCGTCTGTGGACTCCTTGCTGTCTCACTTGGGTTTTACCTAGCTAAATTTATTGTTAGCTAACGCTTTCTCTAACGATAATGTTTTGAATTTCACGAAACGTGCGTTCCGTGTTCTTTCCGTCCGTGTAGGCCTGAAAGTAGGCTTTAGCGGCAAGTCTTTTTTCGCGCCAAGAATCCTCATTTGTAAGACTCACGACACATTTGAGCGTTTCTTCCCACGTTGAACACATCGGGCCACATGGCATTGAATAATATGAATCAAGTAAGCCTTCGTTTGCTTCATATTCGGACAAGTCGTAGGTAAAGAGCACAATGGGTTTATCGACCAAAAGAAAGTCATACATAAGGCTCGAGTAGTCGCAAATCAATGCATCAAAACAGGAGATATAGCCATAGATATCTGCGTAGCCTTCATCGGTGGCAAGCACAATGTTAGAAAAACTTAAGGATCTCCCGACAAATTTTCTTATGTCTAAATAGTGCGGCTTAAAAAGCATCACGAGCTTATGATTTTTTAGAACTTCGTTGACCTCGTTTAAGGATTCAATCAGTTTAGTTGGATCTACGCTTTTCCCAAAGCGCCTGCAGGTTGGCATATAAAGAATCTTTTTATGTCCTGGAAATTTTTGATTTAAGAACACATTTACTGGATGCTTACTATTGTCTCGAAACAAGATATCGGTTCGAGGGTATCCGGTGATAACGACATGCGCATCGTCCATACCATGACGGCTTTGTTCGGTTAACTGATCTTCTTTAGAGCGAACCATCCAAAAGCTTTTCCGATGGCAATCATGAACAATCTCGTACATAAAACCTTTGATGCCTGTATACGGTTTTAGCCATTTATTCTTTTTTGCGCCAATACCGTGATAAAGCTGAATGACAGTGGCTCCATAAGGGCGATAGCCGCCGATGTCGGCATTGCCAATTATCTCGACGAGGACGGCGGCTTTTGCAATGAGTCTAAGGCCAACTAAAGATCTTGCGAGAGCGACAGGAATCCCCTTTTCTTTGAGTGTATGAAAAATAGTCTTGTTACGTGTGATCCAAACGGCGTGTATATGAG
>CAVJUW010000047.1:0-9910 GCA_963652725.1 Bacteroidaceae bacterium | reverse complement strand
TTGGTATGGGTCGTGTGTAGCTGGACAATGGAAACATCCTCGGGAATCCAACTTTCATCATGCAGATAAATCTCAGCCTTTGAGGATAATTCAACATCATCCTCCATGATGAGAGCCCATTGTTCAGAAGAATCTAGAAGAGCTTGCCAACATCTTCTGTGACTGAGGAAGCAACCTATCTCCGTGTCAATAAGTTCTCCACGAAAATCCACCTTCCGCCCACTATTTCTAGAAGGAAGCAACGATTGAATCTCTTCGCTTGTCAATGTTTTTCCATCAACAGCTGGAATTCGAGTAAAAGAGAGTCCTGGGCACTTCTCAGCAAACATCAACTGAAACGTCTTCAGCCGATCAGGAGAACGATCTAAATTGACTAATAACCTAAGCATATCTTTTGTGGAGGCTACAATTTCCAAAAGCTTTTTGTTTTTCTCCCAGACAAGTCTGAGCGAACTTGTGGAATTATGCACGTAAACTCTCAAGGGTTGGCGAGCTTCTTATCAGTTTCTTAGAAACAGTAATCCCACACGGCGTTTGGATTAAACCAGTCTTCGAGTAATGAGAACACTACTAACGCAAACGGGGCCTAAGCCCCGTCTGCGATTAACCACCAAAGAATTTCTTCATCTTATCTAAGAACGATGTGGTCTGCGGAGAATGCTTCTCGCCACCTTCTTCGATTGACTCGCCAAATTCTTTTAAGAGTTTCTTTTGCTTGGCAGAAAGCTTCACAGGAGTCTCAACATAGACATGCACATAAAGGTCTCCCTTTTCGTGCGTGTGAACATTTGGTACTCCCTTACCACGCAAGCGGAAAATCTTTCCTGTCTGCGTTCCTTCAGGAATCGTGATGCGTGCCTGCGTATCAAGAGTCGGCACTGTCACCTCTCCGCCTAAAGCCGCTGTTGTAAAGCTAATCGGCAAATCAGCATGTAAGTCATCACCATCGCGCTGGAAAATATCGTGCGGTTTAATGAAAATCTCGACATAAAGATCTCCATTTTCTCCGCCCTTAACGCCAGGCTCTCCCTTACCGACAAGGCGAATCCGTTGCCCGTGATTAATACCGGCAGGGATATCAATCTCAAGCGTCTTTGTTTTACGCACTCGTCCTTGACCACGGCACTCGGGACAAGGATCAGAAATCACTTCTCCTGTTCCATGGCAATACGGACAGGTCTGCTGAACCTGTAAGAAACCATGGTTCATGCTAATTGTTCCTGTACCGCGACAGTGCGGGCAGGTCTTCTTACCCGTGCCAGGCTTACAGCCTGAACCGTGGCAGGTCGGACACTCGTCCCAAATCGGAACGCGGATATCGGTCTTAGCGCCGTGAACAGCCTGTTCAAGCGTGACTTCTAGTGAATAGCTTACGTCGTTACCGCGAACGCTTGCTGAAGCGCGGCGAGCGCGACCGCCCGCAGCGGCACCGAAGATTTCGCTAAAGATGTCTCCGACATCCCCGAAACCTCCCATGCCAGCGCCTCCCATACCGCCAAAGCCTCCGAAACCGCCAGCTCCACCTGCGGCACTTGGGTCAACACCAGCTTTCCCAAAGCGATCGTATGCAGCGCGCTTTTGCGGGTCTGAAAGTACCGCGTAGGCCTCACCTACCTGCTTAAACTTTTCTTCAGCCGCTTTATCCCCGTTATTGCGATCGGGGTGATAGCGCATCGCTAGCCGCCGGTACGCTTTCTTAATTTCATCGTCACTTGCGCCACGGGCAACGCCGAGTACTTCGTAATAATCTTGTTCGGCCATGATTGGCTATCCATTACTGTTTAAATATAACTTTGGGTCGAGTGCGTTTTTTTAACGCTCCCGACCCGATTTCTTCTTGCTTTAGGTAAAACTAAAAGTCTCCTTCTCGTTTTACCCGTAAGCTTTTTAGTGCTTCACTTCCTTGTATTCGGCATCGACAACGTCGTCTTCAGGTTTTTTCGCCTGGGACTGGGTCTCAGCTTTGCTAGAGGCTTCCTGGGCACTTGCTTCTGCCGCTTTCGCTGCCGCATTCATCTTTTCACCGATTTTTTGCGCAGCACTCATCAAAGCTTCAACGCTCTTATCGATAGCGGCTTTGTCTTCACCCTTCACAGCCGCTTCAACGTCCTTAATCGCGGATTCGCAAGCGGCGCGATCTGTGCCTTCGACCTTATCACCCAAATCCTTTAATGTCTTACGAATTTGTGCGATAGCGGCATCGGCTTGGTTACGCGACTGCGCAAGTTCAAAGCGGCGATGGTCTTCAGCCTTATTGGCCTCCGCATCAGAAACCATGCGTTTGATTTCTTCTTCAGAAAGCCCAGAGCTTGCCTTAATCGTGATGGTGTTTTCTTTACCTGTGGCCTTATCTTTCGCGGAAACGTGCAAGATGCCGTTTGCGTCAATATCAAAGGTCACTTCGATTTGCGGCAAGCCTCTTGGAGATGGCGGGATGCCTTCCAAGTTAAATTCGCCCAAAAGCTTATTAGAAGCGGCCATCTCATGCTCGCCCTGATAAACCTTAATTGTCACAGCTGGCTGATTGTCTTCGGCTGTCGAGAAAACTTGAGCGTGCTTTGTCGGAATCGTCGTGTTGCGTTTGATCATCGATGTCATCACGCCACCCAAGGTTTCAATACCTAAGGTAAGAGGTGTCACATCGAGAAGCAACACGTCATGACGTTCGCCAGTTAAAACTGAACCTTGAATTGCAGCACCAATGGCCACGGCTTCATCGGGGTTGACGTCCTTACGGGGTTCTTTACCAAAGAACTCACGCACCACTTCCTGAACTCGCGGCATACGAGACTGGCCACCGACTAAGATCACGTCCGAAATATCAGAGGTTGTCGCACCAGCATCCTTTAAGGCACGGCGGCACGGTTCAATCGTCTTTTGAACGAGGTCTTCAACCATACTCTCGAATTTCGCACGAGTAATCGTGATGTTAAGGTGCTTCGGGCCCGTGGCATCAGCTGTGATGTAGGGTAGGTTAATTTCCGTTTCCTGACGGCTCGAGAGTTCAATCTTGGCTTTTTCCGCAGCATCCTTTAAGCGCTGTAAGGCAAGAACGTCAGTGGAAAGATCAATTCCCGTATCCTTCTTAAATTCAGAAATAAGGTAATCAACCAAACGTTGATCGAAGTCTTCACCACCTAAGAATGTGTCGCCATTTGTCGAAAGCACTTCAAACTGCTTATCACCATCGATGTTGGCAATATCAATAACAGAAATATCGAACGTGCCACCACCTAAGTCGTAAACGGCAATCTTGCGATCGGCGTTACCCATCTTATCCATGCCAAAAGCAAGAGCGGCTGCTGTCGGTTCATTGATGATGCGTTTTACTTCAAGACCAGCGATACGACCCGCATCCTTTGTAGCCTGACGTTGGCTATCGTTAAAGTAGGCAGGAACCGTAATCACGGCTTCTGTGACCGGTTCTCCTAAATAGTCTTCAGCGGTTTTCTTCATCTTACGAAGAACTTCCGCAGAGACCTGCTGGGCAGCAAGCTTCTTATCCTCAAGAACCTGTACCCAAGCGTCACCATTTTCTGCGCGAACAATCTTAAATGGGACGCGACCAATATCCTTTTGCACTTCGGCGTCTTCATAGCGACGACCAATTAAGCGCTTAACAGCAAAAAGCGTGTTTTTCGGGTTCGTGATGGCCTGGCGCTTCGCAGTTGCACCCACCAAAATTTCCCCATTATCGAGATACGCAACAATCGAGGGGGTTGTACGAGCGCCCTCGGAGTTTTCGATGACGCGCACTTTGTCGCCTTCCATGACGGCAACGGCTGAGTTTGTCGTACCAAGGTCGATACCAATAATCTTCGACATAGCGTTCATTCCTTCTTAAGTTCTATTTTCTTTGTGTTCTTTCATTGACCTGAGGCTTTTCACCCCCAAATCATCCGATGCATCGTATATGGGGATAGAAGCACCAAATTTCAACGGACCAAATGAAAAAAGGAGCTTTTAAGCTCCTTTTTCTCATAAATTCAAGTATTTTCTTATAGATTCTCTGCTGTTCTCTTTTTCCTTTCGAGAGGAGAACTACTTGGCGACACTTACCATAGCAGCGCGCAAGACGCGTTCATTTAGCATCCACCCGCGCTGGAAAACAGAAACCACGGTCCCTGCGGCATGCTCAGCATCGGCTGGCACCATCGCAATCGCTTGTGAGACATTAGGGTCAAAAGCAGCGCCCGCTGGATTAATTTCTTTCATCCCTGAAACCTCTAAGGCGTGCTCAAACTGCTTCATCGTCACTTCCAAGCCCGTGCGCGTAGCATCATCTGCGTCATTAGCGGCTAAAAGGGCCTTTTCTAGGCTGTCGATGACAGGAAGAAGGTTTTTGGCAAATTTTTCAATGCCAAAAAGCTGTGCCTTTTGCACATCCTGCGCACAGCGACGACGGGTGTTTTCCATTTCAGCGGCTGCTCGAATGTAGAGTTCATAGTGCTTGGCGGCTTCGTCTTTAGCCGCGCGCAATTCTTTAGCAAGATCTGCCATCGCATCGTCATCGACTTTGACTTTCGCTTCTGACTCGGCAACTTCAGCTGGCGCCGCCTCTTCTTTTACTTCGTTTTGAGAGGCTTCTTCTTTGTTTTCAGGTGTTTCTTCTGCCTTTTGGGCCGCTTTCTTTAATTCTTCTGCTGGATTTACGGTTGTTTCTTCGCTCATTGCGTCGTTCTCCAATAGGTCCTTTTGTGCTTTCTATATGGGGTCAAAGAAGCCTCTTTTCAATTGTGTCGAACCGAATCTTATCTTAAAGCCTTACGAATCAATTTTTCGAAAAGGGCTATGGCCGCATCACTTTCATTTAAGGCAGGGATATAGGTAAAACTCTTTCCCCCTCTCTTTAAGAAAAGATTGCGATAACCCAGGGCGATTTCTTCAAGTGATTCAAGACAATCGGCGGTAAATCCTGGGCAAAGGATGGCAAGACTCTCTTGTTTTTTACCGATTTCCTCTTCAATGACATCCCGAATGTTGGGCTCAGTCCAATTGCCAAACCCGAATTTCGATTGATAAGCGATTCGAAGGGTGTCTTTTTCAAGCCCCAACTCTTTTTCTAGGAGTTCTCGCGTTTTTTCACATTCGTCTCTGTAGCGAGTGGCGTTTTTTAGAGGAATCCCATGAAAACTTGCAATAAGACGCGTTCCTTTTAAATCAATCCCGGAACTTCTCACGCTTTCAGAAAGCGCTGCAATGTAATCGGGGTCATCAAACCACGAAGCTATTACCTCATAAGGGATTGTCAAATGAAGCTTTTGATAGAGCTCTTTAAAGGCATCCTTAATTGTCTCTCGGGTTTCTCGGGCTTCCTGCGGGAAAAGTGGCAATAAAAAAAGGCGCTCAGGCTTTTCTTGGGCGATTTCATAAAGAGTCTTCTCTATAGAGGGCTCTCCATAGCGCATCGCATAGGAAACTGAAAAATCCTCTCCTAAAGAGACTTGAAGCTTTTCTGCGGTGTTTTGTGTGTGCACTAATAAGGGCGAGCCATCTTGAGTCCAAATTTCTCTATAGCGCTTAGCTGACGCTTCTTTTCTTTTCGGGATTACGATCTGACGCAATATCGGGAGCCAGAAAGCATGCGGTAAATCAACAATGTGTCTGTCGCTTAAGAACTCTTCTAAATAGGGCGCAACGGCCTTTGCCGTTGGAGCGGCAGGCGACCCAGTATTGACAATAAGAATGGCGATTTTTCTCGTCATAGTTTTTTTATCGTTGATCGGCTAAGGCTTCACGGAAAAAGCGGAAGATGCGGCGCGGTAAGTAAGATAATGACCCCTTACCGTGCTCGAAAATCGGAAAACCAATGTGGCCTCCCTCTTTGGGGTATTCCAAATACACGGAGCGGCTCACTTCATCGACATCGGGAAGCGCCCAAGCGGGCATAAAAGGATCGTTTTGCGCATTAAGAACCAAAAGCGGCACTTCAACATTGGCTAACACGGGTTTTGCCGAACACCGCGTCCAATAATCCATGCCGCTACGAAATCCGTGAATCGGAGCTGTGTAGATATTGTCAAATTCGTAAAGGTCTTTTGTCGCGGCAATAGCTTTCGCGTCAATAATATCGGGAAACATCTTTGCCTTTTGAAGTGCTTTTTTCTTTAATGTCGAAAGAAACATTTTCCCATAAAGAATGTTTGCACCCCGAAGCATGATTTCGGTACCAGCAACAAGATCTAAAGGTGCACCAACGGCAACAGCGCCCGATAAGAATTTCGCCTCGCTTCCTTTGTCACCTAAGCATTTAGCGAGTTGATTGGCTCCGAGGCTTACGCCCACAGCAAAAATCGGGGCCTTCGGGAACCGCTCGTGAATGGTTTTTAAGACCCAAAAGTTATCTGTTGTGTCGCCAGCAAAATAGGCGCGCGGCAAGCGATTGATTTTTCCGCCACAACTTCGAAAGTGCGCCACAACACCACGAACGCCATTTTTTACGCAATGAGCCATCAGGGCCTCAGCGTAATGGCTTGAAGAGTCGCCTTCTAGCCCATGAAAGTGCACCAAAACGGGAGCCGTAGAGGAAGCGGGAGCGGGTTCAGCCCAATCCCAAAGCATAAAGTCGCCATCTGGGGTATTGACCTCCTCACGGCGATATTTCACCTCAGGACGCTTAAAAAAGCGCGCCGGAAGTATTGTCTGCAAGTGTTTCCCAGGAATCGAGCGTGGTGCGTGATAATCGGGCACAAAACGAGGCATAAAGCGAAAGTGGCTCCTTATTTCTTTGAAAAGAGATTGTACTCGTTACCGCTAGGAGCCTTTTTTGAAAAATGGCGAAAGGCCAAGAATTTCACGATAGATAAAAAAAACATCCTGATCTCCCTACGCTCTTTTTTCTTGGTTTCTTCTTTTCTTAAGAAAGAGGCCTTGTAAGCAACAACTCTTTCCTTTTTCGGAAACTAAGGCACTTTGCCTATTGTGCTTTCTTCATTAGCGCGTTAAAGTGGTGACGCTTTAAATAATTTCAAGAGTTTTTATCTATGCACTCTGCGCACTTTTATTTTTACTACTTTATTTCGCCTCGGCGAAAGGGGTAGTTGCGCAAGTAAAAAACACTCCAAAACCGCCGAGAGCAAAGCCTCGGCGGTTTTTTTCATGCTTTGTAGGCTCGGCACAACACAGAAAGGACATTAAAAAATGACAGTGATGACACAGAAAACCGATGACATTCGCGTTAAATCAATCCAAGAGCTCGCTCCTCCGATGCATTTAATGCATGAGTACCCCTGTACCGAGTTAGCCAGCGCCACGGTGCACGCCGCTCGAGACGCCGCCAATCGCATCATGCGCTTAGAAGATGACCGCCTTTTAGTCGTTGTTGGCCCCTGCTCGATTCATGACCCAGCCGCTGCCCTTGATTACGCACATCGCTTAAAGAGCATCAGAGACCAATTAAGTGCCGATTTGGAAATCGTGATGCGTGTCTATTTTGAAAAACCCCGCACAACAGTTGGCTGGAAAGGCCTTATTAATGACCCAGATATGGATGAGAGTTTCCAAATCAACAAAGGATTGCGTTTAGCTAGAAAACTTTTGTTGGAAATTAACGAGATGGGACTCGCGACTGCCACTGAGTTTCTCGATACGATTTCTCCGCAGTACACCGCTGACTTAATCAGTTGGGGCGCTGTTGGAGCACGCACAACGGAAAGCCAGGGACATAGAGAGCTTGCGAGCGGCTTATCGTGCCCGATTGGCTTTAAAAATGGCACATCTGGAGACGTGAAAATTGCAGTCGATGCTGTCGGAGCGGCTCGTTTCCCGCACTCTTTCTTGGGTGTCACGAAAGCTGGCATTTGCGCAATTATCACAACAACAGGTAACAATGACTGCCACATCATTTTGCGCGGTGGCAAAAAAACCAATTACGACAAAGAAAGCGTTGCTGCCGCTTGCGAACTCTTAAAAGCCGCAGGGCGTCCTGAGGCCCTGATGGTCGATGTCTCACACTCGAATTCACACAAGGTATTTAGCAATCAAGTCGTTGTGACTGAAGACCTTTGTAAACAAATTGCCGCAGGTTCTCACGCCATCGCAGGCGTGATGATTGAATCCAATCTCGTAGAAGGCCGGCAAGAGATCACAACCGACAAGCCGATGACATATGGGCAGTCCGTGACAGATGCCTGTGTTGGCTGGAAAGACACCGTTGTGATGCTTGAGAATCTCGCGAAAG
The DNA here is from genome assembly GCA_963652725.1 of Bacteroidaceae bacterium. Classification (GTDB taxonomy): domain Bacteria; phylum Pseudomonadota; class Gammaproteobacteria; order Burkholderiales; family Burkholderiaceae_F; genus Duodenibacillus. Next base: position 1,731 of record CAVJUW010000047.1, on the reverse strand, counting down.
CCGTCAGAGCCCGCCGCGGTTTTTAATTAAAAGCTTATCTCCTAGGAAGTCCCGAACTAACCCAAAAAGTTCGGGATTTTTTTGCGTCTTCAAAAATGTGCATCGTTGTCTTTTAAACGTGTCGCTTTTGATGCGACGTATTTTTCTTAAGGAGATTTTTATGTCTTTCGAACTCTTCACAGACTCTACTCTTTCCATCCTTTCTAAAGAAGTCGGTTCTCACACAGATCCTGAAACCCCTGGTCTCGTACTCTTTGTTTCAGAAGGCGCTGACGGAATAAAAAGCCATTGGAAGTTTCGGATTCAAATTCGGGGTAAACGCTTTACCCGCACAATTGCGGCTTTTGAAGAAATCACACTAAAAGAAGCGCGAGAGCGAGCAAAACTCTGTCGCATAATCTTCATGGATTGCTTTGACCTAAAAGGACCGCTTGCCGATTTAATTCTCTGTCGGGATACACCAAAAACCGTGGAAGCTTTGTGGACACAGTGGGTCAAAGCTGAAGAAAAACGTGGAGCCTCTCGAGCAAAGAAACCCTACAAAGATTCTCTAGCACGCGGAAAGAATCATGTCTTTTCTGAAATCGGGAAAATGGCTCCTGCTGAAGTGAAAGTTCCCGATATCGCTCGAGTCCTTAATACCGCCTATGAAACCCTTCACGCATCAACCGTGAAAAAACTTCGTCAAGACCTCGGTAAATTCTTTCGGTGGTGTCATGCTAATGCCCTCCTAGATCAAAAAGAGCCACTTCCCACAGATGCGAATTTACTTTCTGCTCTTTTATGTCGACCGGCTCGGCGCATTGCAGGAAGCCCCCATCCTGCCCTGCGTGGGAAAGACGTCAAGCGCCTTGTTGACTATTTGCTTTCTGAACGGTTTGCAAAGAAAACCGCCTCGATGGCGCTTTTATTTACCCTGCTTACTGCCTCTCGCATTGGAAATGTGATTGGCTCTTTAGATCGAGAGTTAACTGAACCCGCACGATGGTCTGACTTTGATAAGAAACTTATGCGCTGGACCATTCCTGCAGACAATATGAAAAACGGTCGCAGAAATGGCGAGCACGTTGTTCCCTTAAGTGAGGAAGCGCGTCTTGTTTTACTAGCTATGAAACGGCGTCAAGAAGAAAAAGGCATCTCGACTGAATATGTCTTTGCAACAAAGCATGGAAAACGCTTTGACTATCGATGCCTTCCTGAGTTTATTAAATTGGTTTCTGCATCAGACCTTCGGCTTGGAGGCAACGGCTTTGTGGATGAGGCAACAGGGATGAGATTTCATGCGCATGGGTTGCGCTCCACATTTAAAACCTGGGGAACAGACCACGGCATTGATTGGACATTAACAGAGCTTGCCCTACATCACAGCATCGATAAGTTGCGCTACGACAGATCAAGAGCCATCAATCGGCGTAAGAAATTGATGCAACAGTGGGCAGATTTCTGCTTTACAGATGCGACAAGAAAACGTCTGAGAGTGCTTGCAGGAATTAAAGAAGAAGCAATCCCGTCCGTCGAAACTACGCCTCTTCTTCTCTTGCCGCCTCCTCAAAAGAAGTAATCGCTAAGAACTTTTCATTTTGAAGAACCGAAAAGGACGTTTTGCTCTCAATTCAATAATGAAAGCGATGCGTCCTTTTCCCTCTATTCCTCCAAGATCTATTCGTAGATTTTGCAAATGGGAAGGAGCAAAGCGGTCGTTAACGCCGCTTTAGATTACTTTAATTAAAG
>CAVJUW010000046.1:0-10104 GCA_963652725.1 Bacteroidaceae bacterium | reverse complement strand
ACAGTTTTTTTCTAGTTTGCCTGACTAAGTTGACAGTTTTCCCTGATTTTTATTGCAGAAAGCTCATCACCCTCCCTATAATGCGCCATCTTCGCAAAGTAGCGAGGATGAGTTTGCCTAGATTTACGTTGTTGTAATCTAGGTGGTAAATCGCGCGCCGTGCGCTTTTCCGAGGTGAATAAAAAATTTGTCACTGAGGCCGCGGCGTTGGACACTAACCTTGGAGATAGAACATGTCCGTTAGCATGCGTGAGATGTTGGAGGCCGGTTGCCATTTCGGTCACCAGACACGTTTTTGGAATCCCAAGATGGCGCAGTACATCTTTGGGTCTCGCAACAGAATTCACATCATCAACCTTGAGAAGACTCTTGAAAAATTCCAAGAGGCTCAAAAGTTTGTTCGTGAATTAGCTGCCCGTGGTGGAAAGATTCTTTTCGTCGACACAAAGCGTGGCGGTCGCGAGATTATTGTTGAACAGGCTCAGAGAGCGGGTTGCTGCTGGGTCGATCAGCGTTGGCTTGGTGGTACGCTCACCAACTTTAAGACTGTTAAGCAGACAATCAAGCACTTAAAGGAAATGGAACAGGTCGTTGCCGACGGTGGCGTTGAAAAGATGACCAAGAAAGAAGCGCTTGATTTCGGTCGCGAAGTCGAAAAGCTCAACAAGTCCATCGGTGGCATCAAGGAGATGACAAGTCTTCCAGATGCGCTCTTCGTTGTCGACGTCGGTTTCCATAAGAATGCGATTAAGGAAGCCAATAAGCTCGGTATTCCTGTTATCGCCGTTGTGGATACAAACCACAACCCCGAAGGCGTCGATATCGTAATTCCTGGCAATGATGACTCGGGCAAGGCTGTTGCTCTTTACGCTGGCGGCATTGCTGATGCTGTCTTAGCGGGTAAGGAAGATGCGGCCACTGGCGAGAAGCCTGCCGAAGAGTTCGTTGAAGAAACGCCTGCTCAGTAATCAATACTTGCGCCCGAAAGAAACCCTTTCGGGCATTCGTTTCAACCCCTGTAGATTCGTTTTCAAACTACAGGACACTTTAGGAGTGAATTATGGCTGTTATTACCGCCGCTATGGTTAAGGCATTGCGTGAGAAAACGGATGCTCCCATGATGGAGTGCAAGAAGGCTCTCACAGAAGCCGATGGGGATGCCGCAAAAGCCGAAGAGATTTTGCGCGTGAAGTTAGGCAATAAGGCCACGAAGGCTGCCTCGCGCATCACGGCCGAAGGCATCGTCTCCGTTTACATCAGTGACGATGGTAAGACCGGAGCAATCCTTGAACTCAATTCTGAAACAGACTTCGTTGCGAAGAACCCAGAATTCCAGCAGATGGCAGCTGACGCAGTGCGTTTGGTTGCAGAAAAGAAGCCAGCCGATATCGAAGCGCTTCTCGCTTTAGATCTTAACGGCAAGCCGCTTGAGCAGGTCCGTAAAGACCTCGTTGGTAAGATTGGTGAAAACATGTCTTTCCGTCGCTTTGCTTTGATTGAAGCCAAAGGCAAGGTTCACCAGTACGTGCATGGGGGCTCTAAGATTGGTGCTCTCGTCGACGTTGTCGGTGGTGACGAAGAAGTTGCTCACGATGTGGCTATGCACATTGCCGCTTCTAAACCGAAGGCTCTTGATAAAGATGGCATCGATGCCTCTTTGATTGAGACAGAACGTCGCGTTGCCCTTGAAAAGGCTCGCGAAGCTGGAAAACCCGAAGCGATCTTAGAGAAGATTGCCGAAGGCTCCGTGCAGAAGTTCTTAAAGGAAGTCACACTTTTGAATCAACCCTTCGTTAAGGATGACAAAGTGACCGTGGGTCAGCTTCTTAAGAATAAGGGCGCCGAGGTTGCAGGTTTCACACTTTACGTCGTTGGTGAAGGTCTTGCCAAGCGTAACGAAGACTTTGCTGCTGAAGTTGCAGCACAACAGGCAGCGGCCAAGGCGTAAATCAAGCGCTATTTGGCTTTAAGTTACTGGCGGCGGCCTCCTTAAATGGAGCCGCCGTTTGTTTTGGATAATCCTCTAGGTAAAGAAAGAGGCTTGCAAGAAAATCCCACAAGCCTCTAATCGTTTTAAACAAGCGATGACTTAGAAAACGATCTTACTAATAAAGTAGCCAACAACTGTTCCTACGACCACAAAGACAACACCAGGACGTAAGTAGGAGTGGTTAATAACAAAGGTACCTAAGCGCGTCGTACCCGTTCTATCAAAGGCCGTGCAACCGATTTGTGCGCCACCCGGGACGATGAAGTCGCCGTAGCAGCAGGCCCAAGTTCCGATGAGAAATTCCGGCGGGAACCCGAACTTCAATCCCAAGGGAATCATGATGGTTGTTGAGACCGTGGGCGAGAAGACAATCGAACTAATAAAGAAGGCAATCACGCAATACAAGAACGGATATTCGTTGGCAATACCAGAGAAGAACGTTGTAAGAACCGAGGTATTGACATCAAAGAATGTGTTCGTACACCAAGCGATACCAAAGACACCGACGACACCAATGAGGCCCGAACGGAACACGGAGCCATTAGCGAACTTGTAGGGTGGAAGCTTACATAAAAGAATAATGAAGCACCCCGTAGCGAGCATGACCATCTGGATGATGTTCGGTACGGAAAGGACCTTCTTAACGCCTTTAATCAAGAATGTCGGACGCAACTCGGGGATGGAAGCAACCGCAATAGAGACCGCGATGCCAAGTAAGAAAATCACAATGGCGCGTTTGGCATAGGGTTGAGCGATAAAGCTCTTTTCATTGGAGTAAGTGGCAAGTTCTGTGAATTCCCCGTTTGCCACGCGGCGTTTAAATTCTGGATCATCTTCAAGCGGTGTGCCACGCCAGTAAACGCTAAGAGAGGCAGCGAGCGTTGCGATAAAGTAGGTCGGAATCGTCACTGACAAAATTTGTAAGAGCGTGAAGTCGTAGCCAGCCATGACGCCAACCATCGCGGCCATCGCAGCCGACATCGGGGAGGCCATCACGCCGATGCCCGCGCAAATCACAGAAGCGGAAACCGCTCTTTCAGGACGCACCTTAACGCTTGCAGCCACTTCGGCAATCACAGGATAAATAGCAAAGGCAACATAGGAGGTGCCAACTAAAATCACAAAGAATCCGCAAACGATGGGGCCCGTGATCACAATGGCGCGTGGGTAAAAGCGTAAAAGCTTTTCTGCCCAGTGCACCAATAAATCAAGACCGCCTGTGCCTTGCAAGATTGATGTGCAGGCAATAACGGCGACAATAATTAAAAGTACCGAAGTCGGGGGATCTCCTGGATAGCATCCCAAACCCAAAACAAGAATACAAACACCAAGACCGCCTGCGGCGCCGAGTCCCACGCCGCCTAAGCGACCGCCAACGCCAACGCAGACCATGACGACGGCAAGTTGCATCCAAAACATGGCATCCATGAATAATTTCTCCTTTAAGCGAAGCTCGAGACCCTCATGGGTTTGTCGAGATCCTCTTGTTTTTTTAATGTTCTATTTGAATTCGATACGAGAGATGAATATGTCGACAATTTGAAGAACGGGTGGAATTTTCTGCTTAGCGCCTTATTTTGTCAATGTTCAATTAAGTGAAGCATCTGTTCGCGCAGAGCGCGACTTAGCACTTCAGCTAGGCGTCTTGCATCACCAATTCGAAGCGACTTAAGAACCTCTTTATCTGCATCGACGACGGTTTCTAGCATTCGCGCATCGATGTCACCGGCGTCATCAATAAAGCGTTTCCAAGCTCTACCAAGGGAAAGCGCATATACCTCGAGTACGCGATTGCCAGAAGCCGCGTAAAGTGTTTCTTCAAACTGAGTATGAAAAGTGAAGGCAGCCGTTCTCACTTCGATGGCCCCTTGCATTTGCGAGACGAGATTTTCGAGGGTTCCTAGGCAAGCTGGCGTTGCACGCATCGTAAGTAATGGAGCCATTTCATTGGCAAGAGCGATTCTGGCCTCAAGAAACTCTCTTAAATCAAAGTCAGCAAGCGTCAGTTGCGTTGTGAAGTTATCCGCAATCTTTTCTGTTGAGATTTTGTCAAGAGTCATTCCGCGCTTTTGTGCGCGTGAAAGCACGCCCATTTGCGAGAGCTTATCGAGCACAAGGCGCACGCGGTAGCGGGATACTTGAAACCGTCTTGCAAGCTCGGTTTCTGTGTCCATCTTGTCGCCTGTGCGAGCTTGGGTAATTAGAAAGTTATGGATATCGCTTAAGAGTGCGTCGTCTTGGGAGTTTGCCATAGCTATTTATAACCTCGTGCTGACCGATCTCGGTCGTAGGAGGTCTCTTGTTGCCTTTTCGGACTAAATGAATTTAATTTTGTCGGCATTTTATTCCACTGACGTGAAAAAGTGTAAAAGAATGGAATATCAAGACATTTTGAGTATGATTTTTATGAATTCGTGTCGCACTATCTCGACGATGACAGAAAAGAATCGTATAGCAGGATGATTTTCAAGGATTATTTCCTATTTTTTATCCTTTTCTAGGCGAAAAAACCTAGAATAAATCGACAATACGTTTGAAAATGTCGCCAATAAAGAATAATATGTCGACAATATTTCACAAAGGAGGAAGGACGATGTCCGACAATGAAAGTAAAAGTCGAAGCGGGCGCTTCGATTTACCTGCTAATAAACTCGTTGAAAAATTCAACGCCACCATTCTTATCGAGCAGCGTTGCTGCCCGTTTGATGTTAAAAATTCTCAGGCGCACGCCCAGATGCTTGGCGCTCAGGGGATTATTCCGAAAGAGGATGCTCAAAAGATTATCGATGGGCTCTCTGAGGTGGATAAGGAAATTCGCGACGGGAAATTTCTCTTTTCCGTTGTCGACGAAGATATCCACATGGCTATCGAAAAGCGCATGACTGAAATCGTCGGTCCTGTGGGAGGAAAGCTTCACACGGGTCGCAGTCGCAATGACCAGACAGCGACGACGATGAAGATGTGGACGCGTGAAGCGTGCAGGGATGCTGCCAAAGCGATTCGCGACCTACAAAATGAAATGCTTAAAAAAGCGCAGACTACGCTTGATGTGATCATGCCTGGCTTTACCCATATGCAAACAGGTCAGCCGATTGTCTTTGCGCATTGGATCATGGCCTTCTTTTGGATGCTCGAGCGCGATTTCACACGCTTTGAAAATCTTTACCAGAGAGCAGGGCGGTGCCCACTCGGAGCTGCGGCTCTCGCAGGAACCGATTTCCCAATCGATAGAGAATTCACAGCGAAAAAGCTTGGCTTTGATGCGCCGACTCAGAACTCAATTGACTCTGTCTCCGATAGAGATCACATCGCTGAATTTAATGCGGTAGCCGCTCTTTGCTATGCGCATTTAAGCCGCCTGTGTGAAGAGCTTGTGACAATGAGCTCTCAGGAATTTCACTTCATTGAACTTTCCGATGACTTCTGCACGGGAAGTTCAATCATGCCGCAAAAGAAAAATCCTGACATCGCTGAAAAGATTCGCGGTAAGACCGGTCGCGTTTACGGCAATCTGCAGGCGATTCTTACGATTTTAAAAGGCATTCCTCTTGCCTACGACACAGATCTCTCTGAAGACAAAGAAACGATTTTTGATTCTTTCGATACCCTGCTTGATTCTCTTAACATCCTCACTCCGATGATTGAAAAGATGAAGGTCAATAAGGACGTGATGCGTAAGGCAACCGACATGGGATACGCTAACGCCACAGATTTAGCTGACTATCTAGCGAAAAAGGGGATTCCCTTCCGTGAGGCTCATCACATCGTCGGCCAAATGGTCAACTACGCGATTAAAAAAGGACTTCGCCTTGATGACTTCACAATCGACGAGTATCGGAGTTTTTCTGAAAAAATCGAAGAAGACATTCGCGAAGACATCAAGCTTGAAACCTGCGTTGCCGCTCGCAAATCCTACGGCGGGACAGCCCCAGAGGCGGTTCAAAAGCAATTGCTCGAGGCTCAGAGCGCTCTAGATCGCGAGGCGAACTTTCTTCAGTAAAGACTAGCCAAGTCATTTACAAAACATTTGATTTCTAAGAGGCGTTTTCTCCTATGAACGCCTCCTAGAGGGACATTTTTTACCTAATTTTGGAGGTTTATCATGGAAACTGATATCAATTTTTGGATGCAGCTTCTTGTCTGCGCCTTCTGTATCGGTTTAGGCGGGCGTTTTGGTGGCGTAGGTCTTGGCGCCGCAGGTGGTTTTGGCGTTTGTATTCTGGTGCTTTTCTTTGGTCTTAAGCCGAGTTCGCCTCCGGTTTCAACGATCCTCATTATTGTTGCTGTCATTGCTTGCACATCAATCTTACAGGGCGCAGGAGGCCTTGATCTCCTGGTGCGTGCTGCAGAATGGATGCTACGAAGAAAACCCGAGGCAATTACCTTTGTTGCTCCATTTGTCTGTTCGCTTTTTGTTATTTTCGTGGGTACGGCCTATGTCGCTTTTGCGGTCTACCCAGTTGTCGCTGAAGTGGCAACGCAAGCCAAGGTTCGTCCTGAAAGACCGATTGCGGCCTCGGTGATTTCTGCAGGAATTGCTGTAGTGGCTAGCCCGATGAGTGCGGCAACGGCAGCTCTTGTTGCAGCTCTTTCTCCGTATGACGTATCTTTGATTGGAATTCTTGCCATATCGGTTCCTGCCTTTATCTTTGCCACACTCTGCACCTGCCTTTCTGTTTATTGGAAGGGCTGCGAACTTGCAGACGATCCAGAATTTAAGCGTCGTGTGGCCAACGGAGAATTCTCTGAGCTTTACCTTAAGAAAACAGAAGAAAAGACAAAGAGCAAGATTGATAGAACGGTTCTTCTTTCTGTCATTATCTTTGGAATCGGTGTTGCAACCGTTCTCCTTTTTGGCTCCTTTAAGTCGCTTTTACCCGCCTGGCAGGTAGGCGCTAAGGTTTCCACCTTGCCGATTCCGAGCCTAATTCAAATGGTGATGCTCGGCTGCGGTCTTTTCATCATTATTTTCTGTAAGGTTCCAAGCAATAAGTTTGCTGATGGCTCGGTTTTCCGTGCTGGTCTTATTGGTGTTGTGGGTGTCTTTGGTGTGTCTTGGCTCACAGGGACCTTTTTTGATGCCTACGATTCGCAGTTTATTGCGCTCTTTAAGTCGATGGCTGAGTCAACGCCACTTCTTTTTGGTGCGGTCCTCTTTTTCTTCTCGGCTGTTATTTTGAGTCCGTCAGCAACTGTTGTGGCTCTCATGCCTATTGGAGCGGCCATCGGAATCGATCCACTTTTCCTCGTGGCGTTGTACCCGTGCACCTGCGGCGACTTCATTATTCCAGGAGGCGCACAGATTGGATGTTGCTCCTTTGATCGAACAGGAACGACGCATTTAGGTTCGTGGGTTGTCAATCACTCCTATATCATTCCAGGTCTTGTGCATATTATTAGCGGCACGGCAGCAGGGTGTCTGTTGTACGCTGTTTTCTGCTAGTCTTATTTGTACTTGAAGTCATGCCGGAAGTTTTTTCCGGCATGTCGCCATATAAGGACTCGAAATAATCATGACAGAATTCAAAAGCCTCACGTTAGCTAGGTTTTGTGTCGAAAGCTCTTACGAGAGCCTGCCGAAAGAGATTGCCGAAAAGACGCTCGTTCATATCGTGGATTCAATTGCAGCTGGGGTGGCAGGTGCGATTTCTGCTGAAGCTGCGATTTTGCGTAAGACCTTACCCGAAAGAGCGTTAACAGAAGACTTAGCAGGCGTTTGGGGCACGGATAAAAAACTCTGGGCACCCGATGCGGCTTTAATTAACGGCACCGCAAGTCACGCCTTCGAGCTCGATGATACGGGAGGATGCGATCACTCGGGCGCTGTTGTTCTTCCTGCCGCAATTGCCGCTTGCGAGATTAGCGATAAGCCCATTAGCGGAAAAGATTTTATTGCAGCTATCGCTATTGGTTATGACGTTGCGCGTCGTCCACTTGAAGCGTGCGGAGCGTATGAACCGCATAACAAAGCTGGCTTTCACTCCACGGGAACCTGCGGACCATTTGGGGCAGCGGCAGCGGTGGCAAAAATCCTGGGGCTCGATCTACATCAAACGCAGATGGCTCTTGCTATGGCGTCCTCGTTTTCCGCGGGTCTTTGGGCCTGTGTGCACGATGGGGCGATGAATAAGAGACTTCACGCTGGACACGCGGCCTACGGCGGCGTTTTAAGCGCGCTTTTGGCTAAGAATGGCTTTACGGGCCCTGAGCAGATTTTCGAAGAGGTCTGGGGTGGGTTTAACCATAGTTTTGCACCGACCTCATCAGTGCCTGAAGCCTACACGAGAGAACTAGGAACGAATTGGCGCATTAGAAGGGTTTCGATTAAACCGCACGCCTCGTGCCGTTCAACGCATTCTGTGATTGACGCCTACGATGCCTTACGTGCGAAGTACGGCATCAAAAAGGAAGACATCAAAGAGCTCATTGTGACGATTAATCCTTTTGTCTACGGGATGTGCGGGCATAAGGCAACGACTCCGATGACGCGTGCGCAGCTTTCGATACCGTATTCACTTTCTGCTGACATTATTTATGGGGATGCCTCTTTGGCCTCTTTCTCTGCGAAATGCCGTGAGAATCCAGAGATTCTCAGCATGATGGATAAGATTCGCTTTATCATCGATAAGTCCCAAGCCGATGACGAAGAGCCAACGCTTGATGTTGTCCTTTGCGATGGGAAAACACTTCGTGAACACGTAGCCATTCCGCTCGGAGACCCAAGAAACCCTGTTTCAGAAGAGGGGATGAAAAAGAAATTCTTCTCGAGCGTTTCGATGGTTTTGCCTCAGGGAAACACCAAGGCGCTTTATGAGGCGCTTAAGAATCTTGCGAAAGCGCAAGACTTCAAAAAAGAGATTGCACCGCTTTTAGGGTGCGAAAACGCTAACCTCAAGCTTTTTGCGGAAAGATAGTTTTCTTCCTGCTAAAACCTCGCAGGACTTGCAACTTATTAAGAGCAAGTCTTGCGGGACATCGTCATTTCAGAGGGCCGTTTAAAACTACGGCGTTGGATTCTCGTAGAGTTCGTCGATTGTCTCAGGCGTGACAATCTTCACAGGACTATCTGGGTAGTTTCTCTCGTAGGCTCGAATCGACGTTGTTTTCTTCGTTTCCTTTAACTTACATTCAAAAGCAGAAACTTTGCCGTCGAGCATTTCAAGAAAATCAACTTCGTGTTTGGTGTTTGAACGCCAAAAGTAAATTTGCGCTCCGTCGTTACGGTTGGCGTGATACTTAAGACGCTCTGTGAAGAAGAGATTCTCCCAAAGTGCCCCTGCATCGCTTCGCGTTGTAAGAGGAGAAAAGTCGCGAATCAGAGCATTGCGAATTCCATTGTCGCAAAAGTAGATTTTTTTACTCAAGCGCAATTCTTTTGTTGGGTTCCTCGAAAGAGAAGGGACGACCTGAATAATAAAGGCGGCTTCTAGTAGATTGACGTAGCGCTCAATGGTTCTATTCTCAATACCAAGTTCTCGCGCAATTGAGCCGTAGCGTATTTCAGAGCCGATGTTGTAGGCTAAGTATTTGAGAAGCCGAACAAGGTCAGTTGGTTTGCGCATTTCTGCCAAACTAAAAAGATCTCTATATAAAGCAGAATCCGCAAAGTCCAATAGATACTGCCGGGCTTTCTCGGGTTCATTAATCACTGCTGGGAGCATGCCAAATACCATGCGATTCTCAAGCGAACGTTTGAGCTCAATCCAGGAGGTGTCATTGGCGAGTTCTTCAAGAGAAAAAGACCACAGTTGAGCTGACTCAAAGCGAGTAGCGGCAGATTCTTTAGCGCGACTTGCTAGGCTCAGAGCGCTTGAGCCTGTAAGGTAAATATGAACGCCTTTCTTATTTGTGTCGACAAGCCTCTTTATCACAAGGCCAATCTCGGGGATGCGTTGCGCCTGATCGATGATGAGTGTAGCGAAGCGATCTTTTAGCTCAGAAACTTCTCTTAAATTGGAAAGAAGGGCGAAATCTTTGGGGTCATCGGCCGAGAGTATGAGTCGTCTGTCTTGACTTGTGAGGTGATCAAGAAGCGTCGTTTTTCCCACTTGTCTAGGACCTAGCAGGATTTTTGCGCGAGAAGATTTCCCAAAATCGGTGAGATTTCTTTCAGC
>CAVJUW010000045.1:0-10242 GCA_963652725.1 Bacteroidaceae bacterium | reverse complement strand
GGGCCTACATGAATGCCACATTGGCTTTCCCGTTAAAGCGCAATTTAGGTACTAGCGGCAAAGCAGACCGCATCCGCGGTGACATAACAGCATCGATTATTTGGTAAGAGAGGCTTTAAGCTTTTCGACGAAAAGAGTCAGTATGAATCGGATTTTTAAAGTTCTTTGGAATAAGTCTCTTAAGCGCTTTGTTGTGACAAATGAAGTGCAGCGTTCGCGTCGCAAGGCCAAAAATGAAACTCTTGCGATTGGGGCGGCGCTTCTCACGCTTTTACCGTTGCCTCTGGATTCGGTTTTTGCCACTGAAATCACAAAGCCCTCGGGTTGGTCCAATACGACGATTTCGACCACAGGCAAAGTGACAACTATCACGAACCCCAAAGTTCAAGGTGATATTGGCATCCATAAATTTTCAAACTTCAATGTCTCAACGGGAAACATTGCCAATCTTCATCTTGCCGATGGCACGAACAAGCTTGTCAATTTCGTTGATAGCAAAATTTATATTGAGGGAACAGTCAATTCCCTTAAAGGAAGTAATGTCGGAGGCGATCTCTTTTTTGTCACCCCATCGGGAATGACAGTGAGCGCCTCAGGCGTTATTAATGCAGGAAGCCTTACCTCTGTGGTCACAACAGAGGACGCATATAAAGAATGGACAGGAAGTCTTGACAAAGTCAACAGTACGCTTTTAACGAAGATGCAATATGGGGCCGTGCCTCTTAATCGCAGTGGCGTTATTACTGTTAACGGCAGCATCAACACAGGAAATAAGATTGTCTTAGCCGCTTCCCAAATTAACATTGGGTCAACGGCGACGCTTACCAATCAACGAGCGCTTAGTGAATTCCAATCGTTAGTCAATATTAAAGCTAGCTCTGGCGTAGAAGCAGTTAGCGCAGGTGTCACAGGCACACTCGAAGCCAAAGAGACAACGGATGGGTCTGGTGACATCCTTTTAATCGCTCGAACCGATACGTCGGCCTCATCGTCAGCAACGTTTCCTAATCTCGAAGCGAAAGTCGATGTTGCAGGCAAAATCTATTCACGTGAAGACATTGCCGTTGGCGCTATTGCAGGTAACGGCGAGTACAACGAAGATACAAAAACCTTTGCTTTAGGCAATTCGGGCAAAAGTTCGATTGCAACGCTCAAAGCCAATGTTGCCGTTTCAGGAACGATTGAGGCAGCTAAAAACGTCGATATTGATGCAAAAGTCATCAATCATGTCAAAGACGGCGGACTCGTCCATACAATCGAGAGCTTAGCTTTTACTGCCATTGGTGCAACAACAGATATCAATGAAGCTGCTGATTACGCCAATCTAACGTCGAAAGCAACGGTAACTGTAGCGCAAAACGCTTCCATTACATCGGGCGCCAATCTCACCATTAACGCCGTATCTGACACCTATCTTGATGTGGGAGTCGCGTTTACTTCGGTTAAGTTACTCGAAAAGATCGAAGCGTTAGGGGATGCGGATAAGAAAATCCCAGCCGCGGCCGCTGTTGTTGCTTTTATCGATTCCTCTTCAAGCGTTGTTATTGACGGGAAGTTGACAACGGCAGGCGACTTAACCATCGCTTCAAGTGACACACTCAATGGGAACGCCGCTTCTGCGGCATCGCACGGGTTTTCTTCAGACAGCAATCCCGGACACATTGCTTTCACATTCGCTAAGTTTGAGGGGTCAAGTAGCGTCACGGTTTCTGATAAGGCCTCGATTACTCTTAATCAAAAAACAGGCGCTACAACAGGCGGCAAGGTTTCGATTACCTCCAAGAGAAAAAGCAGTGTTGACACGTCAACTGATTCAAGTGTTGAAAAAGAGTCTTACGGCGCTATCGCTTTTACTTACACCGAGCACAATACGTCTTCATCGGTGACGATGAATTCGGGAATCAGTGGTGTTGATGCCGAGTCGCTTACGATTGCCTCAGAAAACATCACAGAGCGCGAGAGTGTGTATGCGGAGACGCGTTCAGGCGTTATTGGCGGCGTCAAAGAAAAAATCGCAAACATTGTTCAAGGCTTCTCTCAGAGCCTTGTTGCGGGCTTAATGGGAAAAGCCGCCCAAGGGGTCAATAACAACTTTACGGTAAAAGAGTTTCGAGCCGGAGGCACTGTAGGCGTCATTTCAGGCACTCAGTCTTCCACTGTGACGATTGCTCCATCGACAAAATTCAAATCCGCTGGAAACGTTGTCATTGAATCACTCTCGAAAAAAATTGATCACCACTACACGGTTTATTCGCAAAGCGATGGTGTGAAAGCTGAGGATGGTCAGGCTGGCGACGTTAATCTTGCCGGAGCGATTGGTCTTTTGATTTCTGTCCCGAAAGACAAAGACACAGTTGTCTCGAATTTAACGATTGGTGACGGCGCAGAAATCGCCTCAACAGCAGGGACCTTAACGATTAATAATGCGGCGGATATTGGCTATTACCGCGTTAAGGCGACGATTGAAGACCTCAAAGCGAAGGTCGAACTTTTAAAGAAGATTTATACCGCTCGTGGCGGGACGGATTGGTCGAAGGTTCAAGAGGCTAGTGCTGCTCTTGATGCCTCAAGTCAAGATTACGAAACGCTTATTAAATATACGGGTGGTTTGGTCGATGCCCTTGTAACGACATTTCAAAACGCAACAAAAGTCGTCAGTTCGCTCGGACCTGTTTTCGGCCTCATTACCGCTGCCTGCCAATTTATCCAATTAGATAGTTATATCAATAGCTATGTCACAGCTTCAGGCGCGTCCGATAACGGCAAATTGGCCTTTGGCGGCGCTTTAGGCGTACTTATCAACTCCACGTCTTCAAACTTATCGATTGGTAAGGGCGCAAAACTTACTGTCGGCGCAGAGCGATCTTCAACAAAAGGAGAACTCACGGTTGTTGGTACGAGCATCAATGAGTCCGTTGCCTTAAGTGGGCATATGGCTTCATTTTTGGGGATTGCACTGCCCACAATCACAAAAGGCAATTCCATTGGGGCAAGCGTTCTTATCCAGTCATTGAAGACCAATAACACAGTGACGATTCGTGAGGGAGCCGAGCTTAAAGACTTAACGGGAATTGGCGCGGTGAAGGTTGCCGCGAGCGACAGGATCGAAAACGTTGTGCTCGCAGCAAGCGGGGACGTTTCTAGCGGCAATTTCGGAATCTCTGCTAACGCGGCTGTGGCGATGTCCACGGGCGTTAACCGCTTAAGTATCGATGATGAAACAACGGTAAGTGCCGGAAGCGTCACCCTGCAGGCGAGTCGCAAAGACAACAATCAATCCATTGTCGGTACCTTAAGCGTGGGTTCAGACGATACGCCTTCAAAGAATGTCGGAGCCTCGGTTGCGATTAATCTTATTGACCTCAAGAATAACTTAGCTATCGAAGATAACGATACGTTAGACGGTGGCACGAGTCAATTTAATCTTACGGGTCTTATCGAGGCCACAAAGGCCGATGGCGAGGGCGTGAGCATTTCCGCTATCGAAGATACGACAGTAAATGCCATTGGTGTTTCGGGCGATATCACAAGCTCGGGTACGGGCGAGCAGGCAGAAGAAGACGATGAGAACCCCAATGTCCTGAAGCGTTTTGCCACTTGGGTTAAAGATAAAGGCGAGCACGCGAGTACGGCACTCAACAATACGCTTGATAACCTAAAGGAATCGGCGTTAAATTGGGGAAATGCAGCAGGAAAGGCCATACGTAAGGGCGCTAAGAAAATCTTAAGGCAAAACGCTGAAGATAACGAAAATATCGCTAACGGCAACGCGGAAGATATCGCAAATCCTGAGAACAATCCCGCTCAAAACATGGTTGATGCTGAAGGAAATGCCGCAGCCGATGCCAATCAAAATATTGATGACCCTATGGGTGGAAACCAAGCAAGACGCTTTCAAATTGGTTTAGCCGCAAGCGTCGGGTGGAACACAATCGATCTAGAAAACAAGGTCACGATTAATGCCGATAGCCTTACTATAAAGAGCCCGAAACTTAATGTTGAAGCGGTTACCGACAAGTGGATTGGTGCTTGGGCAGGAGGTGCGGCACTTAGTTACGTTAAGGAAAACAATGCGCAAACTTCGTCTTCAGCAGCTGCTGGTGGTGCTATTGCTGTTAACAGTGGGACTCTTACCAATCTCGTGACGATCAGTAAGGGACTGACTCTTGATACAAATGTCGAGTCTGTTGCGATTCGTGCCGTCAATTGTGGAACGATTGTTGCCGAAGGTTTGTCAGCAGGCATTGCGGCAAGTTCCTCGGAAGATGCGGGTAACCAGTACTCCTTTGATGCGAGCGTGAGCGTTAATCTATTGGAAAACACGGTGAAGACCGATGTTAGTTCTGTAACGCAAAAGAGCGGTGGCACAACAAATCTTGCTTGGGAACAGGCTGCATTTAACGGCGAAACGCAAGTGACAGGTGGCACAGGCTTTGGCCTCTCGATTCAATCTGGGGAGAGCTCTGCTCGCTCTCTAGGCTTTATTGTTGCCTATGCAGAAATTGAAAATACTGTCGCAAGCACGGCTAAGAGCCTCACTCTTGTTAAGGCCAATCAATTTAACGTCAAAGCTCTAACAAACGTCAGTCAAGTGACAACCGCCATCGGGGCTAATGTCACAACGGGAGATACTGCAACTTCCTTTACGGGTGCAGCAGCGGCGACAAACTTTATTAATACTGTTAATTCTGAAGTTAGCAATTCTGATATTTCTTTAAGCGATGGTGCAACTACGCAGATTATCGCTTCAGGCATCACAGATGAGGACGCTAGTAGCTATAAGAGTCTTACAAACTGGGAACCAGAATCCAAGGCCGCTGATCGCGAGAATTTAAGTACAGAACTCGATAACTCAAGTTTTTATAACGGCGTCATCCTTAAGACCGATAGAAATCAGTCAAGCACTGATGGGCAAAAGCTCTCAGAATTGGGGAAGAAAACCGGATTACACCAAACGACTGTTGTCGTCTCTGCGGCAGTAAGTGTCAAAAAAGACGCTGGGGGCGCGGCGATTGCGGTTAATAACATCGATAACAACTTCACAACACAAGTTACTTCGAGTTCGATTAAAGAGGCCGCAGGGTCTGTAGCGGGAAGCTACACACAGCGCGCTGAAAGCAATGCAACAAGTGTTGCGGTTGCCACTGGTGTTGCGGCCTCGCCTTCTTCAGGAGAGGGCCGGCATTTCGCTTTAGCTGGGTCCGTGATAGTCTCTAATGTCGATCAGAAGTCAGTTTCCAATGTTTCAGCCTCAAACATCGCATCGGATACGGTTGCGATTGAATCGGCCGATAAGGCAACAACGGTCAACGTTGCTGGCGGCGTTAACTTAAGTCTGAGCGGCAACGGTTCTGCCGCAGGCGCCGCTCTTGTTGTGATGAATACCAACAATCGAGCAGAAATCTCGATAGAGGGTACGGTCATTGATGCGGCAACGTTGACAGCTAAGACATTGAATAAGGCAAACGCTTGGGGCGTCGCTGTGGATGTGTCTGCTACGCAGCAATTTGGGTTTGCGGGGTCAGTGGCTGTTAATCGTGTGAAAAATGAGTCGCTTGTTACCGTCAATAACGTCACACTCAAGGACTTTACGACAGCAGAAGTTACGGCCGAAGACGATAGCCAGCTTTGGACTCTTGCTGGAGCCGTTGCTTTTGGAGTTGAGACTGCAGGCCTTTCTGGCGCTGTGGCCTATTCGATTTCAGGGCGCGATGGCAGTGTCGGTACAAAAGTCGATGTCACAGATATCACTACGCAAAGGACAAAGGGAAAAGGAGCGGGAAGCCTTAGCTTTAAATCAACTGCGACAGATAAAGTTCATACGCTTGTTTTGGCCGCTGGGGTATCGACTCAAGGGGCTGTGGGATTCGGGGGCGCGGCTGGTGTCGGTGAAGTAAAACGCGACACCATCGCCACAGTGAAAAACCTCAAAACTGTGCTCCTTAATACCGATGGCTCCGAAGTGACCGATAACACAGACGCTATCCTTGGTGCCTTAGCTATTGAAGCAACAGAAACCTCGGGCGTTTATAACTTAGGGATTGCTGGAGCCTACGGTGAGTCTTTAGGCATCGGTCTTGGTATTGCTGTGAATCGCATCACAACAACGACAGAGGCAACGTTAACGGCCGATGCAACAAACTCGTCTCGGATCAAAACGGGCGCACTTGAAATTAAAGCAAAGACGGCAGACGATATTGAAAACATCGCTATTGGCGGGTCAGGTGCCCAGTCCTTTGCCTTAACGGGTTCTATTGCTGTTAATAAGTTAACCGATAACACGAAGACGAAACTTGAAAACGTCAAAGTCGATGTTCAAGGTCCAGCGATAATTCATGCGCAAAGCGATGATGTCATCGGTTCTTATGTGGGTCAGATTGCAGGAGCCAATACGGCAGCAGGCGGTCTCTCAATCCTTGTTAACAATCGCTTTGGTGATACAAAAACTGAGGTGAGCTCAAGCGAAGTCAAACAAATGGACACTTCAAGTGGGTCGCTAAGCGTCAAGGGAGCCGCCTCAAGTGACAAAATCAATAAGAAGATTGTCAATGATATCTCCACGGTAGCAACTCTAGAAGACGACCGCGAAGAAACCACGGTTGAAGGCATTTACATTGACGCAACGAGCACGGCAACATTCAAATCCTTTGTGATCAATGGCGCAGGCGCTGGGACGGGCGCTGGCACAGGAAGTGCCACCGTGACCTATCACGGGGGCTCAACAAAGACAATCGTGAGTTCCTCAACGCTCGAAGCGGTTAAGGATCTTACGATTGAATCGGGAAACTACGTTAATGTCGATAATATTTTGACAGTAGCTGCCTTTGCGGGAACGGGCGCAGGGGAACTCGCGATTAATGTGGCAACAACCGATCACGAGACGTTAACATCAATCGATGGCGGCTCGCTTACATCCACCGCAGGTGCAGTCAAGGCCAATGCCGAAGCCAAAGAAGGCGTTTCCTCCTTAGCGATTGCAGGTGCGGGTTCTGGCACGGGCGCAGGTGGCGTCTTAGTGAACGTCACACGAGAGCTTTCTAAAGTTACAACAGAAATCTCCAAAACAAACCAAACAGCCATAACGGGTAAAACCGTTAATCTTGCCTCTAACTATCTCGGGCGCTTGAATGCCTTAGCGATTTCGGCTAATGGCGCAGGTATTGGAGCTGGTAACGTTAACGTTATTGTCAACTATAGCGACAATGCCATTAAGACAGATATCGGTAATGCCCAGATTAAGGCTGTTGACTCGGTTACGATTTCTTCATGGCGTCGTACGGAAAACTCTGGAATCGACATCGCTGGCTCAGGTGGCCTCTACGGAGGTATGTCTGCAACAGTTCTTGTTAATACGGTCGAAGGTTCTTCGGAGACGAAAGTTGCCGGAGCAAAAATTCTCGGTAAGACTTTAAGCGAAACCACAGAAGCGACGCCAACAATTGCTATCACAAGTGACGGCGAGGATGTCTTTGATCTCGTTGGTGTGACAGCCACGGGTGCCCTTTTTGGTAGCGCAGGAGCTCTTGTTTCCGTTAATCGCTTCCTAGCGACTTCGCAAACGACAGTGGACGCTTCAACGATTAGCGGCAATACCGTCACAATCACTGCGGCCCAAAATCGCGACATTGATGCGACAAACGTCTTCGCTTCGCTTTCGATTGGTACATTAGGAGCCAATGTTCTTGCCACTGTTGTGGGCTCGGGAGGAGATCCCTTTGCAACGAGCGATACAAATCTTACTGAGTTAGAAACGAAAGTTAAGAATTACACGCAAACTTACGCAGGATCGAGTACAAAAGATGCGCCAGGGATTTTCTCGGAAGTTATCGCTGGAACTCGAAATACGCTTACAGAGCAAGAAAAAACCGAGATGATTAAAGCTGCGGCGAAATCAGCTGCAGCAGCTGATCAGACTGGCGGCACGCATGTCAAGGTAACAGGGAACACAACAATCACTGCAAGTGGAACGAGTGCGCTTGACGCAGTAAAGATTAGCGCCGAAGAAGACACAGCCTCTTGGGCGCATAAGAAGATTACGGTTGGAAATGGTGAATTAGCAGGAGGTGTCTTTGCGGCCTCTGTTGCCACATTGCGAGAAAAACGCAATCTCACAACCGAAGTGACGGGATCGACTCTTATTGCCAACTCAAAAGCCATTGTCGGAACATCGATTGGCGGAAAGTCCGAATTAAATAGTATCCAAGCGATTGTAGCTGGAGCCTCCGCGGTCTCTTCTTACGTTGATATTGATATTCAAGGGGGATCTAATGTTCTCTTAGATGCCGCAAAACTCAACGTTGGAACAGATGGTGACATTCGTGTTAGTACTGAGGATACCTCGAAAACCGAAGGCTATTCGTTTGGGCTTAATGTTTCTGGAGTTAGCGGAGCAGGCATTGTCGCCAACACGGACGACGATAGTTCAGTGGCAATTAACATCAGTAATAATTCGACGATGACGGGAGTCGCCGCAATTGAAGCGATTCGAGCCACAGAGCGCAAATCCGAAGTTAAGGCAGGTATTGCTGGCGCCCTAAATGGTACTGGTGCTTTAGCGACAGTTACCGATACGGGAGGAGCCAAGGTTTCGGTTACGCAATTAACGACTTCAGGAAGGGAGCTTGGAGTATTAGCCATCAATAAGGCCAATCTTTATACAAGATCGTATCAGGGCTACGCCTCCGCTGTTACGATTGGCGTATTAAAGGCAACGACAAAAGCCTCTGGGGCAACCTCTCTTACGGTCACGTCAAGTAAGCTTGAATCCGATCTTGTTGAATTAAATGCCTCCTCTGGAACCGTAAGCTACGACACGGAGAACAACCTCATTAAATCGGACGCTCTGGCTCTTACTTCGCAGGTTTACTCGTATGGAGCTTCTATCGTTGGGGGATTCGTCGGAAATAACGCTGTTGCAGAAAACACCACGACAACCAATCTCACAGTTGAGGAGAACCTCTATAAGAACACAGCCTCGCTTGTTTTAAGTGAATATGGTTTCGCTTACTACGATGTCTATAGCGACTTAGGCACGGGGGGCGTAGTCGCAGAAGGCGCAAGTTACGCCAACATTAATCACGCTGCGAAACTGACGAACACGATTACCTCGCACGGCTCAGGTAACTCCGTGGGGCTCTTTTACCTCATAACAGAGAATATCGAGCAAGGCACATTAAAAGCCTATAGCGCAGGCGGTAGCGTCATCGATATGAGCGCAAAGGCCGCGCACGTCGATCATAAGGATACCTCTTCGATTACCTCGACTCTTTCAGGATCCTGGAGTTCTACGTCTGGCACATTAATTTCAAGCGCAAGTACGCATCGATTGGATTTCCTTGCCGATAACACCAAAGGCGTTGTCATAGGTGGATCTTCTGCGCAACTTGATAATTCGATGAATGGCGCAAATACGATTACGATTTCAGGAGACTGGAGTAGTGTAGCGAGTTTCTACGCTTCAGCTGTGACCAATATCGATTTGGGTGCTGTTGAAGGGAAAACTTATGCAGTTGACAGTGCTGTTTATGGGGCAGTCAATGGCGCCAACGCAAAGGTTGAGAACAAAGTCTCTCGCAATACCATCGTCAATATTTCCGAAAACACCACGATTACTGCGAAAAACGATCTAGATATCGCTTCTCAAACCATTGAGAATAGTGCGCTTCGTGTAAGAGCCCGCACGGCAGGTGTTGCAGCGGGCGTCACTGCCTATAACGACAACACGATTGATGAAAAGACGCTTATTAATCTAAAAAATGGCGCCACGCTCACAAACCTTAATGCCGATAGCGAACTCACGGTTTCCGCTTCGACTTCTGCTACGCGCGTGATCGAAGCCATTGGTGACTTACAAGGCGCAGTTTTTGGTGGCGCTGGCGCGAAATCCGTCAATAGCGTTACGCAAACCAACGAAGTGACAACTGAGGCTAATTCGAAGATCACAGGCGCAGGTAAAGTCAATCTTTACGCAGGTCGCGACATTATGGGCGACGAAGAAGACTTTAACTTTACCGTCTACACACATGCTTATGCGCATTCGATTGGCGGCACGGACAATGAGTTAGACGATACATTCAATGTCACGAATCGACTGACGCTTTCTGGTGATGTGCTTGCTGTGCGAAGCATTGATGCAACGGCTGATATTGGCACTTGGAGCCTAAGTGAGATTTCACGCTACTGGGAACTCTTATCGAGTAAGAATGCCGCAAATGTTGTTCGTATCGCATCAAGCGCTGAAGG
>CAVJUW010000044.1:0-10707 GCA_963652725.1 Bacteroidaceae bacterium | reverse complement strand
TGCGCGCAGGGCCCCTTCGCTTGCTAGGAGGTCAGCTAATTCATTTCTCCAAACGCGATAGCCTGGGTAGCGGCTCATACCAAGAGTGTCGATTCTTACATCCTCAAAAACATTAATAAGTTGCTCGCCTAAGACGCTTTTCGCGCCACTACGGTATTGCGTAAGATTGGTGTCTGTGACATGAAGCATCTCGTGCATGCCGTGGCCAAGGGCTCTCACGATAAAGTAGGGCTCTTCTGGGTCAAGGCTACCGAGCCAGACTGTTTTCCCGTCGGTTTGCGGTTGCTTATCAAATTGAAAATGCACATCGTGGTTATCGCCATAGGCGCTTAAAAAGCGTTTGGCGTGTTCAAGTCGCTCTTTGGGACTGAGAGATTTCGGGTTGTAAAACGAAGGCATTGTTCACTCCAACGGGCTATGGATGGGGGAAAACGCAAACTAAAAGAAGAATACCCGAGAGAAGACTCTTTTGCGAGCGAAACCTATCGCGCAAATCCCTAAAGCGGACAGAAAAAAACGGGCGCCGCAGCACCCGTCTTTTGAAGCTAACTGAAGTTCTAATTACTTCACGCGGCTACGATATTCGCTTGTGCGTGTATCGATTTCAATCTTGTCGCCAACGTTAACAAAGGCTGGCACATCAAGTACGAAGCCACTCGCGAGTTTCGCAGGCTTCATCACCTTACCCGAGGTATCACCCTTCACAGCAGGTTCTGTGTAAGCAACTTCGCGAACAATCATTGTCGGAAGTTCGATACCAATGACGCGTCCTTCGTAGAAGACGGCTTCGGCCTTTAATTCATCACCGTCGGTGATGTACTTCTTGGCTTCTTCCATCGTGTCTTCTTCGACGTCGTACATGTTGTATTCTTCATCCGTCCAGACATAGGTCGGATTGGCGTAGTAGGAATAGGTCAACTCTTTACGTTCAAGAACGATGTCATCGAACTTGTCGTCAGCACGGTAAACGATTTCCGTGACGGCGTTTGTTAAGAGGTTCTTCATCTTCATCTTGACAGTCGATGCACCGCGTCCGCCCTTAGCGTACACGGCCTTGAGAACGACCATCGGATCTTTGCCGACCATGAAGACGTTGCCGGCTCGCAGTTCTTGCGCTGTTTTCATGAAAATTTCCTTTGCTTAAGCGATATGAGCCGGAAATAAAGTTTTCCCGCCCCGTCCAAATCAAAAACGCGTTATTTTAATCCGTCGCGAAGCATTTGTGCGATTTTTTGGGGTGCTCTTGGGAGATTTAGACAGTTTTTCGTGTAAATGAGGGCTGCTTCGGTAAATTTTTCCTTGCCTTCAAAGTAGGCCTTGAGGTCGGACGCAGCTGGGGCCTTTCCGCAGTTAAGCGCCATTTCGATGCGATTTCTTCGTGTTAAGAGTTCACTTGGGTAGGCGGCCACTAATGTGGATTGAAAGGCTTGCATCTTTTTGATGTGAGCGTTTTCCTTTTGCGGGTAAAGCGTCCATAAGTAAGGGATGCCGCTTAAAAGGGCTCGTGAAGCACTATCTTCACCACGAACAATCAAAAAGTCTGCTGACCACAAAAGTTTGTCAAAGGCCTCTTGCTCGATCATAGGGAGCATGACGCAGTGTATGTTTTTTGCGCCTATTTCATCGATAGTTTTTGCAAAGCATTCTTGCGCAGCGCCTGGACATAGGAGCATCTCAATATCTAAATCAGTTAAAGCAAAAGCCTTTGCAATCTCTTTGATATCTAGACTCGGGTAGGTAAATAAAAGAACCTTTAAGGGATGCTCGGGATTCACGCCAAGGTCTTTGAGGAATTCTTCTTTTTTCTCTTTTGTAAAAAGGGCGCGACGTTTTTCAAAATCAGCCTCAATAAAAAGGCCCCCAGTTTTTGGCGTAAACCCAGGAAAGAAAAAGCGTTTGGGGTATCCATACTTCGGGTGTGGGCTTGGTAGACCGTGAAAGTCTGCTGCGTAGCTTTCTGCCGTTAGGTAATCAAGAGCAAGGACGCCGACAGGTTTCCCTGCTTTAAATCGCTTAGCAATCTTTTCTTCGTATTGTGCGGGAAGAAAGCAGGAAAACGCTTCGATTACGCAATCGGCGGGTTCCGCGGTTTCTTCAAAGGCGTTATCCCAAAGGGCCACCTCAACAGAGTTAACGGTTTGCACGCTTTTTTCTAAATCGACTTTGGGATTTAATTTCTTAAGCGTATCGAGTTTGTCGATAATTAAGCGTACGCAAAAGCACTCTTCGCGCTGTAGACTGCGAGCAAGACGCCAGGCAACGCCTGCGTCACCAAAGTTATCAATCACGCGACAGAAAATATCGCAACGTAGCATCATTTCCTCGACATTCTTTTGCAATGCAAGCAATTAGTTTAAACGACTATAAGACTGTTCTCGATGGGCTCCCGAATTTACCTGGGGTCTATCGCTATTTTGATGCCGCAGGAACCTGTCTATATGTCGGAAAGGCGAGTAATTTAAAACGCCGCGTGAGTTCCTACTTTCAAAAAACAGATCTCTCTGCTCGCATTGCCCTCATGGTTTCACATATTGCCTCGATTGAAACCTCTGTTGTGCGTAGTGAAGCTGAAGCGCTTATCCTAGAAAATAATCTTATTAAGACGCTTACTCCAAAGTACAACATTCTCTTTCGAGACGATAAGAGTTATCCGTATGTCAAACTTTCAGCTCCTCCCTTTTCTCGCGTCTCTTACTATCGAGGAGCCATTGATAAACGCTCGCAGTACTTCGGTCCCTATCCGAATGCCACAGCCGCCAAAGAAGCCATCAGTGTTTTGCAGCGCATTTTTAAGATTCGCACCTGTGAGGAGGCGGTTTTTAGGAATCGCTCTCGAGCCTGCTTGATGGGGCAGATGGGACGGTGCTCTGCGCCTTGTGTGGGAGCCATTGATGAGGCGAGTTATCAGCACGACGTGGATGAGGCGTGCCGCTTTTTACGGGGTAACGCGGGCGAACTCATAGATAGCCTAAAAACGGAAATGTTTGCCGCAAGCGAACGCTTTGAGTACGAAAAGGCCGCTCTCTTAAGAGACCGTATTGCGGCTTTGTCTGATGCCGTGCGTGATCAGGTTGTTGAACCCACAGGAGTAGTGAAAGACACAGACATTATTGCTGTTGCGATAGCCGATGGCGTCGTTTGCGTCAATTTGGCGATGGTTCGGGGTGGACGCCACTTGGGAGATCATGCATTTTTCCCGAAAGTCGGATTAAGTGAAGAACTTAAGCCCGTCGATGTTTTTGAAGCGTTTTTAAGTCAGCATTACGCAGAGCAGACGCTTCCCGATGTTTTAATTAGCGCTGAGGCAGCAGATACTGAAGCGATTGTCCGAGCATTAGGTAAGGAGCGCTCTGCGAAGACGACTTTTCTTTACGAGCCGCAACAGATGCGCCGTAAGTGGCTTGAGATGTGCGAGATGGGAGCGAAGATTGCTCTTGAAACCCGATTGCGAGAATTGGGTGGAGAAAGACGCCGAATTGATGATCTTGTGCGTGTCTTAGACCTTAATCTCACACAAGAGGAACTGCAAGACTTACGTATCGAGTGCTTTGATATTTCGCACACAGCAGGAGAAGCAACACAGGCTTCATGCGTTGTTTTCGCGGGCACAGGAATGGATTCGAGTCGCTATCGGCGCTTTAACATCGATGATGTCACTCCTGGGGACGACTACGCGGCTATGCGCGAAGTGCTTGTAAGGCGCTACACACCTGTGGCCCGGGGGGAGGCAAAGTTACCCACCTTGGTTCTTGTCGATGGTGGCAAAGGCCAAATTAGTAGCGCTCGGGATGTCTTCTCTGAATTGGGACTTCCTTTGGAGGTTCTTCTTGGTGTGGCTAAAGGGGAGGGTCGGAAAACAGGGCTAGAAACACTTATCTTTGCCGATGAAAGAAAACCCCTTATCTTAGGTTCTGAAAGCCCAGCTCTGATGCTCATTGCGATGATTCGCGATGAGGCACACCGCTTTGCTATCACAGGGATGCGTGCCAAACGCAGTCGCACAAGGCTCACGAGTCATGTGGAGGATATTGAAGGTATTGGAGCGAAAAGGCGGCAAAAGCTCCTTTCTCAATTCGGCGGCATGCGGGGACTGACAAAAGCTTCCGTTGATGACATAGCCAAAATCGACGGAATCTCGCGTAAACTTGCGCAGCGTATTTATTCGCAGCTTCACGGAGTTGATAATGGCAGCGCGACCTCATAAACCGTTTAATGTTCCCATGGCCTTAACATGGGCACGTATCGCGTTTATCCCGCTTATTGTCGGGATTTTTTACTTGCCTGATGCTCTTCTTACGCCGCACATGAAAAACCTTCTTGCGTGTGCGATGTTTTCTATTGCTGCAATCACCGATGCCTTAGATGGTTTTCTCGCACGTCGCTGGAACATGATGACTGCCAAAGGCGCCTTTTTGGATGCCGTTGCCGATAAATTGGTGGTGTGTTCTGCCATCTTGGTTTTGATGCATTTTAATCGCGTCGATATGCTCGTTGCCTTGATTATTATCGGTCGCGAAATCGCTGTCACAGCACTTCGTGAGTGGATGGCAAAGATTCATGCCGCTAAGTTCGTAAAAGTCAATGCTTACGGCAAAATTAAAACAATCGCCCAGATGACTGCGATTGCCTTCTTGCTGTATTTCGATCCTTTCTTAGGCATTGATATCGCGATGATTGGCACGGTGTTAATCTACATTGCCTGTGCCTTAACGCTTTATTCGATGATGGTGTATCTCACGGCGGCCTGGCCACACATTGAAGCTAACGACGAGAGAACGGTTCTTTAGTCCTTTTGAGAGCCTTGTGTAAGTAGCTTTTTCGCCGCTTCTCGCAACTCATAAATAAGATTCATCGCCTCTCGAGGCGATAAGGCATCCACGTCGATTTCTGAAGTGGCCTCAACATAGGTTTTGAGTTTTTTCGCTTCTTCCGTCATTTCTACTTCATGCTCGTCTTTTTCGTCGGTTAACGAGCTAAAGAGATCGGGTTGCTCTTTTGTTTCGATGGCGCGATTTTCAAGCGTCTTAAGGTACGTAAAAGCGCGACGAATCACATTGGAGCGAATGCCAGCGAGTTTGGCAACGGCAATCCCGTAGGAGCGACTCGCAGGTCCCTCTTTAATATCGTGAAGAAAAACGACGCTATTTCCCACTTGCTCGGCACAGACGTGAATGTTCGCGGTTTCTTTTAGCGTGTGCACAAGTTGCGTTAATTCAAAGTAGTGCGTTGCAAAAAGCGTCAGGCTTCGAGCTCTTTCGGCTAAGTCGCAGGCAATGGCTGCGGCAAGACTTAAGCCGTCGTAGGTTGATGTGCCGCGACCGATCTCGTCCATTAAGACAAGGGAATGATCGCTAGCTTGATTAAGAATTGTCGCGGCCTCAGTCATTTCCACCATAAATGTCGAGCGCCCGCGCGCAAGATCGTCGGAGGCTCCAATGCGTGTCAAAATCTTATCGATGGCTCCGATTTTCGCTGACTTTGCTGGAACGTAAGAGCCCGCGTAAGCTAGTAGCACAATAAGGGCAATCGAGCGCATGTAGGTCGATTTGCCGCCCATATTCGGCCCCGTAATCACAAGAAGGCGCCTGCCTGGCCCCATCACACAGTCATTAGGCACATAGTTATCGATCACTTTTTCAATCACAGGGTGACGGCCCTGGCGGATTTCAATGCTGTTACTTAAGTTAAATTCTGGGCAAACCCAATTGCATTCAATGGCGTGGCGCGTTAAGGCAATTAGGGCATCAAGAGAACTTAAGGCGAGGGCTGCTTCTAAGAGAGACGGGACAAAGTCATTTAACTCAAGAACCAATTTATCCCAAAGACGCTTTTCAATTTGCCGCGCTCGCTCCTTGGCGCTTAGCGCCTTATCTTCAAAAGCTTTTAATTCGGGCGTAATAAAGCGCTCGGTATTTTTAAGTGTCTGACGTCGGCGATAATCTTCTGGGACATTGGCAGCCTGTCCACGGGAGACCTCAATGTAGTAGCCCGAGACTTGGTTATATTCCACGCGAAGTGTGGCAATGCCCGTGCGAGCGCGTTCTCTTACTTCAAGTTGCGCTAAAAAGTCCCCGGCGTTATCGCGTAATTTGCGTTGCTCGGCAAGCTCGGCATCGGCTTCACTGCGAATCACGTCTCCCTCACGCAAGAAGCTCGCTGGTTCCTCTAAAAGCATGTCCTTTAAGCAAGAAAGATACGCTGGATTCAAACTTAAGGCAGGCGTAAATCCGCTAAAAAGTTCTGATTGTCCTTTAAAGCCTTCTAGGCTTACTTTTAGCGATTCAATTACGGGTAATGCATCACGAAGAGCGGCTGCCTCTTTAGGGCGAATGCTCTTAAGTGCAATGCGTCCTGCAATGCGCTCGATATCTGGGAGCGTTTTTACGAGATTTGTGAGCTCATCAATAAAGTGCGGATTGTTCGCGAGAAGCCCGATTGCTTCATGGCGAGCCTTCGCTACTGTGGCCTCTCTTAGGGGTTGCGTAATCCAACTGCGAAGTCTGCGAGATCCCATTCCTGTTTTACAGGTATCGAGAATGCGAAAAAGGGTAGGTCCGTTTTCATCGTGAAGCGAGGCATCGATTTCCAAATTGCGACGCGTAGCCGAATCTAAACCAATAAAGGCGCTCTCGGTTTCAACGACAAGAGGCTCGATATGGGGAGTTGCCTCGCACTGCGTTTGATCGACGTAATCGATAAGGGCGTTTGCCGCGGCTAAGAGCCCGGTTTCGTTTTCAAGTGACCAAGAGCTAAGAGTACTTAAGCCAAAAATACTTTTGAGCGTTTTCTCGCCTTTTTCACTATCAAAGTGCCAATCGGGAAGTTCGGTGATTTTTAGCGAGAGGGAAAGATTTTCTAAAAAGAGTTTTGTTTTTTCGTTGGCTAAGACTTCCGAAGGCGAAACGCGCATTAGCGTTTCGCTTAAAGAGTCGAGGGTAACTTTCGTGGCACAAAATTTCCCATTGGTTAACGTTAGCCACACCAAAGAGGCCTCGCCCGTTTTGAGTTTCGGTAGCGTCACTGCCAAAAGAACCGAGTCGGATTTCTCACTTAAAAGAGCGTTATCCGTTAGGGTTCCTGGGGTGACAATGCGAACAATGCGACGCTCCATCATCGCGCCTTTATCGCCCGCGTTCGCATCGACCTGTTCGGAAATCGCCACAGACTCGCCACTTTTTACTAAGCGTGCGAGATATTGCTCAAGCGTTGAGGCGGGGATTCCTGCCATCGGAATGGGTTTGCCGTCAAATGTGCCACGCCGCGTGAGCGTTAAACCTAAGATCTGAGAAACCTTCAGGGCATCATCAAAGAAGGTTTCGTAGAAGTCGCCGAGCCGAAATAAAAGAAGCGTGCCAGGATTTTCATCGCGCAAGCGAAAGTACTGACGCATAAGCGGGGTGTGACCCGCGTACGGATCGCTCTCACGCCTAACAATTTTGCGACTTTTTTCGCGCTCTGGCACAAGCATTATGAGTTGGCCTTAATAAGCTGCTCTTTATCTCTATCCCAGACTTTCATTAAGAGAGTCGAGAAGATTCTTGGAGTCCCAGAGCAGATATTGCCACGCTTTAAGTACTCATCTTGGCCGGTGAGGTCTGTGACAAGGCCCCCTGCTTCAAGCACTAAAAGAGTGCCTGCTGCCATATCCCAACTGTTGACGTTGGCTTCCCAGTAGCCATCGAGCCTTCCGCAAGCGACATACGCTAAATCAAGAGCGCAAGAACCTGCGCGCCGTAGCCCAGCCGCGGCTCGTGCCACGCGTTCGAATTTCGGGAGAAAATCTGTGTAATTGTCGTTACGGCGGAAAGGAAATCCCGTACCAATGAGAGCCTTTTCGATTTTCTCGCAGCCAGAAACACGAACACGGTGATTATTAAGGAAGGTGCCTTGACCGCGCTCGGCAGTAAAGAGTTCGTTACGCACTGGGTCGTAGACAACGCCCACGAGAACGTTTTTGCCCTGTGTTAAGGCTATGGAAACGGAGTACTGCGGAAAGCCGTGTAAGAAATTGGTTGTCCCATCTAAGGGATCGATAATCCAAACGTAGTCGTTGGTGCCTTTGTAGCAGCGGCCCGATTCTTCCGTGAGGATGCTATCTTTGGGAAAGTACTCGTGAAGCATCTCGCAGATCGCGACTTCACTTTGAATGTCGACTTCGCTTACGTAATCGAACTGGGCCTTTTCTCGAAATTCAATTCGATCGAGCCGAAGGGATTCGCGATTGATGATTTTTCCTGCAGCAAGCGCTGCGCGCATAGCAATCTGAAGTTGTGGTGAAGCCATAGCACAATGTCCGAAATCAGAATTCTTATCAATTGTTAAAGACCGACGTAATATCGGTTGCACCATTAAAATGCAAGTCGCAACATTTTAGAGGAAAACAATCTTGCAAGCAGTCCCCAATTGCGCCAAACGCGTCTGTTTTGTCTTAGCCGAGCCTAGCCACCCAGGTAATATCGGTTCGGCAGCCCGCGCCATTAAGACGATGGGTTTTACCGATTTACGCGTTGTTTCACCCAAAGACCCGAATTACCGCACGAGTCCAGAGGCAATTGCCTTAGCGACAACGTCTGTGGATGTTCTCGAGAATTCGAAGTCATATAAAACGCTTACCGAGGCGTTTTCTGATGTGACATTTGCCATTGCTCTTTCCGGTTACAGCCGTGAGTACGGGCCTCCTTTAAAGGATCTTCATACTTGTATTAAGGAAGCGCACACGTTTTTAAGCGATTCGCAAAATAATAAGGAGCGTATTGCTTTTCTCTTTGGCTGTGAGAGATCGGGACTTACAAACGAAGAATTAACGCTTTGTAGTGCCTGCGCTGCGATTGCCGCTAATCCTGAGAGCCCAAGCTTAAATCTTTCCCAGGCCGTGCAAATCGTCGCCTATGAAATGCATATGTCGATTTTGCAAAAGGAAAAGGGCGAAGGCTTTTTATATGACTGGCAAGATCGCTTTGCCCACGAGGCTCCCGCTCCGATTGCCGCTTTAGAAGGGTTTTTCTCTCATTGGGAAAAGGCGATGATTGCCTGTGAGGCGCTTGACCCGAAAGAGCCCAAAAACATTATGGCTATGAGCCGAGCTCTTTTTGAAAGAGCGCATTTGACGCAAAGCGAAGTGGATTTGTTGCGTGGGATTTGCGCGGCGATTATCTGCTCGAAAACCGAACGGATTGGCTCAAAGAAAGCGAAAACTCTTTTAGAAAAATTAAAGGCGACTCCTAAAGAAGGGAGCAAAGCCTAATAGAATGCGAGAAAGGATATTTCTTGGGTTAGGCAAAGAGAAAAAAGAATCTTTGCTTTAAGGACGGAGAGAGGCACTATGTTTGATTTAATCAAAGAAGATTTAAAAACAATCTACGAAAAAGACTCCTCAGCAGAAAGCCGCTTTGAAGTGGCGCTTTGCTACCCAGGATTTCATGCCTTGCAGTTTCACCGTGCGGCGCACTGGTGCTATATCCAAGGCTGGACGACAACGGCGCGTATCGTCAGTTCCCTAGGGCGCTTTTTCACGGGTGTTGAAATTCATCCTGCCGCCAAAATTGGCCGCCGTGTTTTTATCGATCACGGTATGGGTGTTGTCATCGGTAACTCCGTTGAGATTGGCGACGATTGCACAATCTATCAGGGCGCAACGATTGGAGGAACCGATATTGGTCCCGATCAAGGAAAACTAACGATTAAAAATAACGTCGTTGTGGGAGCGGGCGCGCAAATCTTAGGTGGTGTGACTGTCGGAGAAAACGCTCAGATTGGCCCGAGCGCCGTGGTTTTAAAGTCGGTTGGTGCAAGCGTCTCTGTGGGGCTACCCAATCACGTTGTTGAAAGTACGCAAGACGGCATTAAGAGCCTACCCTTAACGGCGGAATCTTTTGAAAAGCTCCAGGCACTTGTGAAATCGCAAGCCGAGCAGATTAAAGAACTTCAAGAAGCAAAGAAGGCGTCAGAGGAAAAAAATCCTACAAAAGAAGTTAAAGAAGTAAAGGAAGTAAAAGGAACTCAAAAGAAAGAAGAGGCAAAACCCATGACTGTTACTGCAAAGAAAGAAAAGAAGGCTGCCGCTAAAAAAGTAACACCAAAGAAAGTTAAGAAGGTGGTTACCCAAAAAGCAGAAGAAAAGAAGACTGCGGTTAAGAAGATTGCACCCAAAAAGGCGACTCCCAAGAAGCCGCAATCTAAGAAAACGCCTGTCAAAGAGTTAGCCAAGAAGAGCAATCAAGTAAAGAAGGCTCCTACGAAGAAAGAGTCAGCAAAGAAAGTAGCGCCAAAGAAGCCTTCTGTAAAAAAAGCTGCTACTAAGAGCCTTGTAAAGAAGACTGTCGCAAAGAAAGTAGCAACAAAGTCAGTTCTTACCAAAAAGCCAGAAAAGAAAGCGAAGGTCGCTAGCACAAAGCCTCTTAAGGAAAAGGCAAAGGCCCCCGTCAAAACTGCGGCCAAAAAGGTGACTACAAAAAAAGTTGCCGCGAAAAAACCAACAAAGAGCGTCGCAACGAAGAAGCCCGCCGCTAAGATTGCCCCGAGTAAAAAGGCAGTTCTTAAGAAATCAGATCGGAAAACGCCTTTTAGGGAACTCGTTACAAGGAAGGTCTCGATAAAGAAAGACACCGCTCAGAAGGCTCCCGCGAAGAAATAACCCGCTTTGACATTCTCACGGATACAGATTTAGACACTTGGCCCTTCGGGGCCATTTCCTTTTCTAGGTAGTTT
>CAVJUW010000043.1:0-10856 GCA_963652725.1 Bacteroidaceae bacterium | reverse complement strand
AACCTCTGGAAATTCTGGAGCCTCACGGGTGTCATCTTCCGTAAGGCCATGGACTTGCGTATTCCAATAGGAATAAAAATCAGGAGTCGGATGAATAAGCTCATAGAACTTCTCAACCACCTTCGAATTTCGAACGACGACCAAACCAACACTGCAAACACTTGACCGATACTGGTTGGCCGTTTCAAAATCAATCGCTGCGAAATTTTCCATCTCTTACCCTAAAAAAGAAGAAGCCTCATCGCACTGAAGCTCCGATATGATAGAAGAACTTAGCCGCCCTCTCCCAAGCCACACACCTGAAAATTAGAAACACATTTCCCTTTGCTTTTCTTCTTGAAAGCCGCCAAAATTGCGCTCGCTATGAGAGTACCCGAAGCTTTTCGTATTGTTCGCGGCTTGCCGCGCCCCGAGGAACGTTCACCCTCGGCCATTGCCATTGGCAATTTCGATGGCCTGCATCTCGGGCACGCCTCTCTACTAAAAAGCGTCGTCAAAGAGGCAAAAGCGCGTCGCTTAACACCGACAGCTTTGACCTTTGAACCGCATCCTCGTGAATTCTTCAAAGACAGCTCTGTTCGCCTTATTTCCACATTGCGTGATCGGTGCTTGGATATCCTTCGTTGCGGCATTGAAAGAATTTGCATTCTTCCCTTTGATGAAACTCTTGCCAACTTAGAGCCTGAAGCCTTTGCCAAAGAAATTCTTATCGAAGGGCTTGATGCGCGTTGGGTCGGCGTCGGAGAAAACTTTACCTTTGGCGCTATGGGTAAAGGGACACCAGAAACCCTTAACGCATTAGGAAAAGAGCTGGGTTTTGAGGTGTTAACGCAGCCCTTACTTAAGATTGAAGGCCACACGGTCTGTAGTTCTCGCATCCGTGATGCTCTTGAAGAAGGCGACTTAAAGACAACAGCACTTTTGTTTGGACACCCTTACCAAATCACAGGGCGAGTCGTTCACGGCTCTGAATTAGGTCGCACCTTGGGTTTCCCGACACTAAATATCGATATTCTTCCCCCAGGATCTATTTCCAAACCTGCACTTCGAGGTGTTTACGCCGTACGAGTCAAGGGTGTCGACCAGAAAGGGCAAGAATACGGTGGCGTTGCTAGCCTTGGCGTGAAACCCACTGTGACATCAGAAGCGCGCTGGCTTCTTGAAGTCAACGTCTTTGATTGGACGGGTGATGCCTACGGAAAAATGGTCGAAGTGACCTTTGTTGAGAAACTTCGCGATGAAAAGAAGTTCGCAGGGCTCGATCAATTAAAGGCTGCCATCGCTAACGATGCAAACAAGGCTCGAGAGCTTCTTAAGCTTTAGAACTTCAATAATTCTCGCGCATTACAACCCAAATCAACTCCTCGTTGATTCGTCTCTTTTTCGCTAAAAAAAGCGCCTTGCGCCGCTCTTTCCTGCAGTAACATCCTCCGTAAAGAGAAACAAAACTTCGATCTGAAAACGATCTTTTTCTTAAGAAGAAGGGGGACACAGCATGTTAGGCGCAATCATTGGCGATATTGTTGGCTCACGCTTTGAGTGGCACAACATCAAAAAGAAGGATTTCAGATTCTTTCGTTTTAATTGCTTTCCAACCGATGACAGCATCATGACGATCGCTCTCGCTAAAGCAATCATGGAGAGCAAACCCGATTTCAGCGACCTATCCGAAAACGCCGTGAAATATATGCAAGCGATTGGTCGCCATTATCCAAATTGCGGCTATGGCGGACGCTTTATTGAGTGGATCTTTTCCGATAATCCGCAACCGTACAATAGTTACGGCAATGGCGCCGCAATGCGCGTAAGCGCCGCTGGATTTGTTGCGAAAACCCTAGATGAAGCAAAGCTAATTTCAAAGAAAATCACGGAAGTGACGCACAACCACCCAGAAGGCATCAAGGGAGCAGAAGCAACAGCGGTTGCGATTTTCTTAGCCCGAAGCGAAACACCTCTTCTTGAAATCAAGGATTACATCGACAAACACTACTATCCGATGGATTTCACACTCGATGAAATTCGTCCCCACTATCATTTTGACGAATCTTCTCAAGGTACAGTTCCCCAAGCTTTGATGGCCTTTTTCGAATCGAGAAGTTTCGAGGATGCCATTCGCAATGCAATTTCTCTTGGTGGCGACAGTGACACGCTTGCTGCGATTTGTGGCGGGGTCGCTCAAGCCTACTACGGCATCCCCTCGAATTTACGAGAAAAGGCTCTTACCTACTTAGATAAGAATCTCTTAACAATTCTTAGGGAGTTTGAGACACGCTTTAAGCTTAAAAGCTAGCGATTCATTAAAGGCTTGAGAATATTTAAGAGAGGAGATAAGAAAGGTGTGAGAGTCTCAAAGGACTAAAGTCCTTGACGGCCTCAATGTGCCAAAATCATCATCACGATGTAAAAGAG
This sequence comes from Bacteroidaceae bacterium, assembly GCA_963652725.1. Taxonomy (GTDB): domain Bacteria; phylum Pseudomonadota; class Gammaproteobacteria; order Burkholderiales; family Burkholderiaceae_F; genus Duodenibacillus. The sequence goes on along the minus strand of CAVJUW010000043.1, from coordinate 8,447 downwards.
CTCTCTCACACAGGAGGTATTGTGGCACAAATCCTCTCCTTTGGGAGGGCCTCTGCACACCTTTTTTCACTCACAGTTAGGAAGCTCACGTTTTGCAACGCTTCAAACACTTCGGGGCCTTCTTGCCCGATACGTTACGAAACTTTCTTCTAAGCAAAGCTACAATCCTCCCCATCACTGCTTTTTAGAGGGTTTTCAAAATGAAAAACATGAAAGATTTGAAGGTTGCCTTCCTTGGATTTGGCAATATGGCCTCAGCCTTTGCCGACGGTCTTTTGGCTGCGAAAGCCATAAAACCAGAAAACTTAGGCGCCTCTTCCCTTCACTATGAAGAGCTCTTTGAGAAAACCCAAAAGCGAGCCATGAAGGCTTTTAAAAGCAATGTTGAAGCTGTGAAGTGGGCAGATCTCATCATCATCGCCGTAAAGCCGCACATTGTTCCCGCTGTTATTAAAGAAGTGAAAAAAGAGCTTAAAGGGAAAATTGTTCTTTCTGTGGCTGTGAATATCCTTTTTGATGATTACGAGAAACTACTTGCTGCTAAGACGCATCACATGTCGCTACTGCCGAATACGCCAGTGGCAATTAACGAAGGCGTCCTCCTTTGTGAGGCAAAAAATAGTTTGACTGATGAAGAAAAAGCGCTTGTTGATACGCTTTTAGGCTCTTTGGGGCTTCATGTTTACGTTGACTGCGCACAAATGAAAGCAGCTGGCACCATTAGTGGCTGTGGCCCGGCGTTTGTTGCAATGTTTATTGAAAGCCTTGCGGATGCTGCTGTGAAGTATGGCGTTGCTCGTCCCCTTTCTTACGAACTTGCTTCTCAAACGCTAGTAGGAACAGCAAAACTGCAGCTAAAAACGAAGAATCACCCAGGCGCGATGAAAGACGCTGTGTGTTCTCCAGCGGGAACGACAATTAAAGGCGTTTCTTCACTTGAAAAAAATGGCTTTAGAGGAACGGTGATTTCCGCTATTGACGCAATCCTCGATAAATAAAATCAAAGGGCACTGATGTTTACACCGCGCTTTCCTCTTGAGTTATTAAGTCCAGCAAAAGACGAAATCGTTGCTAAAGCGGCAATCGATTCGGGAGCCGATGCCCTTTATATCGGGGGACCGGACTTTAGTGCGCGATCTCAAGCGAGTAACTCCTGGGAAGCGATTGAACGCGTTTCTTCTTACGCACATCGCTATAGAGCCAAAACCTATCTTGCTCTTAATACCGTTTTACTTGAAAACGAGCTAGAGGCCGCCCGAGATGCCGCTTGGAGGGCTTTCGAGGCAGGAGTCGATGCTCTCATTATTCAGGATATGGCATTTCTCGAAATGGATATGCCTCCTCTTGAACTGCACGCATCAACGCAGTGCGATATTCGTACGCCAGAGAAAGTACAGTTTTTGGATTCTCTAGGGTTTTCTCAAATCGTTTTGGCTCGAGAATTAACTCTTAAAGAAATCGCGGCGTGTCGCGCGGCTGCCCCGCAAGCTCGACTTGAATTTTTTGTTCACGGCGCGCTTTGTGTTTGTTACTCAGGGCAATGCTATTTATCGGCTGCTACGCGAGGCCGGTCCGCGAATCGCGGAAGGTGCGCGCAGCTTTGTCGCCTCCCCTACGACGTGTATGACTTTCAAGGCATTCCTATTAAAAAGGAGAGCTACGCCTTAAGTTTGAAAGACAACGATCAAAGTGAAAATCTCGAAGCTCTCATTGAAGCGGGAGTGACAAGCTTTAAGATCGAAGGCCGTCTTAAAGACGCAAGCTATGTAAAAAACATCACGGCCTTTTACCGCAAGAGAATTGACGCCTTAATTGAAAAGTACGGCTGGGAAAAGGCGAGTTTAGGCACGAGCACATTTAGCTTTACCCCAGACCCAACTAAGACCTTTCACCGGGGAAAAACGGATGCTTTTGTAAACGGCCGCCCAAAATTTGAAGCTGAACTTCGCACCCCAAAAAGCGTCGGAGAAAAAGTTGGGCGTGTAATCGACATCGATACCTTTAATCGAGAGATTGCGATTGAAGTCGCGCCAGGGAAGACTCTTAATAATGGTGATGGGTTAGCCTACTTTACTCAAAATGATGTCTTTAATGGCTTGCGCGTAAACCGTGCGATAAATAAAAGAACCTTCACCCTCGTCTCAACTTTTGAAGCAGGAGAGCGCCTACGGGAACTTAAGAAAGGAACGCAGATTTACCGAAATAGTGATCGCGTCTATCTACAAGCGTTAGAAGGCGCTGCGTCACACCGCACGATTGAATTTGATGCGCTACTCGATATTACGCAAAGTGGCCTCACGTTAACCGTGAGGGCTCTTGGATTTAGTGCAACTGAAAGCATCACACTTACGTTGGCTGCCGCGAAGAATCCCGAAAAAACCTATGACGCCATCGTGAGAGCCTTGGATAAAACGGGAGACACCCCTTTTACGATGAAATCGATTCAAGTTGGGGGTCTCTTAAATCAGTTTATTCCAGCCTCCTTCTTAAACGAGCTAAGAAGAAAAGCACTTACTTCATTAGAGGAAAAAATCTCCGAGCGGCAAACGCCCTATCTCCAAGAGAAAGACACGACGCAAAAGATTGATGCATCTCATTTTGCAACGGACTATCGCGCCAACGTCACAAATCACTTAGCGAAAGCCTTTTGGGCTAAGCACGGCGTCGCTGTTTCTGAAATGGGTTTTGAAGTGAACCCCACGCCAGTTAACCGCGAACTCATGCGATGCCGATACTGCTTACGGCATGAATTGGGTCTTTGCCCCAAATTAAATGCAAGAAATAAGAGCGACAAGGAACTCTTTAAATTAACCAATGGCGGGCACATGAAGCCTGAGGCAATGACGTTTGTCGATCCAAAGGGTTTTGTCTATAAAGCAAGCTTTGACTGCAAAGCCTGTGAAATGGTCCTCACATTAGAAAAGAGTCCAACAGGAAAAGACTAACGGCAATCCTCACGCCCTAGCGCCTCGAAAGCCTGCGCTAAAAAGAGTTTTAAGCGGTTATCGACATTGGTTTCCGAAGTTCCTGGCTCAAAGTCAATTGCGCAAAGGTTGGCTTCCGAGTAGGTTTCTCGCAATTCACGAATAACGCCTTTACCTGTGACGTGATTAGGTAAACACCCGAAAGGCTGTAAGCAAAGCACATTGGAAACCCCAGCGTTTAAGAATTCAATCATTTCGGCAGTCAAAAGCCAGCCTTCTCCAGCTTGCTGACCAGGACTTACGATACCCTTTAAGCCTGCCATTAAGTCTCGTGTCGCAATCACGTAACTAACAGGAGTCCCCGATAACGCCTCACGTAAGAGATTCCGATAGCCTTCAAAAAATTTAAGCATTAACCAAGAAGCGATTCCTTTAATTTGAGAGCCGCCCATCTTTTTAGCTTGCCAAACGTAATCGCACAGGCAATAGTGAAAGAACATGGTGAGGTCGCCAATATGGGGTTCAGCTCCTGCTGCGATTAAACGGTCTAGGATCGCTTGATTGGCTGTTGGGTGATACTTCAATAGGATTTCTCCAACAAGGCCCACAGCGGGCTTTTTAACGCGATCTACGCGGATTTTCTTAAAGTCAGCGGCAATGGCATGAAGCGCTTTACGTAACGCAGATTTACTATCTGGTATGTTTCTTGATAGCTTCTTTTGCCAGACCTCTAAAAGCGCCTTACTTTCCCCTTTCTCGATTTCATGGGCTCGTGTAAAAAGAGAAAGTCTTTGGAGAGCATCCCCGCATACAAGAGCTCGCATTAAGTGGCGCATCCCAGCAAAATTAATATCAAGCGTTTCTGTTCCTAGGTGCCCAGCAGAAAGGCTTACAACAGGCACCTTATTGCATCCCACATCATCTAAGGCCCAGCGCATCAATGTCGTGTAGTTACTCGCTCTACAGGGCCCGCAGGTTTGCGCTAAAAGCACGGCATCTTTTTCTTTGTTGAAATTCGGGTCATTAAGAACAGCATCCAAAAGCTGACCGATCACAACAATCGCCGGATAGCAGGCATCGTTATTAACGTGCTTAAGACCCAAATCAAGCGACTCAGGACTTGCCTTATCAAGGAGTTTGACTTTCCAGCCTAAGTCGTTAAAGGCGCCAACTAAGATTGGAAAATGAATCGGTGCCATCTGTGGCGCATATAGAGTCCGCCCTTCTTTTTTTAGCGTCTCTTTTCTTAAAACGGAAGCATTACTCTTAAGAGCCTCTTTCTTTTTAAAGGTAATCGGAACTTCTTTGAGAGGTTCATTTCTTGATTCGTTCTCTCCTCTTGAGCGCTCACCTAAGGCAGCAAGAAGCGACTTTAAGCGAATACGGGCCGCTCCCAAGGTATCTGCTTCATCGATCTTAAGTTGCGTATAAAGTTTTCCGGCTCGCTCTAAGATGCGGGAAACTTCCTCAGAAGTAATCGCATCTAACCCACAGCCAAAACTTACTAACTGCACAAGTTCCGTATTGGGGTTCTTCGCGGCAAGTGTCGCGGCTCGATAAAGGCGAGAATGAAACGTCCATTGATTAACGACATCGGTCTTTTCAATTGCATCGGCTAAAGATGCAACAGCGTCTTCTGTGACAATATCCGCGCCCATTGACTCAATAAGAGCCGGGATTCCGTTAGAGATTAATGGGTCGATGTGATACGGGTGACCCGCCAAAATCACTAATGGCCTATCGCTTTTGCGATGGGCATCCCATAGGGCCTTTCCGATACTTTCAAGAGCCATCGTGTATTCGGATTGAGCTCTGTGCGCGGCAACAATCGCCTCTCGTATCGCTTTTTCTTCTAAATGCGGAAATGATTCTTTGATCGCTTCTAGCACTGTTGCGTCATTTTCGAGATCTAAAAATGGCGTAAGAATTTTTAAATTCGGATAGGTGCTTCGCATATTTAGGCGAAGTGCCTCAGGGTAGCCTGCCACCACTGGACAGGCGTAGCGCCCGTCAGCTTCATCAAATGCCCTTCCTTCACGCGGCACACACGGGAGCCACACAGTATTGATGCCATTTTGAGCGAGGTCTGTTACGTGAGCGTGCGCTAACTTTGCAGGAAAACATAGGCTCTGAGAGGGAATTGTTGCCGTCGCCTCCGTAAGTTTCTTTTTATCCGATGGCGAAGAAAGGCTAACGGCAAACCCCAAGTGAGTAAAAAGCGCATGCCAATACGGGTAGTGTTCGTACATATTAAGTACCCGTGGGATGCCAATAACGGGACATTCCCCTTCTTTACTCACTAGGACTGGGCGATCGAAAAGAAGACGAAGTTTTCTTTCAACAAAGCCTTCTACCTGCTTTTTCTTTGCTCCCCCACTACGAAGCGCAAAGTCACAGCGATTGCCTGAAACATACTTTTCGCCACTAGCAAAGCGATTCATTTGCAGTAGACAGTGATTGGAACAGCCTCGACAGCGAAAATCTCTTCTAATTAATTTTTCCGTTGTGAGTTCCTCAGGAACCAATCGCATCGGCGTATCTTTGGCGTTACTTCTTTCTCGTGCAATTAAGGCTGCACCATAAGCGCCCATTAATCCAGCGATCGTTGGACGAATGACGTGAAGTCCCGTTTCCAATTCAAAGGCACGCAGTACGGCATCATTTAAAAAAGTTCCGCCTTGAGTGACAACGTGAGTGCCTAACTCATCTGTGCTATGAACTCGCAATACTTTATAAAGGGCATTACGCACCACAGAGCGACATAGGCCCGCTGCGATATCTTCTAGGCTTGCTCCTGCGCGCTGCGCTTGACGGATTCTTGAAGTCATAAAGACCGTGCATCGCGTTCCTAAGTCGCACGGGGCCTTAGACCTAATAGCAGCAGCTACAAAATCTTTAAGGCTTAAACCCAACTGTGCGGCAAAGGTTTGTAAGAAAGACCCGCACCCTGAAGAACAGGCTTCATTAAGTTTTACTGAGGTGATGCGGCCATCGCGCACGGCCATACACTTCATATCCTGGCCACCGATATCAATGACGTATGTGACCTTTGGGTCAAAAGCAGCAGCTGCCTTTTGGTGCGCAAGCGTTTCTACTTCAGTAAAAGACGCTCCTAATGCGGCACGGGCTAAATCTGCGCCATAGCCAGTCGTGCAGGCATCTTGAATAAAAGCGGCTTCAGGCAATTCTTTTAAAAGCGTGCGAATCCTTGCGTAAAGGCGATCTAAGGGGTGGCCTTCATTGTTTTCATACCAAGTAAAAAGAATTTCTTTTTCTTTATTTAAGAGAACGCCTTTGACTGTGGTGCTACCCAAGTCGATTCCTAGGTAAAGGGGGCCTGCGGCACTTTCGAGCTCTCCAACAGGAACAGAAGCCAAACTGTGACGCGCCTTAAAGGCTTTAACGTCGTCCTCATTTTCAAAAAGCTGAGGTAATGTCGGAACGGTGTTGCCAACTTCGCTTTTTTCTAGGCTCTCAAGAAATGCACCGATTGAAGTAAATTGAGTCGTTCCCTTTTCTTTTGCCGTAAGCGCCGCGCCAATTGCCACGGCAAACTGCGCTTTCTCAGGCGTAACAAAGTGGGTGTTTTCGCTTGCTAAGCGTCGCTTAAAAGCCTCTCCCAAAGCATCCAAGAACGCCAAGGGGCCTCCCAAGAAAGCAACGTTACCAACAATCGGACGCCCACAGGCTAAGCCACTTACGGTTTGTTCGGCAACCGCTTCAAAAACAGAGCGTGCCACATCTTCTCGCGAGGCACCCGAATTAAGTAGAGAAACAACATCAGTTTTTGCGAAAACGCCGCAGCGCGAAGCGATTGCAAAACTATTCTTGGCGTTACGGGCTAACTCGTTTAATCCTGCGGCATCGGTATCCAAGAGAAGCGCCATCTGATCGATGAAAGCGCCCGTGCCTCCGGCACACGCTTCATTCATCCTCAGTTCAATGCCGTTTGTGAGGTAAAGGAGTTTGGCATCCTCTCCTCCGAGTTCGATGGCGATATCAGTTTCTGGGGCTTTGGTCTTGAGGTAAATACGGTCAGCGACAACTTCTTGAACAAATTCGATACCGATTGCTTGCGAGAGTCCTAATGCACCAGAACCCGCGAAGGCAACACAGACGGGGCCTTCGTAATCGGTTAAAGGACCTAAGGCTCGAGCAAGTGTTCCAACGACATTGCTTTTATGTCGCATGTAGTCGTAAGCGACCACATTACCACTTGTATCGAGAAGAACGAATTTAACGGTTGTAGAACCTAAATCAATACCGAGAAAATACATCCAAACCTCAATAGTACTGATGATGTATTTTATCGAAACAAAACAGAAAAACGTCTTGTGGAAAAGCGCAATTTTTGTTGAGAAATTACGCCGGAGGGTCTTGATTTTTTCTTTTTTCTCAGAACACGATCTTAGGTTTTCTTTAAACCATGCAGAGCTTGCACGAATCGCGTAAGCTGCGAAGTAGTTAACGTGAGGAACTACTGAGCCATGAAACAAGAAACGAGACGTGAACTTATTAATGGTTTTTGCTCTGCTTTTATCGAAAGCAATGATGAAGATGCAGATCAGTCGTATGTCCCAAGCTTCTTATACAACGATAAAGAAAACGGAAAAAAACTTCTTACTACTATTGAAGACGAACTCCGTAACTGCACAAGCTTTGATATCAGTGTCGCCTTTATCACAATGGGAGGAATCGAGCCCCTCCTTTTGACACTCCAAGAATTAGAAAAAAAGGGGATTCATGGGAAGATTCTTACAACAGATTATCTTTCGTTTTCTGACCCCGCTGCTATTCGTAAGTTAGCCAGCTTCTCAAACATAGAGATCAAGCTCTACACCTGCACCACTGACACGGGGTTTCATACAAAGGGCTATATCTTTCAAAACGCAGACGTCTACCACATCATCCTCGGGAGCTCCAACTGGACCGCAAAAGCCCTTACTGTTAATCACGAATGGAATACTCGTCTAATTTCGAGTACAGAAGGACCTTTCGTAAAAGCTCTTCGCAGTGAATTTAATGAGCTTTGGGAAAAAAGCAGAACCTTTGACGAAGCGATTGACGCATATGAAACTCAGTGGAGTGTTGCTAAGCGAGTAAGAGCGCAAGCCAAAAAACTTGAACGCATCGCTGAGAATAAGCAAAACGTCTTCGTACCGAACAAGATGCAAGAAGAGTTCGTAGAGAACATTTCTAAATTATTCAAAAGTGGGGAAAAAAGGGCTCTCTTGATTTCTGCGACAGGAACGGGGAAAACCTTCGCTGCTGCCTTTGCCATAAGAAAACTTAAGCCTAAAAGCATACTTTTTCTCGTTCACAGACAACAAATCGCTGAGCAAGCAAAAACAAGCTTTGAGCAAGTACTTCTAGAGCAATACAGCTCATATGGGATGCTTTCTGGCACAAACAAAGATTATGAATCAGATTGCCTATTTGCAACGATGCAAACAATGGCAAAAAAAGAAACTCTCTCAAAGTTCAACAAAAATCATTTTCAGCTCATCATCATTGACGAGGTAC
>CAVJUW010000042.1:0-11470 GCA_963652725.1 Bacteroidaceae bacterium | reverse complement strand
CAATGACGGCGCCTCTTCAATCGGTGGCAAGGTAGGACTTAAGTACGTCTTCTAAAGCCAACTAAAGAAGCTGTAAAACGACGGGCGACAGAGCAATCTGCCGCCCGTTTGATTTGGGCTCAAACCTTGGTCAATCCAACTGCGCACCAATGTTCTATAAGTAATAACATAATATTAATAAAGCGAGATATTTAACATTAATTAATACTATAATATCAATTAGTCATTCCGCTGGAGAGAATACGTGATTACGGGTTTAGAGGAGTTAAAGGCGCCAAAGGCGATTCGCCTTGAGATGGCAGAGCGCATGAAGAAAGTGCGGCTTTCTCAGAATATGTCGCAAAAGGAGCTTTCCGAGAAGTCAGGGATTCCTCTTCCGACATTACGGCGATTTGAAACCACAGGAGAGGTTTCCCTAAAGGCTTTGGTGAACTTTGCCCTTGCTCTTAGGAAGGCGGAAGACTTAGCGCAAGTCTTTTATGAACCTCCATCGAATGACTTATATGCCAAGACTCCAAAAGAGCGGCACCGTGCTTCGCATCCGAGGAGTTCGTAGTGAGGGTTGGTGTCTTTCTTAACTGCGAAGGGATAAGAGAGGAAATAGGGGTGCTTGATGATGCAATTGGCATCCGGTTTCAATATGCACCAGAGTTCCTTAAAGGAAGGATTTCACCCTCGCCACTTGCTGTGCCGCTAACGGATAAAGTCTGGCAAGGTAAGACCAATTTAAACGATGGGCTCCCAGGATTCATTGCCGATAGTTTTCCCGATGATTGGGGCAATCTTTTGCTTGATCGACAGTTAAGAAGAAAGGGAAGAGCGCTCGGAGAGATTTCGCCATTGGAGCGCCTCTGCTGGATTGGCCAAAGAGGTATGGGTGCTTTGGAGTACGAGCCTGAAGTAGATAATGGGCCTTCTCGAATCATAGCGATTCAACTCAATTGCATTTCTGAGGATGTAAAGGCTGTTCTTTCAGAAACACCCACAGATAAGGCACTGGATCTCTTGTGTTCCTTAGCTGGGTCTGCGGGAGGTTCACGACCTAAGATAGTTTGCCTTGTTTCTGATGACGGAAAATTCCGACTAAAGCCCGGTGTCCTTGCAGAAAAGAGATACTCTCCGTGGGTCATTAAGTTTCGAAGTCTTACGGATGCGGCCGACATTGGTGTCCAAGAATTCATTTGTTCGGAACTGATGCGTAAAGCCGCCATTGATGTTTCCCCCACAAAACTTTTCCCATCTAAAAAAAGCTCGCGGGTGGTTCGCAATGAAGCGCTTTGATAGAACGGAACGCGGAAAACTTCATATGGTCACTGCCGCAGGGGCTCTCGATTGTGATTTCCGTAGTCCTTGCCTCGATTATCAGACGATTCTTGCGCTCACTCGGGCTCTTGTTGGTCCTCATGCGCTTATTGAACAATTCAAGCGTGCGGCCTTCTCTTTTTTAATCGGCAACTGCGACGATCATGCGAAAAACTTTTCTTTCTTGATGAATTCAACAGGAGTGTGGAGTGTTTCGCCTGCTTATGACGTTGTGAGTTCTGCTTACCTTGCAGGGGAACACATGACAGCGCTTATGGGAAAGGGGAAAAACCCGAGTCGGCGTGATTTTCTTCAATTAGGAGAGTCTTTTGATATCGCTTCGCGCCTTGTCGATTCTGCTTTAGATACCGTCTTAGAAGCCCTTTCTTTTTATCCAAAGTTGGCAAAAGAATTTGATGTGAAGGTCCCTGAAACTATCCGTTTTGAACTTTGAGCGCGCTCTTTTGTTTCTTGTCAAAGATGCGCTTTCTTGTCGCTTTTGCCTCAGGTTAGAATACGCAAAACCTAAAGCGGTTTTTCTTTGAGCCGCTTTTTTGTTGCCTAATTTGTTTCACATACCATCGTTTTTTGTTTGGTCGCCTGCGCCAAGAAAGGGAGGAGTCCTGTGTCTAAAGTTGGCTTTGATAACGCAAAATACATCGAAACCCAATCGGCGCATATTAAAGAGCGTATCGCTAAATTTGGCGGCAAACTCTACTTGGAATTTGGCGGCAAACTCTTTGACGATTACCACGCCTCGCGCGTTTTACCTGGCTTTGAACCCGATAGCAAGATTCGCATGCTCTCGCAGCTAAGAAGTGATGTGGAAATCATCGTTGCCATTAGTGCCCCTGACATTGAGAAAAACAAGATTCGTGGCGATCTTGGTATTCCTTATGAAGACGATGTGTTGCGTCTAATTGATATCTTTCGCAACTTAGGCTTTTTCGTGGGTTCTGTTGTCATCACACAATATAACGGTCAGCCATCGGCCGATGCCTTTATGCGCCGCTTAGCCGCACTTGGCGTAAAGTCGTATCGCCACTTCCCGATTGCTGGGTACCCGCACAACCCAGCGCTCATTGTGAGCGACGAGGGCTACGGCAAAAACGAATATATCGTCACCTCTCACCCCTTGGTTGTTGTAACAGCTCCTGGTCCTGGGAGCGGCAAGATGGCCACTTGCTTATCGCAGCTTTATCACGAACACAAACGCGGGGTTAAAGCCGGATACGCCAAATTTGAAACCTTCCCCATTTGGAATTTGCCGCTAAAGCACCCTGTGAACTTAGCCTACGAGGCAGCAACGGCCGATTTAAATGATGTGAATATGATCGACCCCTTCCACTTAGACGCCTATGGCGTTACAACGGTCAATTACAACCGCGATGTGGAGGTGTTCCCAGTCTTACGTGCTATCTTTGAAAAGATCTTAGGCGAGTGCCCGTATAAGTCGCCGACGGATATGGGTGTGAATATGGCAGGAAATTGCATCGTTGATGATGCACTTTGCTGTGAAGCTTCGCACAAAGAAATTCTTCGCCGCTACTACAGAGCCTTAGTTGACCGCGTGCGTGGTTTAGTCGATGACTCCGTTGTCTATAAGCTTGAACTCTTAATGAAGCAAGCAGGAATTAGTTCAGAGATTCTTCCCGCGGTGGCCGCTAGCTTAGTAAAAGAACAGGTTTCAGGGACACCAGCTGGCGCTCTTGTTCTTTCCGATAACACCGTTGTCACAGGTAAGACAACACCATTGTTGGGTGCGAGCTCTGCGCTTTTATTAAATGCCCTTAAAGCGCTCGGGAAAATCGATAAAGAAGTCGATTTAATCAGTAAAGAAGTGCTTGAACCGATTTGCCGATTAAAAACAGAGAGCCTACATCACAGCAACCCACGCTTACATAGCGATGAGGTGTTAATTGCACTTTGCGTTAGTGCCCAAAGTAATCCCTTATCGGCTCAGGCCCTTAAGCAAATCGATAAGTTAAGAGGGTGCGATGCACACTTTTCAACGATATTAAGTGAAGTCGATGAAAAGCTCTATAAGCGCTTAGGCGTGCACGTGAGCTGTGAACCGAAAAGCGAACGTCGTAAGCTTTATTTCTAACGCCAAGGCGTAATCATCCAATCAGTAAGCCTCGTGTATCCCGCGAGGCTTAATTGCCTTTGCGGGACCTTTACGTGCGGCTAATCGCTATTTGGAAAGCATAGGCTAGTGCCGAGAAAGGCCTCAAACGTTAAGGCACACAAAAAAGCCGACCTCCAAAAAGGAAATCGGCTTTTCTCCTCGATTAAGGAAAGAGGCGAATGATTACTTTGCCTTCTTTAATTCCTTATCGATAGCAGCCTGCACAGGCTTACGAAGCTCTTCGGTACGCTTGTCGTTCATCTGGCCTAAGCGCAGACGGCGGAACAAGACGTCTTCGGCGTTACGAGCGCCACTTACCTGAACCTGACGCACGGCGTAGGCGACGACATCATCAACGACGTCGGCGACGTTTTCAGCGTGTTCAGCGCGGATTTCAAGCGCTTCAGGATCAAAGGCTGTATCAACAGTAAGCGGCAACGTTGTCGTGATTGTCTTCGAAGAGGGGATAAGACCCTTTTCAGCAGCAACCTTCATGGCGTGTTCTGCCATGTTGCGATAGGCTGTCCACTTGCCGCCAGTGATTGTGAGCATGTTGCCAAACTCAGGAATAATGGCGTGTTCGCGAGAGACCTTCGCGGTCTTACCGCCGTTAGCGGAAGCCGCCGCTGGCGTGTAAAGCGGACGCACACCGACGAATGTCGAGAGGATGTCTTCGCGTGTCACCTTGGTCTTCAAGTAGTTGTTGCAGTTAGCGATCATGAAGTCGATTTCTTCGTCGCTGATCTTCGGATCCATGTTAACGGGAACGGGTTCAGGAAGATCGGTTGTACCGACTTCGAGCATGTCGTGCCACGGTAAGCAGAACAAGACGCGGCCGTCGGAAGTCTTCGGAATGAACATACCTTCCTTCGGGTTGCCAAACTTCTTAAGGTTAAGGATGATGTGAGAGCCACGGGCGGCTTTGACTAAGGGCTTGACATCGGTCTTACCTGTCATCTTGCGGATCTCATCAACCCAAGGACCTGCGCAGTTAAAGAACATCTTGCCTTTAACGGTGTGCTTTTCGCCTGTTTCCTTATCTTCGACGATCATGGAATCAATCTTTTCTTCGGTGTGATTGAAACCAGCGCAAGCTGCGTAGTTTAAGCACACGGCACCATGAGCCACAGCCGTCTGCATCAAAGCAATCGCCATACGGGCATCATCGAACTGCGCATCATAAAAGCGCACGCCACCATAAAGGCCTTCAGCCTTAATGCCAGGCAAGAGTTCGAGAGTCTTTTCTTTCGAGAGAATCGATAAGGAGCCCGCATCGCCCGAGCTAAATTTCGCCATCAGGGTGTAGACGGTAAGACCCGCACCGTAGAAGGCCTTTTCGTACCAGCGATAGCACGGCAAAATGAACGGGTTCTTATGAACGAGGTTGGGAACGAGCTTCAAGAGCAATTCGCGTTCGCGAAGCGCTTCGAAAACCAGACCCCAATCGTGCGGGTTCTGCATGTAGCGAACACCACCGTGAATCAGTTTTGTTGAGCGAGAGCTCGTGCCCTCGGCGAAGTCTTGCGCATCGACCAAGCAAACAGAGTAGCCTTGGCTTGAGGCATCGACTGCCACGCCGAGACCAGAGGCGCCGCCACCGATAATGACGATGTCAAATTCCTTGCCGGAGTCAATCTCGGCAAACATGGCCTTACGGTCAAGGGGTTTCAGTTCTTTCATCATGTTATTTTTTCCAGTGATTAAAACAAACAAGAATTAAAGCTTTTTCAAATTTCTAATGTTTCGCCTATTGTCATAGGCGTAGACGAGGGCGAGTTTAGCAGAATCTACCTAGATAGACTAGCCAAAAGGAGTAGTTCATCTCCCTCCTTTTGCTAGGGTGTCTTCGGGTAAACTCTTTTTATTTATCGTCCTCAAAAACGAGTTCTCCTAAATGCGGGAGGATATAGGTCTTTTGCGGTAGACGGTTCTCCTTGGGCCCGATGTGAAAAAGGCGCCGCATCTTCTTACGGAATTCCTGATCACGCACTTTCGGTAAATCGGCTTCTGTGGTTTCTCCTGAGAGAACCAAAATAAAGTCGATACCTGCGTTTTCGCCCAAAACCTTATCTGTCATCAATCGATCGCCTACCATACAGACGTCTTTACGCTCGTATTTGGCAAGAACGGGCTCTAAAACTTCAGTGCACGGTTTACCAAAGATTCGCTGTGGGGAGCGGCCAGTGGCGGCTTCATACATGCGGATAAAGCTACCAATGTCAGGTAAAGGACCCGCATCCGTTGGGCAAACAAAGTCTGGGTGCGTAGCCAAGAATTCAACGTTCTTGTTAAGAAGCAAAAGCGCTGAGGTTTTAATCTTTTCGTAGGTAAGTTCCGTGTCGTAGGCCAGAATCACAGCCTCAGCGCCATCTGCCGTATTTTCTAATTCAGGCATTCTCTCTTTCATGCAGCCAACGAAGTCGTGATTGCCTACAAGGTAGGCCTTTTTGATGCCTGTTTTCTTTAGGTAGTGAATAAGAGGCGTAATCGGAGTCAAGATCTGCTCGAGAGTCGCGGGTATTCCCATCGCATTAAGCCTTTTGACGTAGGTCATCGGCGACTTCGATGTGTTATTGCTAAGGAACTGGAAATCGATTTTTCCCCAGTTCTTTTTAATAAAGTTCACAGTTCCTTCAATCGGTACGGGACCAAGGTAAACGGTTCCGTCCATATCGAAAACCATACAGCGTTTCCTAAGCATTGGCGCACCTTAAGATAAGAGAAAATGTTTAGATAAGAGTGACTTAAAAATTCATGAGAATCGTAACGAAATGAAAAAGCGCTGTCCAATTCAGAGCGCCTTAGGGTTTAGCGCAAAAAAGCTCAGCAAATGCGTTTTTTCTAAAAAATACAAGACTCTTGCTCCACCGAAAGAACTAGTCCGAACGTCTAAGGTAAAAAATGTCTTGCAAAACCCGTTACAAAGTGTTAATTTCCCCTCAGATATACGTATATCTCAGTAGGGAAACCTTCTTAGGGGAAACCCTGCTGTATCAAGTTCAACGCTTTTACTAAAACTAATTGGAGGAATCCACCATGAAGCGTCTCGTTCTCTCTGTTTGCGCCCTCGGACTTTTGGTTGGTGCAACAGCGCCTGTGCTTGCAGCATCGGGCAAGGTCGTGATTAAGATCGCCGGTATGAAACCCGAAGGCGAACCCGAAACACAGGGTATGTATCTCTTCGGTAAGTATCTCAACCAACTTTCTGGCAACAAGTATGATGTTCAGGTTTATCCGAACTCCATGCTCGGCAAGGAAAACAAGTACATTGCCGATACACGCCGTGGTGTGATTCAGATGTGCGCAACAGGCACACAGGTTTCTCAGTTCTTGCCTGCTATGGCTATGCTTGAAACCCCGATGTTGTACGAAAGCTATGAACACGCTCACCGCGCGATGAATGGCGAAACGTTCAAGATCATTAACGAAGGCTTCACAAAGAAGTCTGGTTTGATTACATTGAACGCCTTCCCACTTGGCTTCCGTCACTTCTATTCCACAAAGCCGATTACAAGCGTTGCTGAAGTGCAAGGCTGGCGTATGCGCTCGCCCAACATCCCGCTTTACATGACGTTCGTTAAGAACTGCGGTTTGTCTGGCCAGCCGATGGCTTCCGCTGAAGTTCCGTCCGCTCTTGACCAGGGCGTTATCGACGGCGGCGACAGCCCCTTCTCTGATATCGAAACACAGAAGATGTACGAAAAGGCCCCCTACATTACAAAGACGGGTCACATCCTCGTTATCCACTGCTTGTTCATCAACGAGAAGTTCTTCAACAAACTCGACAAGCAGAATCAGGAATGGGTCAAGAAGGCCGCTTACCTCGCTGCTGAAGACGTTTGGAAGCTCGCCGAAGAAGTTGACGCCAAGGCTATCAAGACCATTGAAAGCCACGGTGGTAAGGTCTCTGAGCCGTCGCCTGAATTCCTCGCTCACGTGCAGCAGGCTGGTATGAAGACCTGGACGATGTTCACGGATCCGAAGTCCAACCAGTACGCCCCGAATGCGCAGCGTATTATTGACTCGGCCAACAAGTACAAGGCTGCCAAGTAATACTAGCGGTTCACCGTTGTAACGAAACGGAAGGGTGCAAAGCCCTTCCGTTGAGATATCCAGTTTTTCAAGGGACTTATCGATGTCAAACACCCAACATAAGAAACACTGGGCGGAGAAGCTCTTCGAACTTTTCTGCGCTGTCGTGTTTTTAGGGATGATCGGACTCGTGTTCTATAACGCCTTCTTGCGTTATGTGTTCCGTTCTTCCTACGCTCCGAGTGAAGAGTGGTCTCGCTATCTCTTCATGTACATTACGTTCTTCGGTGGTATTGAAGCTTTCTACCGTCGTCGTCATATCGCTGTTGACCTCTTTGTCGATCTTTTGCACGGCAAAGCTCGTCGTTATGTGAACCTTATTGCGATTGTGTTCTCGGTTTACGCGATGGCGATTCTGCTCGAAGGTGGCATCTACCACGTTATGACAACGTACGACACCTACACAGTGTCGACTAACTTAAACATGACAGTTGTCAATGGACCAGTTCCCATTATGGCCTTCTGCGCTGTAATCATCTTGCTCCGTGACCTCTGGAATGAATGGAAACGTCCGATGAGCGATTACGCTCCTAAAGAAAAGAAAGAAATCCCGGACATGCCCGATACGAGCAATTCGCTCTAAGGAGAGAGATTTATGGAACTGTTTCTATTTTTAGCCTCCCTCTTTGGATTCCTTGTTATCGGTGTTCCCATTTGTATCGTGTTAATCCTGTGCGCCCTCGTGTTGATGGCTCACGCCGGATTGTGGGACCCGATGATGATTGCTTCTTCGATGGTCGACGCAGCGGATAACTATCCCTTGATGGCCATCCCGTTCTTTATCTTCGCCGGTGAAATCATGACAGAAGGTGGCTTGAGCTACCGCGTCGTGCAGATGGCTCAGCTTATGATTGGTCACGTCCGCGGTGGTTTAGGTTATGCCGCTATCGTCGCCTCGATCATCTTCGCTGGCTTGATGGGGTCGTCTGTTGCTGAAGCAGCGGCTATCGGTGGTCTGCTTCTTCCGATGATGAAGAACGTTGGGTACAACCCAGGTCGTGCGGGTGCGGTTATCGCCTCTGGCGCTATTATTGGACCGATTATTCCGCCTTCGACTAACTTCATTATGTTGGGCGCAACCGTTGGTGGGCTCTCGATTACGAAGCTCTTCATGATTGGTTTGTTCCCTGGCATCTTCATTGGTTTAGCCTTGTGCGTTTGCTGGTACTTCATCGTCCGCAAAGACGGCTACAACGAAACGATTACCTTCACCCGTGAAGAAAAGATCAAGATTTGCCTTGACGCGTGGCCAGCTTTCTTGCTCCCCGTACTTCTCCTTGGTGGTATTCGTTTTGGCGTGTTCACGCCGACTGAAGGTGGTGCGTTCGCTGCTGTGTACGCGATTATCGTGTGCTTACTGTATTATCGTGAAATGAAGGTCTGGGACCTTTTGGAAGTCTCCGCTCGCTCGGCTCGTACGACAGCGGCCGTGATGTTGATCGTTACGGGCGCTTCCGCGGTGGGCTTCTTCATTACGATGGCTCAGATTCCGCAGCAGATCGTTTGGCTCTTTGAGCCGCTCCTGCACAGCCCGCTCATGCTCATGCTCGTCATCAACCTCTTCGTGTTCTTGATTGGTATGGTCATGGACTTGACACCGAACGTGTTGATTTTCGCACCAGTGCTTTACCCGTTGATTCTTCGTGCTGGTATCGACCCGTACTACTTCGGCCTCATCTTTATTCTTAACCTCGGTATCGGCGTTATCACGCCTCCGGTTGGAACGATTTTGTACGTCGTGTGCGGTATCGGTAACATCAAGTTCGTCGAGTTAATCGTCAAGTTGATCCCGTTCCTTATTACGGAAGTTATCGTGTTGCTCGTTCTCACGGTCTTCCCGAAGATCTCGATCATCCCGATGAAGTGGCTCATGGGCGAACTCTAACGGTTAAACCGTTTTAGTCCCGAACCCCCGAGTAGGTTTTCTCTCGGGGGTTTTCATATTCTGGGAAGAGGGAAAAGTGAATTTGAGCCGTGCAATAAGTCTTGCGGCTTAATTTAATGTGGGCTTGAAGTTAACGTCAGTTAAGGGGATGTTGGGCTTTTCTACGTGGGTGACATTGCCTTCAGGATTTGCGTACAAAGGCGCACCACACTGCTCGCACCACTCAAGCGGGAAAAGCTGGTCGTGAGCTACCACGGTTTTAATCCCTTCTAGAGTTAAGACTTCTTTGGCAAAGCCTTGCGCAATCTCTAATTCTGTGGCCTCACAGGGCCAGACAACGCCAGCGATAATGCGATTGGCATCAAAAGTTAAGGATAGGCCAATCCTAACTTCAGGTTGCTGCTCTGGGCCCGTATTTTCTTGCGATAAGTTCGAGAAAATAGCCGTTGTGGCAATCAACTTTTCTGGTGTGATTTTCTCAATGCAAACGTATTTGACGAGTGCCTTTAAAGAAAAGAGTCGCTCGGAGGCAGCCGCTTGGCGCCAGGCGGTAAAAAAGGCAGCGGGCGCTTGCACTTCAATCATCGATCCCGTCATAAATTCACGCAGTGCGCTTTGTGCCTTAAGAGAAAACTCCATTAAGCGGTGCGCCTTTGTAATGCGATCAAGATTAAAAGCGTCAAACAAATGAGAAGCGCCTTGAGCTGAGACGCTAAGAGCGATGTAGCGCACATCAGAAAAATCGTCTGCTGGGTCGGCTGTAAGTAGGTACGAGATATCGGCAAGAGAGGCCTCTTTCTTTTCTCTTGTAAGCTTAGTTAAAAGCGCTCTTACATCCGTTAATCGCTCGGGGATGTGTTCAGCGGCAATTAAGCAGTTGCCAACACAAACTCGTGCATGAGAATTTAAAAAAGAGGCTTTATAAAGCTTGGCGATTTCTTTTGTGAGGGTCTCAGGCATTTTCCCGAAAGGAATCTTGTAGCGGCTCCAAGCAAGAACGGGGATCAGAACGAGAAGGTGAGCGCCTTCTTTATCGACAAAAAACTCAGCGCACCCTTCGGCAAGCGCGAGAAGGTCATCGTATTGTGTGCCTTCTTCGGTTTTTAGTAATGCGAGAGCGGCCTCAATATCGGAATCCATGCCGCGGGAAAGCGCCTCATTGCAAAGCGCTTCGATTTTTTCAGCCACTAATCGGTCTTCAACGTTTGAGCTTGAGTCGGCTGCCCTGTACGCAAGGTTAAGTAGCTCACGGCTTTCGGCTGTGAGTGTTTCAGGCGTTGTATCAAGCTTAAAAAGGCGTCGTGCCATAGGTATCTCGTTTCCTCTATCTATTTGAGGCGCTAAGTCTAATCGAAGTTCATTTCTTGCGTGGAGTTTCCCTATAAAAAGAAGAGCTTTTAAAGCGTAACGACATATGTAAGAAAGCCATTTTCATCACATGCCCCATGATAGAATTTCGCGTGAATTAACTAGGAGGCTTGGCGCGAGCGGATACCCGCTATTTCTGTCTTTTCGCGCGAGTCCTTTCCGATAGCAATTGATACGACGCTCTTAGTCTAAAAAGAGCGCTTTTTGGTAATGGACAACATTCGTAATTTCTCAATTATTGCCCACATCGACCACGGTAAATCGACCTTGGCCGACCGTCTTATTGAACGCTGCGGAGGGCTTTCTGGCCGCGAGATGAGCGAGCAGGTGCTCGATAGTATGGATCTTGAGCGTGAGCGTGGCATCACGATTAAGGCTCAGACCGCAAGCCTTCACTACAAAGCCAAAGACGGTAAGACCTATAAGTTAAACCTTATCGATACCCCAGGGCACGTTGACTTTTCCTATGAGGTAAGTCGCTCGCTTTCTGCGTGCGAAGGCGCTCTTTTAGTGGTTGATGCCACTCAAGGCGTTGAGGCACAGACGGTAGCCAATTGCTACACGGCAATCGATCTTGGTGTCACAGTGCTTCCTGTTTTAAATAAGATGGACTTGGCTAGCGCAGACCCCGTTACTGCCGCAGAAGAAATCGAAGATGTAATCGGCATTGATGCAACCGACGCCGTTCTTTGCTC
>CAVJUW010000041.1:0-11580 GCA_963652725.1 Bacteroidaceae bacterium | reverse complement strand
GGGCCTACATGAATGCCACATTGGCTTTCCCGTTAAAGCGCAATTTAGGTACTAGTGGCAAAGCAGACCGCATCCGCGGTGACATAACAGCATCGATTATTTGGTAAGCGAAAAGCTTTGGGGTGGCTTTTCAAAGAGGTGAAAGTATGAATCGAATTTTTAAAGTTTTTTGGAATAAAACCCTCAAGCGTTTCGTTGTCACAAACGAAATACAACGTTCTCGTCGTAAGGCAAAAAACGAATCGATTGCCCTGGGGGCGGCTCTTTTAACGCTTTTGCCTTTACCTTTTGACTCAGCCTTTGCTTCCAATATCACCTCGGCCTCAGGTTGGAATAAAACAACAATCCAGACAACGGGCAATCTTACAAAAATCACGACAACTCAAATTCAGGGGGATACGGCCAACAATAAAGGCATTGGCATCAATAAATTCGGGGCTTTCACTGTTACAAAAGGCGACATTGCCAATCTTATTGTTCCTGACAAAGCTAATAACCTTGTGAACTTTGTTAATGATTCAATCAGTATTGACGGAACGGTCAATTCCCTTAAAGGGAGCAAGGTCGGAGGTAATCTTTTCTTTGTCACGCCTTCAGGAATGACCGTTGGGGCAACAGGCGTTATTAACGCCGGGAGTCTCACGGCAGTTGTAACGACAGAGAGTGCGTTTGATGAATGGACTGGTAGCCTTTCTAAGGTCGATAGTGCGCTTCTTAATAAGATGCAAAGCGGGATGGTTCCGCTAAACCGTTCTGGAGTTATCACGGTTAACGGTAGCATCAATGTCGGCAATCGCATTGTTTTAGCTGCTTCAAAGATTGAAATTGGTTCTAAAGCGACACTCACGAATAAACGCGCGGTTGAAGACTTTAAAAATCTCGTCAATATTTCTGACGCTTCTGGGATTACAGCTTCCGCTGGTGTTGATGGCACACTCGAAGCGAAAGAAACAACGGATGGGTCTGGTGACATCCTTCTTTTCGCTCGGACTGATACCAAAGATTCTTCGTCGATTGAAGCCAAAGTTAATATCGCAGGTAATGTTCAGTCGCGCGGTAGTGTAGCTGCCATCGCCTTGGCTGGAAACGGCACGTTTGATGACACAAGAGCAGATGGTTCTTATGTTTTTAAGACGGCTGATAAAAGTGCGGTTGCCACAATTAAATCGACTATCGATGTCTCAGGAAAGATTTCGGCTGATAAGGACGTTGGTTTAGTCGCTAAGGCGAGTAACGAAGTTGACCAAGGTGGGATATTTCAAATAATTAAGAAGATATCTTTAGAAATACTTGGTTCGACAACTGGAATAAATGAAGATATTGCGTACGGCAGTCTAACGAGCGTAGCCTCCGTGACAGTGACCAAAGATGCCACAATCACTGCGTTAGGCAACCTCAAAATCAATGCTTTATCGGATACGTACCTGAGCCTTGGTGCAGAGTTTTCTCCTGTTCAACTTTTAAAGTTAGAGATATCAGAAAAAATCCCTGCCTTTGCCGCTCTTATTGCTTTTATCGATTCACAAGCGAGCGTTGTTATTAATGGTTCTCTTGAAACAAGCGGTGACTTAACAATCGCAGCAAAAGATACTCTCAATGGCAAGGTTGAGTCCTCGGCGTCGCATCTTCTTTCAACCGATAGTAATCCTGGGCATGCGGCTTTTACCTATGCCAAGTTTGAAGGCAAAAGCGATGTCAATGTATCGAATACGGCGAGAATAAAACTTAATAAAAAAGCAACAGAGAGCACTGGAGGTGATGTATCGATTACCTCTGAACGTACAAGTCGCGTGGATACGTCAGCTATTGCCTCACTCGAAAGGGAGGCCTATGGCGCAATCGCTCTTAACTATACCGAGCACAACACTTCTTCGACACTAACGCTAAACACTGGGTTTGAAGGCGAAATTGCGAAGTCTCTTACCATCGCTTCACGAAACACAACAGAGCGTGAAAGCATGTATGCTCAAACGGAATCAGGAACTATTGATTGGTATCTCGCTAAAGTCGATTACATGCTAAAAGACTTTTCGGAGGGAGTCGTTTCTGGATTGATGGATTCAGCCGCCTCTGAGGCACACCATCAATTCAAAGCACAGTCATTCAAAGTGGGTGGCACCGTTGGTGTGATTAAGGGTACGCAATCTTCGACGCTTACGATTAATGCTCCTGGGAAGACCCTTAAAGCAGCGGGCAACGTAACGATTGAGTCAGTATCGGAAAAATTCGATCACCACTACACGGTTTATTCACAAAGCAGCGGAAAAAAATCGGGAGATGGGGATCAAGAAGGAGAGGTAGAGGTTGCGGGTGCCATTGGTCTTTTAATCTCTTTACCCAAAGAGAAGGAGACAGTGACTTCGAACCTTACCATCGGTGACGACGTTACAGTGGCCTCAACAGCAGGTACTTTGACGGTTACTAACAAAGCAGATATTAGTTACAACCGTGTTAAGGCCATGATTGAGGATTTGCTCGAGAGTGCTCGAACCCTCAAAGACATTTATACCTACCACACAAAAAGTGAAGAGGGTTGGGAAGAGGTTGATAAGGCAATCGAGGCTTTGGACAAAGCAAATAAGGCTGAAGGCATAACGGTTGAAACTTTTACAAAGTATTCGGGTGATTTATGGACCCGACTCGGACAAGCATTCGAAAACGCTCAGGCGTTTTTTGGTTCGTTCGATACGATTAAAGCGGTTATTACGCACGCAGCCCAATTTGTGCAATTGGATAGCTATGTCAATAGTTATGTGACTTCTTCTGGATTAGCAGACGCAGGGAAAGTGGAATTCGGAGGTTCTCTTGGTCTTTTGACCAATAAGGTCTCATCGAATCTAACCATCGGTAAGGGAGCGCAGCTTTATTCGGGAACTGCAGGAGCTACACAAGCGGGCTGGATCCATGTTACAGGCGAAAGCACTAACGAATCTGTCGCCTTAACAGGGCATCTTAAATCCATAAAAGGGGTTTCCCTTGTATTGCCTGACGATTCGAGTTCGTTTGGAGCAGGGGTTCTTGTTCAGATACTTAATACAAATAACGTTGTCAGAATTCGTGAGGGAGCGCGATTAGAAGATCTCACTGGAAAAGGCGCAGTGAAAGTCGCTACTAACGATCGCATTGAAAATATTACGATTGGTGCAAGCGCTGATGTGAGCAAGGGAAGTTTTGGAATCTCGGCCAATGTCGGTGCGGTCATTTCCACAGGCGTAAATCTATTAAGTATTGATGATGAAACCACAATCAGTGGCGGAAGCGTGACATTACAGGCCAATCGCAAGGATAACAGCCAAACCATTGTAGGAACAGTTTCTGCAGGTACTGGCGGTGAACCCTCGAATAATGTGGGAGCCTCTCTTGCTCTAAACTTGATTGACTTTAAGAACAATCTTTCTATCGAAGACAATGATATCCTCGATAAAGAGAAGGATACCGATAAGTACACGACTATCTCGGGTTTAATCGAAGCAAAAAGCACGGATAAAAGCAGCTGGGGTGTAGACATCTCTGCTCGTCAAGATACGACGCTTAACGCTATTGGTGTTTCAGGAGGCATTAGTACATCAGGAACAAGCCCAGAAAAACCAAAAGATCCTCCAGCGCCTGAAGAACCTGAGGATCCGGATTCTGCGATGACGAAAGTCAAAGAATTCTTCCGCGAATTAGGTAACGGCGTCAAAGGGGCCTTTCAAATAGGCGCAGATATGGCCTCGGGGGCCGTAGAAAACCTATTTACTTCAGCTTATGGACAGGGAAAGAGTGTCGGGCGCAGTATCAGGGATACTTTTAAGAAAAACTCAGAAGGAAACGAAAATCTAGATAATCCTCAAGAGGGAGAGCAGCCCGATGTCAACGAACAAAACATGGTTGACAGCGAGGGCAATGCCGATATTGGCGAGGGTAATTCTGATCTCTTAGAGGAAGTGCAAGAAAAACATTTTCAGATTGGAATGGCCGCAAGCGCTGCATGGAACAGCGTGAATTTGGAAAACAAGGTCACAATTGCTGCCGATGATTTCACGATTGCGACTGCGAAGTTAAATGTCGAAGCGGTTACGGACAAATGGATTGGGGCATGGGCTGGTGGTGTAGCCATAAGTTATGTTAAAAAAGATGATGCGCAGACTTCGTCTTCGGCAGGGGTAGGAGGCGCTTTTGCCATTAACTCAGGCACTTTGACAAATTGCGTCACAATCAGCGAAGGCCTTAAGAAAACAGGTATTTCTCTCGGAAACGATACGAGCGGCATTGAAAGTGTCACGATTCGTGCTGTTAACGACGGGACTATTATCGCCGAGGGGCTCTCTGCGGGTATTGCCTCAACTGCCTCAGAAGATGGAGGAGACCAATATTCCTTTGATGCTAGTTTAAGCGTCAACATTTTGGATAATACAGTTAAAGCGGACGTGAGTTCTGTCACACAAAAGAGCACAAAAGAACTCTCGTGGGATCAAGCCGCATGGAATGGCGAGACACAGGTTTCTGGAGGAACGGGTCTTGGACTTTCTCTACAGGAAAACGACAAAGATTCGTCACGCTCTGTGGGACTTCTTGTAGCGTATGCCGAAATCAATAACACAGTTCAAAGTACGGCCAAGAGTCTGACTCTAGTTAAGGCCAATAAGTTTGACCTTCGAGCACTCACGAATGTCAGTCAAGTGACAACGGCCGTGGGTGTGAATGTCACAACAGGAGAATCAGCGACCTCCTTTACAGGCTCGGCTGCGGCAACGAAGTTTATTAATACGGTAAATGCCGAAGTCAGCAACTCTACGATTACCCTAACCGATGGCGCACAAACGCGCATTCTTGCTATGGGTATTACCGATGATGAGTCCTCAGAATTTACGAAGTTATCGGATTGGACCGCTGAATCCAAAGCGGCCGATAGTGTGAGTTCAGAACTCGATAACGCAGACTTTTACAAAGAAGTCGTTTTCCAAACCGAAAAAGGGCAGACCAAAGAAAAAGGACAAAAGCTCTCAGAACTCGGTAAGAAAACCGGTCTACGCCAGACAACTGTTGTGGTCTCTACAGCAGTGAGTGCGGAAAAGGGTTCTGGAGCCCCGGCGATTCTTGTGAACAAAATTGACAATAGTTTCACAACATCTGTTGAATCAACCACATTCTCTGAAACAGCAGGAACAAAAACGGGAAGTTACACACAGCGTGCAGAATCGAATGCGACAAGCGTGGCTGTTGCAACGGGTATTGCCGCTTCGCCTTCGGGAGATGAAAGTATCGCTATAGCGGGATCCCTCATTGTCTCTAACGTTGATCAAAAATCGAAAACGACAGTCAAGAAGTCATCTATTACGGCCGACACAGTTGCTATCGAGTCAGGAAATGATGCAACGACTGTGAATGTTGCCGGAGACGT
Organism: Bacteroidaceae bacterium; assembly: GCA_963652725.1. Taxonomy (GTDB): domain Bacteria; phylum Pseudomonadota; class Gammaproteobacteria; order Burkholderiales; family Burkholderiaceae_F; genus Duodenibacillus. The sequence continues at coordinate 6,197 of CAVJUW010000041.1, read as the reverse complement.
GGGCTTGAGTCTCAGTGAAAAAGGCGATGCCTTAGGTGCGGCGGTTCTTGTTATGAATACGAACAACCGAGCAGAAATTACGGTTGAGGATTCTTCTATTCTTAATACTGCCACACTGACAACAAAAGCACTCAATAATGCACGCGCTTGGGGCGTTTCTGTTGATGTCAAGGCCTCGAAAGAATTGGCTTTCGGTGGTTCTGTTGCTGTAAATCGTGTGAAAAACGAGTCTGTGATTACTGTCGATGGCCTCAAACTAAAGGACTTTACAACGGCAAGCTTCACAGCCGATGACACGAGTAACCTTTGGACATTAGCCGGGGGCGTTGCCTACGGTGGTGAGACGGCAGGAGCCTCGGGCGCCGTGGCCTATTCGATTTCAGGTCGTGGTAAGAGCGATGGAACTAAGGTCGATATCAGTAACATCACGGTCCAAAAGACAGAAGGAAAGGCGGCAGGAGACCTCACCGTAAAAGCCGAGGGTAAGGATAAAGTTCATACGCTCGTATTAGCTGCTGGTGTCTCTAAAGGAAAAGTCGGCTTTTCGGGAGCTTCTGGTGTCGGTGAAGTAAAACGTGAAACCACAGCCACAGTGAAAAACCTGAAAACCGAGATGCTCAAAGCAGACGGAACTGTCATTGACAGCAACTCGGCAGCGGTCCTTGGTGCATTAAGTATTAAAGCCATTGAAACGGCAGGTGTCTATAACTTAGGAATTGCAGCGGCCTATGCCGATACTTTAGGTCTTGGAGTTGGTATCGCTGTTAATCGTATTGCAACGACGACAAACGCCTCTTTAGTGCGTGATGCGGTCGACGAAAGTCGCATCAAGGCTAAAACTCTTGAAGTTGCCGCTAAAACGAGTAACGATATAGAAAACATCGCTATTGGTGGCGCTGGTTCGGGCGATATTGCCATTATGGGCTCTATTGTCATCAACAAATTAACCGACAACACCAAAGCAGAACTCAGTAATGTCAAGGTCGACCTTATCGATGGAGCCGCCTCAGTTGATGCGCAAAGCGACGATGTGATTGGCTCTTACTCGGGAGGTGTCGCAGGTGCAAAAGAAGGCGCAGGTGGTCTTTCGATCTTAGTCAATGATCGCTTTGGCGACACTAAGGCTCTTGTCAGTCATAGTGAAGTTAAGCAAACTGGCACCCCCACAAAGACCTTAACGGCTAAGGGTGCTGTTGATAAAGATCATATCAACGATAAGATTGTTAACGATATTTCGGTTGCGGCAAGCCTAGAAAAGCATCGCAACGATTTAACGATTCAGGGTATTCGCGTTGGAGCGACAAGCACAGCTACCTTTAAGTCTTTTGTCATTAATGGCGCAGGTGCTGGAACTGGCGCTGGTGTTGGATGCGCCACTGTCAATTACCACGGTGGTTCAACCAATACGACAGTGAGTAGTTCAAGCCTAGAGGCTGTGAAAGAAGTCACGATTGAATCTGGCAATTTCGTTAATGTTGATAACTTACTGATGCTTGGCGCTTTTGCGGGTAAAGGGGCTGGAACGATTGCCGCAAACGTTGCTACTACTAATCATGAAACAACAACCGAGGTCGACGGCGGGTCGCTTACTTCAACGACTGATAAGGTGAAAGTGAGTTCTGAGTCCAAAGAAGGTGTTTCTTCTCTTGGCATTGCGCTTAGCGGCGCGCAGTACGGCGCAGGTGGAATTCTAGTTAATGTCACGCGAGAACTTTCTGATGCGAAAACAGAGATTTCGAAAACAGCTGCGACAACAATCACGGGTAAGAATGTTGAAGCCAAGTCCGACTATCTTGGACGCTTAAATTCGCTTGCCGTTATGGCTAGCGGCGCGCAGTACGGGGCTGGTGTCATCAACGTTATCGTCAACTATAACAATAACGATGCGATAACAAATCTTGGGAAGTCGAAGATTGATGCACAGGACTCTGTGACAGCGAGCTCTTTACGTCGCACGGAAAACTCAGGCATTGGCGTACAACTTTCTGGTGCACAGTATGGATCGCTTGCCGCAACGATTCTTGTTAACACAGTCGAAGGTGACTCAAAGGTCACAACTGATGGCGCAATAATTGAAGTTCCCATACTCGATAGTGAAACCGCCGATGGGAAAACATCGCCAAGCATCACATTAAGTAGCGCAGGCGAAGACACGTATGATCTTGTCGATGTCGCTATTACTGGTGCCGTCTACGGAAGTGCAGGAACGCTTGTTGTCGTCAATCGCTTCTTAGCTACAGCTCAAACCGATGTTGAGACTTCCACAATTAAGGGCGATACAGTCACGATTGAAGCTAAGCAGAATCGTGATATCGATGCGAATACGACCTTTGTTTCGGGAGCTTTTGGAACATTAGGCGCGAATGTCCTAAGTACCATCGTTGGTGCTGGAGGCGATCCGTTTGCCAAGAATAAAACTAATCTCTCGGGCGTAGATGAGACTGTTAGTTCGTATATGAAAAAGTATGCCGCGGCAAGTTCTTCGGATAGCCCAGGCATTCTCGGCCAAGTTCAGAAGGGAGCTGGAAAGACTCTCACAGACCAAGAAAAAGAAGACTTACTGAAAGTGGCCGCTACCTCTGCTAGCGAGGGTTCTAAAACCGGAGGCACTCACGTCAAAGTAAACGGTAGCAATATTAAAGCCGACTCGCTCACAATTGTTGCGAAAGAAGATACGGAAAGCTGGGCTCAAAAGACACTGAAGGTCGGTGAATATAGTGTTGCTGCAGTGGAGTTTGTCGCCTCCGTTGGCACATTGCAAGAAAAACGCAATCTCACCACAACAATTTCTGCTTCGACGATTGCAGCCGACGAGGCGGCTCAAATTGGAACCCAAATTGGTGGGAAGACAAATTTAGATGCCTACCAAGGGAAAGTCGCTGGTATTGAAGGCTCTACGGCCTTCGCCAATATTGACATCCAAGGTGGATCGAACGTTATTTTGGACAAAGTTACGTTCGATTTTGATAACGATGGCGAATTTGATATCTTTGCTAAAGATAATTCAAACGCCAAAGCCTATACCTTTGGTCTTGATGTAGCGTTACTTTCTAGCGAAAGCATTGTCGCCAATATCGACGACAGCAGTTCGGTTGGCATTGAAGCAAAGGGTGCAAGCACAATTGATGGCAATGTCGATATTTTGGCAGCACGTTCGACAGAGCGACGCGCCGAAGTTAGAGCAGGCACGGGCGGAGCATTAAATCACCAATGGACTAGCGCCATGGTTACCGATACGGGTAACACTACGGTGACGTTGACAGGGATTAGCTCAAGCGGCAATCAGTTGAATGTGGCCGCGTTAAACGAAGCCGACTTATATACAAAATCCTATCAGGGCTATGCCTCAGTGCTTAACCTGGGGATATTGGAGTCAACAACAAAGGCCTCAGGAAAGACCTCGCTTACGGTCACAGAAAGCGCTCTTAATTCCTCTTTTGTGACTCTTAATGCTTCTTCGGGCGCGGCTTGCTATGACGTAGATGGAAAGCTCACATCCGACGATGCCTTACGACTTAGCGCCATAGTTGAATCGTATGGTGCAAGCGTTGCTATCGGGTATGTTGATAACAGCGCCTTGGCTGAGAACAGCACGACAACCGAACTTGTTGTAACAAAGAACACCTATGATGAGACGACATCACTGACGCTCAGTGAATACGGGTACGCTTACTACGATGTTGTGAGCGACTTGGGAACGGGTGGTGCGCTTGGTGAAGGTTGCGGCTATGCCAAAGTTATTCACAATGCTAGTCTGACAAATACCATTTCTTCAGCTAAGGCTGGAAATGATTTGGGACTATTTGTTCTTGAGGTTGATAACATCGAAGAAGGTACGCTAAAGGCTTACGGGGCAGGCGGCACTCTTATTGATCTATCAGCCAATGCTGCACAAGCGCTCCATGAGGACACATCGTCTGTTGTCTCCAACCTTTCAGGGACGTGGGATGCCAAAGAAGGCGTTTTAATTTCCAATGCAAGTACGCATAAAGTCGATTTTCTTTCCGAGAATGTAAAAGGCGTTGTTTTAGGAGGCTCGTCGGCTCGGCTTGAAAACACAATGGTTGGCACAAATTCGCTTACGATTTCTGGCAATTGGACAAGTAGCGAAGGCTCAATCTATGCCTCTGCTATTACTTATGTGGATTTGGGTGCGGTTTCAGGCAAAACTTACGCAGTCGACAGTGCTGTCTATGGTGTGATTAATGGCGCTAACGCTACAAGTAAGAATGCTGTTTCACGAGACACGACTGTCAACATTGCCAAAGATGCCACAATCACTGCGAAAAACGACTTAGACATTGCTTCACAAACCATTGAGGATAGCACGCTTCGCGTCAGAGCCCGCACCGCAGGTCTTGCAGCTGGTGTTACGGCTTACAACAACAATACAGTCACAGAAAATACAACAATCAACGTCGCAGAAAACGCCAAACTTAAGAACCTTGATTGCGATTATGAAGTGACGCTTTCCGCTTCGTCTTCATCAACGCGAGTCATCGATGCGATTGGCGACTTGCAGGGCGCAGCCGTCGGAGGAGCAGGGGCAAAATCAGTCAATGAAATCACCCAAACCAATGAAGTTAAAACTGCCAAAGGATCAACGATTGAGGGTGCGGGCAACGTCAACCTTTACGCAGGGCGTGATATCTCAGGAGATGAAGAAGACTTTAACTTTACGGTTTACACGCACGCTTACGCCAAGTCAATTGGCGGAACGACATCCGAGTTAGAGGATACGTTTAACCTTACGAATCGCTTAACACTTTCTGGTGATGTGCTTGCAGTGCGAAGCATCGATGCAACAGCCGATATTGGCACCTGGAGCCTAAGCGAGATTTCGCGCTACTGGGAACTCTTATCGAGTAAGGATGCCGCAAAGGTTGTTCGTATTGCATCAAGTGCTGAAGGCAAAAAGAGCGTCGGAACCTTTAAACCAGTTAATTCCATTGTGCTTAATGGAAAACTCACGGCGGGAACGCAAACAAAATCTATTATTACTTTAACAGGTCTTGTCGATCCACAATCCGGGCAATATTCGTTTGAAGACACGAGCTCAGGTGAGACTGGGCAATATAAGATTAACGGTGCCTCAGATAAGGCAAAAGAGACAATTGATGGAATCGAATTAAGTGACGGAACGATAACGTATGGTAAAGAATCGGTTGCGAATCTGTATAAAACACGTTATGAGACTCTGTTGAATCTTATCGCAGACTTTAGGGGAAACGATGGTGATGGCACCGCTATTCTTTCCTACAGTAAAGAAGCTCAAATCCTTAAGCAAAAGATGATCGATCAGGGTCTAGCTATCTTTGATGGAGACAAACTTGTTTCTCTTATTGAAAAAGATTGGCGAGGTGTCGTGAAGGTCAGTGGTATTACTGTCGCTGGTGGCGATGTGAACCTTCGAGCTGACTCTGTGACGGGCGCTGGTGCGATTACTGCAAATGCTGCTGAAACAATCACGATTGACAATCAAACGAATTTGGCTCTTACTGTTGAGAACGTACGCATTCTTGAAAAAGGCGGCAATCTTACGCTCAATGGCTTAGTCGTTTCTAGTAAACCCGATCAATTCTCGGGCTCTGTTGTATCACAGGCAACGGCAGGAGATCCCACGGTAAAAATCACTTCGAAGTATTCAGGCGGCAAAGTGAGGATGACTGCAACGAAGAGTGATGGTACGACTCTTGTGAAGGAAATTACGCCCGACAATACCATCACTGTTAATGGCGTTGTCGCCAACGATGCTGGGTCTCTCACGGTGAGTGCTGTCGGTGATATTTTTGTCGGAGGTGGTACAGGTTCAAGGCTTGCGGCAGCGACGGCTCTCAGTCTTTCTGCAACACGCTCTGTGATGCAGTCCTATACCTCAGGGATTAAAGATGTTGCCGGAGGGATTGAAACGCTATGGGAAGAAGCCGTTAATCACATTAAAAATGACGGTGGCACATCATATAACACGGGTAATACGGCAAAGGTGCCTGATCCTGATAGAAGTGGGATTATCGCAGGCGAAGGTATCTTTATTTCTGCCGATAACGTCAATTTAAATGGCTTAGTGCAAAGTGGCTATGCCTTATGGACAGTTGATTTAACGCAAGCTAATCTCGAGGCCAAGGTTTCTCAGATTAAGGACAATTGGATAAGAGACGGCTCTAAGCGCGACATTAACCCAATTTCCAATGACTATT
>CAVJUW010000040.1:6545-13142 GCA_963652725.1 Bacteroidaceae bacterium | reverse complement strand
CAAACCCTGAGGCCTGGCAAAACGCTGTCGTTCGTGCCATGCGAAAGAACTTCTCATGGGATGAGTCTGCGGCACGCTATGGCGCTCTTTACGAAGAGATTCTTAGATAACCTTAAGGCTCTTAAAACACTTTCGCCCGAGATTTCTCTCGGGCGAAATTTTTTTGAAGGCTATTAAAGCGCTAAGAGGCGATTGACGCGTTGCAAGAATGCATTCGGGTCTTTGAGGCTACCCTGTTCAGAAAGAAGAGCCTGTTCGAAAACAAGTTCTGCCCATTCTTTAAATTTTGTCTCATCGGTTTCTGTCGCGGCGCGCTTAAGTAACGCGTTTTCCGGATCGATTTCCAAGATGTACTCATCTTCAGGAACCGATTGCCCCGCCGCTTCTAACATTCGCTTCATCTGAGGCGTTAAGAATTGGCCAGCATCAGCAACAACACAGCTCGGTGTTCCCACGAGGCGCGTTGAGACGCGCACGTCTTTGACTTTTGTCCCGAGAGCGGTCTTCATGCGGGCGATAAGACTATCGCTTGCCTTCTTCTCTTCTTCGCTCTTTTCGGGTTTATCGGCTAAGTCGCCTAATTCAAGGTCAGAGGCACTAGCGCTCACAAAGGCTTTACCTTCGAATTCACGCAAATGGCCCACCATCCACTCATCGATTCGATCCCAAAGCAAAAGAACTTCGATACCCTTCTTACGCAATAACTCAAGGTAAGGAGAGCTCTTTGCGTTCTGATAGCTTGAACTAATGAGGTAATAAATCTTTTTCTGTCCCTCAGGCATCCGAGAAACATAGTCGGCAAGCGAAACGCTCTGGGCGGCACTATCGTCTTTGGTCGAAGCAAAGCGAAGAAGTTTCGCAATAGTTTCAGCGTTCGCGTAATCCTCAACGGGCCCCTCTTTTAAGACGCGGCCGAATTGCGCCCAGAATTTCGCATACTTTTCTTTGTCGTCGGCTAACTTGGCGATCATGTCTAGCGAACGTTTGGTAAGCGCCTTCTTTAGTTTGCGACCCGCCTCACTTTCTTGCAGCAATTCACGAGAGACATTTAAGGGTAAGGCATTCGTATCAACTAAGCCACGCACAAAGCGTAGATAGTTCGGCAAGAAGGCCTCGGCTTTATCCATAATGAAGACACGCTCAACAAAAAGCTTTAAGCCGCGCACCGCATCTCTTGAATACAAATCCCAAGGTGCTTCAGAAGGAATAAAAAGTAGCGATGTGTACTCCAAGTCGCCTTCGACCTTGTTATGCGCCCAGCACAGGGGATCACTGTAATCGTGCGTTAAGTGTTTATAGAACTCCTTGTACTGCTCGTCTTTAACCTCACGCGGATTTAACGTCCAAAGTGCTTTAGCCTCATTGACCTGGGTGTATTCGAACTTGGGTTCTTTCTTTTCGTCTTCTTTCTCGCCATCTTTGGGCGCTTCGTACTTTTCTTCCCAAAGATAGACGGGAACGGCGATGTGATCGGAATACTTTTCGATCGCCTCTCTTAGTGTCCACGTTTCTAAGAAACGCGTTTCATCGGCCTTTAAGTGCAAAATAATCTCAGTGCCACGCGTCTTAACAGGCGTATTTTCACTTTCAAATTCGCCGTTTCCCGTGGATTCCCAGCGCACGCCCTCGTTTTCAGGTAAACCCGCTTTACGGGTTAAGACAGTGACGCGATCGGCGACGATAAAGGAGGAGTAAAAGCCCACACCAAATTGCCCGATTAACTGCGCGTCTTTAGCCGCGTCGCCCGATAGGCTCTTAAAGAATTCTTCTGTGCCCGACTTTGCAATTGTTCCCAAGTGGTCATTGGCCTCAGCAAGACTCATACCGATACCGTTATCGGAAATCGTCAATGTTCCTTCTTTGCTATCGGCTTTGACGCGAATGGCAAATAGGGGATCATCTTTTGTGAGTTCCGCATCCGACAAGGATAAGAAACGCAACTTCTCGATTGCGTCAGAGGCATTGGAAATTAATTCACGAAGGAAAACCTCTTTATTCGAATATAAAGAATTCGCTAATAGGTCCAAAAGTTTGGCAACTTCTGTTTGAAAACCATGTTTTTGTGCACTCATGAGAAAAAACTCCTCAAATTCACTTCTAAGATTTTTTCTATATGGGGGTAAAGAAAAGGCTTTTCAAGAGGCCAAATAACCGAAAGGCCCCGAAACATCGGAGCCTTCAGTGTGAAGTGTTTTTCTTTGAAAAGAAAAGCGTTTTTGCTTACTTCTTTACGTTAATTTCTGCGTCAGGAAGCCAGAACTGCGCCTTTTCGCCTTCGCGCGCAAGCTTAAAGACAATGGGGCTTAATAAAGCGACAGCAATCAAATTCGGGATGGCCATTAAGCCATTCATCACGTCCGAGAAAAGCCACACGAAATCAAGCTGCACCAAGGCTCCTACGGGAACGGCTAAGGTGTAAAGAACGCGGAAGGGCTTCATTGCCTTATCGCCAAAAAGGAACATCCAAGCGCGTTCCCCGTACACACACCATCCGAGAATCGTTGTAAAGGCAAAGAACGTTAAGGAAAGCGCCACAATGTAGCTACCAAATCCAGGCATGACGATTTCAAAGGCGTTTGCTGTTACCGACGCTCCTTGTGCTCCAACGGCGCACCACTGCCCAGTAATGAGGATCGTCAGTCCCGTCATCGTGCAAATAAAGAAGGTCGTGATAAAGACTTCGAGCATGCCGATTGTCCCTTGGCGCACCGGAGAAGACATCGCCGTAGCGTGCGCAATCGGAGCGCTACCGAGACCTGCCTCATTAGCGAAAACGCCACGAGCCATACCAAAACGAATGGCCATCATCACGGTCGCTCCCGCAAAGCCACCCGTGGCGGCCGACGGGCTAAACGCACACTCAAAGACCAACTTAAATGTCGGGATAATTAAGTCGTAATGGGCAGCTAAAACAAAGATTGCCGAGACGATGTAAACAACGACCATCGTGGGGACAACGCGAGAGGCAACATAGCCGATACGCTTAACGCCACCCAAAATCACAAGACCAATCACACCAAAAAGGATGAGAGCCGAAACCCAAGTTGGGATGCCCATAGACTGATGTAGGACGCCAGAGATGGCATTGGATTGCACCATATTGCCCGTTCCAAAGCAGGCAATGCCTGTGAAAACGGCAAATGCGGTTCCTAGCCAAACCCACTTGGGGCCGAGTCCGTTTTTAATGTAGTACATCGCGCCGCCCACAACGTTACCCGCAGGCGAGACCTCACGAAAATGCATCGCAAGCGTAATTTCCGAGAATTTCGTTGCCATACCAACGAGAGCCGTGCACCACATCCAAAAAAGGGCGCCTGGGCCACCTGCCATCAAAGCGGTCGCAACGCCGACAATCGAACCCGTGCCAACGGTGCCTGCCATCGCAGTCATGAGTGCGCTAAAGGCAGAAATCTCACCTGTTTTCGATCCACCTTTGCTGTAGTCGCAACGCAACATACGAAACGCTGTTGGAATACGACGAAATGTGAAACCTCTTAACCCAATTGTGAGGTAGATGCCTGTTCCAATCAAAAAGAACAGCATCACGGGTCCCCACACGAAACCGCTTACTGCACCAAGAAAATCAATAATCGCTTGCATGCGTTGCCTCTGCGTCTGAAATAAGCTAGCTTGAAAAAAAGGAGTATAACCGACAAGATTTCCTGAGCCTCTAAATAAATCTACTTAGATTGATTGCCAATTACCCTGAAAAATGAAGGAAAAGTGAGGAAAAAGTAAGGCTAGATACAAAAAAGGGCGAATTCGCAAGAGGTCTTATTCAGAAGGATGGAGGCTTCAAACTGTCTGACCACAAAAGGAGGTGAAGGAAAGCGAATTCGCCTTGGCCCTTAATTTAATCCGATTTTTCCCATTAGACAAATACTTTTTTTCCTAATAAAATATAGGATACATTCTATAGGTCCCCTCGGATGCGAATTATCCTCCCCTTGAAAAAGCCTTAGTCATGGCCCGCACTGCCCTTAAATACATCGAAGCTATTGTCGAAACAGGAAGCATCACAAAAGCCGCAAAAAAACTCTTTGTCTCGCAACCGTCTTTGAGTCAATACATTCGTCGCATCGAACAAGAAAACTCTATTGATCTTTTCGATCGCTCTTCTCAACCTTGGGTCTTAACCGAAGATGGCAAGTTTTATCTTGAATCCGAAACCAAGATTGAGGCAATCCGCAGGCAGCGCACTCAGTTTTTTTGCGATAAGCATCTATTGAATAGTGGCGAGATTTTTATTGGCTCTACAGAATACCGCTCAAGTTCCATTCTCTCAAAGGTTCTTCCGGTATACCGTGAGCGCTACCCCGATATCAAGATTCATCTATTGGAAGGGATTTCTTCTGAATTGGTGAACTACGCAGAAAAAGGAATCGTTGACTGCACACTAATTCTTGAGGCTAACGTCACAGCCGATCTTGACTACGAACCCTTATTTTCCGAACGTGTGCTTTTATGTGTTCCAGAATCGCACAAAGAAGTGAAAACAGGTCCCATTCCCCCTGGTGGCTGTTACCCATCTGTGCGATTTACAGAATTCGCTGACGATACGTTTATCATCATTAAAGCCGGTCAGGTCTTTCATGATTTTTACACATCACTCTGTGAAAAATATCATGTGGAGCCCACCGTTGCACTTGAAGCACAATCAATTAATTCCATTCCAACTCTTGTTGAGGCTGGTCTCGGTTGCGCCCTTGTCCCAAGTACGCTTGCCGATACAACGCACTACAAAGTGCGCTACTACGAAATAAGGCCAGACGCTTTGTTGACACGCCTTGCGATTGCCTGGAGTAGGAGACGCTATTTATCAAGATCAGCGAGCGCCTTAATCAAAATCACAAAAGAGATTTTTGGGCGAGGCGGAAAGCGATCTAAGAATGCTCTAAAGAAACTGAAATCGACCCCTTAAAAGCGAAAAGCACTTTATGGCAACATCAAATTCGTCTGCCGAGAAATTCGGAAAACTCATTGAGCTCTATCTCAAAGATTCTGCCCAAGAAAATTATGAAAAGCTTTTACAGGCTTTAGGGAAACTGTATTCCGAAAAAGCCCGTTTGCTCTTTTTGCGAGATGATGAAGCGCCTAAAAGGAGTGATGGGTCTCCGACGCTCTATATGGGAAAACTTGACCCTAGACTTGATAATTGGGCTCTGTTTTCCTTTACAACAGCCAAAACAAGATTAAAGGCCTGCAGGCAAGCCAAAACAGATTTACCCTGTGTGAGCTTTCCCTTCTTTACCGTTTGGGAGGGAATTAAGGACAATCCTGAAATCAAAGCGATTGTGATTGATAATCGCTTCTTTACAAAAGAAGAGATTCTCAAAGCCTTGAAATTACGCGTCAAGCAAGAGACCCGCATTGAGGCGCTTATCGCAGATATCACAAAGCTAAACTGTGATGCCATCGTCAATGCCGCGAATAAAACTCTGCTTGGCGGAGGTGGTGTCGACGGAGCCATTCACAAAGCCGCAGGCCCGAAACTCAAAATGGCCTGTAGTTGCCTTGGCGGCTGCAAAACCGGAGAGGCAAAAATCACCCATGCCTACGAGCTTCCGAGCTTATTTGTTATTCACACTGTTGGTCCCATTTACGCCACAGATCCAGAGCCTGAGACACATCTAGCTGACTGCTATCGCAATTCGTTAAACCTAGCCAAAGAAATGGATTTACATACGATTGCGTTTCCAGCGATTTCGACAGGGGCCTATGGATTCCCGACCGACAAAGCCGCTCTTATTGCCTATGAAACAGTCTTAGGCTGGACGCAATCTCATAAAGACTATCCCATCAGCGTCACTTTTTGCTGCTTCGATGAAGCGATGCTAGGCGTATACAACGAGGCCATCAAGAATTCTTAGGACGCCCTCTTCTGGGTTTTGTTTTATTTTCTTGCAAGGACAAACTTTGTACAACCGAATTTAATCTTTAAGGCAACCAATCGGAACAACGAGCACCCCGTCTTCACGGCGATAGGCAAACTCTCCGACAGCAGTTAGCAGCATTAAAAACGCAGGAGTTCCCATTCGATCCGAATCGATTTTGCTCGCAAGTTTTTTCAGTGTCTCAGCTCCGTGCTCGATGGCGTCGTCTCCGCCAAGTTTTATTTCTATTAGGCCATACACGCCACTACGCAAATGCAAAACCGCGTCACATTCCAAACCATTTCTATCGCGATAGTGATAGAGAGTACCGTCTAATACATCTGCATAAACTCTGAGGTCTCGCACGCAGAGTGTTTCGAAAACAAATCCAAAAGTTTCTGGGTTATTAACTAAGTCCTTTGGTCCAATTCCTAACGCAACAGCACACAAAGATGGATCAACAAAGTAACGTGTTGGAGCACTACGAACAGCCGTTTTAGAGCGCAAGTTAGGATTCCATGCCGCTAAATCTTCGATAACAAAAATCTCGCGCAACACTTTGAGGTCGCTGTCCACTGTCTTACGATTCACCGTTTCATTCGGATTAAGGTTTAAATCTTGGCACAGAACGGAAACCGAAACTTGAGAACCTTGATTGCGAGCGTAAGAGCGCAACAATTGCTCAATACGTTCTGGGTCTCTCTTGACACCATCAGCGCGTGAA
>CAVJUW010000040.1:5858-6535 GCA_963652725.1 Bacteroidaceae bacterium | reverse complement strand
CGTGAAACATCTTCTCGAACCACGGCACCAAAATAATTGCGAACTAGCAGCAAAGACGCCTCTCGAGATAAATCCAAGGAATTGGGCCAACCTCCTCTGCAACACAAAAAGGCAACTTCTTCAAAATCAAGATTGTTAACTGCCCCAATATTGTGCTTTCCCGAGAATAAATCCTGAAGACTGACTGCCCCATTAGATTCGCCAGATTCAAAAAGACTCATGGGTCTCATGCGTAACCAAGCAAATCGCCCTGTGCCCGTGTGGAAAATCTGAGATCTGTCCGCGGGGATGGCAGAACCCGTCAAAATGAATTGTCCAGGCCTACCACGGTTATCAACCTCAAAACGAACAGCGTCCCAAAGATTCGGAGCAAGCTGCCACTCATCGATTAAGCGAGGCGTGGCGCCTTCTAGCAAGACAGAAGGCTGCACCTTAGCCAATGAGAGATTGCGCCGCACACTATTGGGGTCGTCCATTAAAAGCACGCTTTTAGCTACTTGCTTAGACGTTGTCGTCTTCCCACACTGCTTTGGGCCTTCAATTAGAACAGCACCGATAGCTTCGAGTTGCCGCTTAAGAAGTCGGTCTGCAATCCTAGGGCGATATTGTGTCAGCATTCTTTTAAAATCTATTGATTAAAAACAAATTTACAATTTAGTCAGCGCCTCATTACCAAA
>CAVJUW010000040.1:0-5848 GCA_963652725.1 Bacteroidaceae bacterium | reverse complement strand
CAACATTGATGGCTGGCTTCATGACAATCTGAAATGTATGCGTAACAATCCATTATCGTCTCCCTACTAGACCCTCTGTCCGTTGCCGCTCTATGTTTTAAAAAAAATCTCCAAATCTGTTGACTAATAATCGAAATTAGCATTTTTCTCGTGCCCCATTACCAAATTTGGCAGCTTTTTACTACCAAGTTTGGCAGTTTTTTACTACCAAATTTGGAGATTGCCAGATCAGGCTAGAGAAAGCGCACGAACCAAAGTCTTCGAAAGAACACCAAAATCACCTCGGATTGCACCACTATCTTCGTCTTCATATAAATCGCGTCGCACTTCGAGCATAAGAGCCTTTACTCTTGCGTCTTTCCTATAGTGCTTCATCGGTGTAAGGGCACCGGAAAATGGGGAATCGATATCCACATCAAATCCAGCTCTTTCCAAACGGAGCCGCACCTCGCTAAGCAATTCTTTAGGCGTATGAAAGGCGTCTTTTCCGAGGCAAATCTCAGGACGAACACCAGCGGGGTTTTCCTCATACGGTAAAGCTTTCGAGGCAAAACTGTGACAATCAAGCACGAGTGCCTTCCCGTAAAACGCAAGGGCTCTATCGACTAGGCTTGTTAAGCGTGCGTGGTGCGACGCATACCAAGTGGAAACCAATCTATCCTTTTCTTCTTGTGTGGGCTTTTCTCTTAAGAGAGTTTTCTCTGAAGTTATCGTATAAATAACACCCATCCCGCGACTTGCCATCACCTCTTTCTTGTCGTCACTAAAGCGTTCAACGTCGACAACAAGGCGATTCACAGGAGCCATCGCTATCTGACTTAAAGGCACACCGTTACCAAAAAGCGCATAGGTCCAAAAGTCTGTCATCTTCAAGAGCTCGCAATTGAGCTCAGCATCGGTAAGAAGGATTCTCTTACGAACTGAGGCTGGGATATAGACCGAATCGTGCGGAATGTGAAGAATAACCCAAGGCGGAAATATCACGAGTGGCTCCTAACGAATCTGAAAAGTTTCCCAAGGAAGTCCTGGATTAAAGAAGTGTCCCCAGCGAGCGAGATTCTTAAGATTTGAGACAGCAAAGTGCGTTCCCGAGTACGCTAATGTCAAATCCATCGAAGAAAGAATCTTTCTGCAATCAAGAGATTCTCCTTTTTCGTTTACAACAGAAAGCACGCGTGCTTCTTCGTCTCCTGGAAAAAAGGAAAGCGTGACTGTCGCTTCTTTCGCCATTCCGATGAAAACGAGAGTCTTGGCAATCTTGCGAGCAAAGAGGCCGCCTGCTCGATCGGCTTTAAAAAAGTCTTTTCCACTCCACGCGCCTCCTCCAATCGGCACTCTCGGGCCATAGGCATCGCACACTAATTTCTTCCCTGATAAACCATTGTCGCCTTCGGGGCCGCCAACGGCAAAATTGCCCGCGCCATTGACAACAATCGCTTCGGGAACAACACCTGAAAACTGAGGAAAACTCGCAGAAAGCGTCTCGCACTCGGCTTTCACACAAGAGCGAACAAAGCGATTGAGCTCAATAAGGGCCGCAGGATTGGCTTGCTGCAAAGACGCGCTCACGGCAGCGAGTGCGTACTGCGTTAGGCCGTTTCTTTCTTCTTCGGCAACATAAACGATTACCTTCCCGTCTGGCCCAAGAAAAAGCGACTCCTCTCGTTTGGACGCTTCATAAATGCGCTTAGCGATATTGCGAACAAGATAGTGTTCAAGAGGAAGGTGGTTGGTTGCCTCAATGGCATTGGCGTAACCGATGCTGATTGTTTGATCATCGGAAACCTTTCGAAACTCCCCTTCGCCCTCAAGAAGATTTCCCAAGCAAAGGTCAACTGCGACGTGTAGGTCTTCTGGCGCGGGGTTCCACGCCGCGCCGTACCCGACTTCCTTATAGACCTCTCTTACTAACTTGGATGCACCAATTTGATCAAAACCCCGACTTGCAACGCGCCCTGTGACCGTGACATTCGCACGATTGACAGCCACTTCTACACCAACAAGTGACTCTGTCTCTAAGAAAGCGGCGCGCTCGACAATGCTATCAGCGACGGCATCGGACAATTTGTCTGGGTGCCCTGGGAAAACCCATTCTGCAACACGAATTTTTTGCATCTTATTCTCCTAGTCTAAATCGATTGAAAAATTGGCAAAGCGCCCTAAGTCCTTTTTCGTTGAGAAAGCGGTGTAGGCAACTCCTAGCTTCACTTCACTTAGCGAGAGCGCATCGGTCTCTCCGGCTTTCCCCACATAACCATCGGTAATCAAAACAGCGTTTTTTATGTGGTGGTTTCGAATGTGTTCTGCAACACAGGAAATGTCTGTGCCATAGGTGCTCTTACAAACACCGGCTTTTAATTGACTTAATGTGATGTCATGCACTTGCGTTGAAAATAAATGCACGTGTGGTTCAAGGTGCTCGCGACAAAGAAGCGCTGCCCCATAAATCGTTTGAATGTAGTCATCCATACTGCCAGAGACATCGATATATAGATGCACCTTCACGCATGTGTCGCTACGCCCTTTAATAGCTGAGGTACCGCGATACAAAAGTGAATCAAAACCACACAGAAGCTGCACGGCGTGCCGTCTATCGGACGTGGCAATCGCAGATTGCGTTTCAGTGCGCGTCTTTGCCCGTTCTCGCGATTCATAATTTTTGGATTTACGTCCCACTAAACGTATGAGTTTTGCAAGTGCCTTCTTTTGCGCAAGATCTTTTCTGACACGAAAAAAGTACTCATTCATCACATCGTTCCAAGAGCGCCCCCTTAAAGGGTCTGGTGGCATATCCCAGTCTTCCACAATCCGACGAATCGCTTCAAACACCTCAGAATTCACAGACTCCCAATTCGATATGGGTTTGAGTTCTTTGCCATGTGATCCAATAAGAGCCGTACCTTCTCCACTTACTTTCAAGCCCCTTAAAAGCGCCATAACCGAGTCATAAGTCGCGCCCTCATAGGAGTAAAGATCTTTCATAACGCGCCAGGCCTGTTCAGATAATCCCTTTGGAAGATTTTTTAATCCTTCAGGACACTGCGGACGATTTGGCCAGCCTTTAGGCGGTCTTAAAAGACACTCAGGAAAGATTTCCGTCGAATAAAAGTCCGTGAAAAACGAGGTATGTGCCTTATCGGGATACAAGCGACAAAGCATGGAATTAATCACAGCATCAAAGACGATGTTATCGGCAGGCGTTGTGTTCGGGAAAAGCGTTGTGTGGCCCAATAAAACGTGATTGAGCTCATGAAGAACGAGCATTAAAAGCTTTTCTGCTGTGTTGGCGTTCCTATCGACAAAAGCGGGATTAATAAGAAAACGAGGCGACTTTCGGCATTCAACAGCGGCTGTGGCAACCGTTTCGGTTTCAACGATATCCATCAGCTTTAAAAGAGCGCAAAACGCGTAGTTTCCTGCCGGAAGCGCATCAAGGATTTTCGAAGTTAACGATGTTGTTTTCATGACTTGTGAAGATTTTGGAAAAGCAAGGGATGCTCGATGGCCTTACGCAAAGAGTGAGGCAATTAATATCTTTAAGCCGCAAGAGGTCTGGATGCCTCGTGCGAAACCACGCAAAGCCCGAGGACTGTGTAGCAAGAGAGGCGATAGCGAGTAAATCAAGCCCAACAAGTAAAAAGGCTTTAGCCTCTGAACTCCCTAAGGGCTGCACATCCAAAAAGGGAAGTGTTTGCGCTCTTTTCTCAATCGCGTGGACAATGTCTTCTTTCGTTTTGCCAGGGATCGAAAGCGCGGCACTTAACTTCTTGGCGTTTACCGTTTGTAAGCTCTTTGGAATTTGCACACACAAAAAAAGCGCTGTGCCATTTTCTTTTGCCTCTTTTAGGGCATCCGCTGCATTTACCGGCCCCTTAGGTCCCACATAGCGGATGACGCTACTCGGGGGCGTACTCATGTTATGAAGAAGTCGGTTCATGCGATCCCCAAGCGCTTGGCGGTTTCAGAAAAATGCGCGTAGACCGTTTCCACGTCTTCGCTACGCGTCAGTTTCTTTCTTGCCCACAAATCGGCTAAAAGATTGGAGATAAGCGTTGTCGTTTCTTTAGCAGGATCTAAAGCCGAAATCTTTTGGACAATGCTTTGCCAGGCACTCTTTCGGTCCGAACTCGAAGAAATCGTTTCATTAATCGATGGAGCAACAAATAAGCGACCGTATTGCTCGCAAAGGTTGGATGCAATCGCCGGGGTAAGCGCATTGAGTAATCCCGAATTAACATAACTTGCAAGAGCGGCTTCACGAGCCCCAGTAGGAAGCTCCGTGAAAGCATCCATCGCAATTTGGCTTACCTCTTCTTTTTTCACGCCCTCGTAGTGGCTTAAAAGAGAAAGCCGCTTTAGGGGATCTACCTCAAGAAGCACGGCACGTATTGGATCATCCTTTTGAAGCTTTGCTGCCGCAAAGGCCTCTTTGTGCGCTCCTTGCAGTTTGACAAAGGAGACTGGGCGCCCAAACGCTGCATTTGGGATGGAAGCAAAAAGCGTTCTTTTCACACACTCGGCGTCGCTTAAAGGAGAACCTAAGGCGATGTTAGATGCGATTGCCGCGCAAATATTCTTATGAAGAATATTTAAGCGCCGAGGGCTCAAAACGATTTCTGCGCGGGATAAAAGGGGTTCGAGCGCCAAGATGTATTCACTCACAGAGGCTCTGAGCGTTTCACTTTGACTCGCTAAAAGAAAGCGAGAATCCTTTACAAGGGTTCTTGTGCGAAGCATTACTTTTTCAGGGATTGGCTTTTCGTTTTCGACTAAAACGGCTCGCTTTTCTTCTTCGGTAAAGTCTTTCCAAAGAGGAGTTTCAACAATGAAAGCGAAGCGATCTGCGAGAGCGATATCGAGTGGTTCACTACCAGCGTAAGAATCGGCTTCTTCCCCTTTTTCAAAATCCGCTGGGGGATTCATCGCAGCCCACCGATATTGAAGCCGAGTCAAAGAAAGCCCCTGAACCTTCTTTTCATGAATAATCGGAAAAAGTTTATTTTGCACTTCAGGGCGAGAGCGGCTTATTTCATCGAAGAAAACAGCCTCGGCCGGCCAAACCGTTGCAGGAGTCTCAGCGTATTTAAGGCCGCCTTCTTCGCTAGGAAGCGGAAATCCTAAGAGGTCATCAAAACACAAGAGACTTGCGTTGTAGTGCCGAAAGCAAAGTCCTAAAGCTTCAGCCAATCGCGTAAGAAGTAGGCTCTTTGCTGTGCCGTGTGGACCGATTAAAAGAAGTGGAGAGGCATTGGTAAGGCTTGCAAGAATCGGGACCTCTTCTTCGCCATAACCATAGATTCCGAGGCTCGAAAGCCAAGAGCTCTCTTTTTTGGGAGATTCACATACCTTTTGGTCTTTAGAGTCTTTTGAAGCTTTTGGCATAACGCATCCATTTGTCGTTCAAGAAAAAACCTCGGGGCGTTGCGACTCGAGGCTGAACGAACAATGGGTGCCATAAGCCGACGCTTTAGCAGGATTTATGAGTCGCGCTGCAAGTTGTGGGGATTAAATCCGCGACGCAATAGAATTTTAAAACGCCGATTCGTTACGAAACGATGTCAATCGAAAATACGTTTGCCGTAAGTTGTAATACCCGTTTATTTTCTGGAAAACAGAATTGAGATAGAGCGCCTTGAAAGAAAAAAGAGAAAGCCTCATCCATAGAGGTTCTTTTCAATAGAGGGAAAAATAGCTCGAGAACTGTGGTGCACGGTACTGGTTTCGAACCAGTGACCCCCGCCGTGTGAAGACGATGCTCTACCCCTGAGCTAACCGTGCAAGCTATTTCAAGGAAAATGGGATTCTACAGACTTCAAATTGTTTTGTCAGTGCTCGCTCGAACTTTTTC
>CAVJUW010000039.1:0-13159 GCA_963652725.1 Bacteroidaceae bacterium | reverse complement strand
ATTTTGTTTAATAGACTAAACAAAAACGAGACAGGGGAAACGGGACAAAAAAAAGAAATTAGAGCGAAAAGCGGTCAATGTTCCACGAGAGACTCCCGTATAATTCGACTCCTTATTTTTGATGCGTTCTATTTGTTTTTAGACGTTTCTTGACTCTTATTTTTCGTTTTGCATTATGAAAGTTTTGGTTGCTGTTAAGCGCGTTGTTGACTGCAACGTGAAGGTTCATCCGAGTTCGGATGGGAAGTCTGTTGAAACCACCGCTCTTAAAAAGAGTATGAACCCCTTCGATGAGATTGCTCTCGAAGAAGCCGTTCAATTAAAAGAGAGAGGGAAAGCCTCAGAAGTCGTTGCCGTGAGTGTCGGTGAGGCGAAAGCGGCCGATACCCTTCGCACCGCCTTAGCAATCGGTGCCGATCGAGCCATTCACGTTGTTCTTGATACGATTGTTGAACCTTTTACGATTGCGAAGATTCTTGCCAAAGTTGCTGAGAAAGAAGCTCCCGATTTGATTCTTTTGGGTAAACAGGCCGTCGATAACGATGCCAATCAGGTTTCCCAGATGCTTTCTGCCTTGTTGTCTTTCCCGATTGCGACACACGTTTCGCATATTGAAATCGACGGCAATTCCATCACGGTTCGCTCTGAAACCGACGATGGTTTAGCTGAGCTTAAAGGAGAGCTTCCCGCTGTGGTTTCTGCTGATTTACGTTTAGCGCAACCGCGTTACGTGACGTTACCGAGCATGATGCGTGCGAAAAAGAAACCGATTGAAACAATCGATGCTCAAAGCCTCGGGATTGATTTAGCGCGTAAGACAGAAATCCTTGAAGTGACAGAACCACGTAAAGCAAGAGCCGCTCAAAAACTAAGTTCAGTCGATGAACTTATTTCTCGACTTGTTGCTGATAAGAAAATTGTACGGGAGGCCAAATGAGTGTTTTAGTTGTTGCGAGCAGTCCCGCAGAAATTCTTGGTGCTGTGACGCGTTCTGTTGTTCGGGCATCTTTATCCCTGGGCTCAACTGTTGATTTATTGGTTTTCCCGCAAGGAAACGCAGAGGCTCTCGAAAAAGCAAAAACCATTTCGGGCGTTTCTCGCGTGCGTGTGGCAGCTGATGCTCTAACCGCACCCGAACATATGGCAGAAGTTGTGGCCTCAATCCATAGCGAATACTCTCACATTTTCTTTTCTGCGACGGTTTTTTCTAAGACTGTGATGCCACGGGTTGCAGCGCTACTTAATGTCCCAGCGCTTTCAGAGATTTCTGAAGTCGTTTCGCCAAATACTTTTAAGCGCTATATCTATGCGGGTAGCTTACTAGCTAGCGTGAGAATCGATGTCACGCCCGTTGTTGCCACTGTGCGTCAAAGTGCTTTTGAACCTGTCGAAATTTCTTCAAATGAAGTAGAAACTGAAGCCGTGAGCGCCACGGGTTCTTCGCGCACGTTTACGCATGTTGCCTCGCACTCAATGCGTAAGAGCGACGCAGTCGATCTTGAAAGCGCGAAGATTGTTGTGAGTGCCGGCCGTGGTGTGATTGATGAGGCTGGTTTTAAGGCCGCAAAAGAACTTGCTGAAAAATTGCATGGCGCTTTGGGTTCAACACGAGCCCTTGTTGATGCGTTTATTGCACCTGCGGACACTCAGGTCGGACAAACCGGAAAGATTGTGGCCCCAGACCTTTATATCGCCTGCGGGATTTCTGGAGCAATCCAGCACTTAGCGGGAATGAAAGACGCTAAGACCATCGTTGCTATCAACAATGATCCAGAGGCACCGATTATCGAAGTCTGTGACTATTGGTTAGAGGCCGATGCCGTTGATAGCATCAAAGAGATGATGGCAAAGCTCTAGCTTAAGCTAAAGGCGGCTTTCTCGATAAAGCCAGAGGGTTGGTAGGTCATCTTTGAGTACCGAAGACCCTCATCGCCTAAGTCTTGTTCGCGATTGATGAACTTGAAACTATCTGGGATACCAAACTCGGCAAAGTTTTTGACGATTGTCGGATAAACGCCTCGGTACTCAGGCAGTCCCTTTTCAATGTGTACGACAAAGTTTTCGGTATCAATAGCCGACCCGAAGTCGTAGGCAACAAGTTTATTTTCGACAAATAGGCCGCCAGCACGAATCGAGTCATCTACGCTCCAGAGACCTAACATTCTCTCAATGGCACTGTGCTCAAAGTAAAGAGATTGATCTTCAGGCGACTCTTTTAACCAATTGGCACTTAATTCGAGAATAAGCGGCGCATCCTCTTTTGTGAGGTTTCGGTAATCGACGCCATAAAGACGCTCATAGGCATTTAAGTGCGAGCGTTTCTTATGGAGTTTTCTCCCTTCAAATTTGGCAAGTGCTTCGCGCTCGTAAAGGTATTCGTCTTGATCTCGTGTCGGTGTGATTTCTCTCACGCGAGAAGAGGAGGCCTCGATTTCTTGGGCTAGGGCTAAAGGCACGCGCTCAAACGAGGTTTGCGATTCAAACTCAGAAAGCGCTTCATTCCAATCGATGGCATCGGTATTTCCAATGGGCATCCAAATAAGTGGTGTTTCAGCTTTTGTTTTTCGAATCCAAAATAGATTGTGACCGAGGGCGCACTCCAAACCATAGACTTGAGCCCAGCCAAAAAGATTGACAAATGTCGTATCGGCTGTCCGAAATCGCGATTGTGTCCAAAAGGATTTCCAGATATCGAAGTGCTCAAGCGTTATGGGGCTAAATTGCATGGTCTTTCGTCAGTATTTTTTTTAAAGGGGCAATTGTAGTCGTAAGAGCTAAGCGCCAAAGGGAATCTTTCGTAACGAGATGCTAATCCTAAAGGAGAAAAACCCGCATAAAGAGCATGGCTAAAAGACTATTGATAAAACCAATAGCCATCATAAGAGCAATGTATCGGTTCTTTAAGCCAGATGTGGCCAAAATGCGCCCGACAAACTGCAGTTGCGAGCCCATTAAAAGTACGCCAGGAAGAAGAATTGCAACGTGATTGGCACTGATAATCTCGGCGCTTGCCATCGCGGCAGTAAGACCAATGGCGCCAGCGGCACTTGCCCAAGCGGTGATAAGGACAGCGAGTGCTTCGCCAGGCAATCCAAAGAGTCCCATTACGGGAGTGAAGGTCGCTCCAATCCAACCTAGGAGCCCTGAGGTTTTTAAAACCTCGATTAGGACAAAGGCCGCAATAATGGCAGGAAGCATGTATTTCACGGCAATCGCAAGACCCTTTTGCATCCCAGAAATAAACGTATTCATCGTGGCTCCTTTCTTTTCAAATAAAGGCGCACGAGATTGGCGCCGATCACTTTAAAAAGGAGAACGACAAGCAGGGGCACAAGATAATTGATCGGTAATAGGGAAAAAAGGACGCTAGCAACCGTGAGGTAAAAAATCACACTTGCGCCAGAACTGAATTCAAAGGCGCAAAGAATCGTGCGTTCTTTTTCGCTAGCCATCTTGTTATCGACGAGTTCGCGGGTAGCGGCAGCTCCCGCATCAGAACTCATGAGGCTAGCGATGATCGCGACAGCGCTTGCCCCAGGAACCCCCATAAGAGGCCTTAAAACGGGCGTTAGAAGCGCTTGAGCGGCCTCTAAGGCACCAAGGTGCGTCGCAAGCTCAATTACGCCTACAGCAAGCATTAGGCTCGGAATAAAGGAGGCTGCGTAAAGTAGAGCGCCGCGCGCTCCTGAGCCTCCTGTTCCAAGAAACGATACCCCTTGCGAGACTTCACCAAAGCGCCCGACAAGAGTGGCGTAGTCTAGGAAAAGAAAAGGCTCGCCTAAGTGCTTCGCTAGGCCAGAGAAAAAGAGGATCAAAAAGAAAAGAGACACGAAGGCCGCAAGAGTAGGGGGCTTTTTCCCTACGCTTGAAGTCGTGTTTTTTGTCTGGTCTTCTTTTGCAGCGGGCGGGGTCATTTGCGACCTGTGGAGCCAAAGCCAGAGGCGCCCCGAGCGCTTACCTCAAATGTATCGACAAGATCGAATTTGGCTTGTACGACGGGAACGATGACAAGTTGCGCAAGCCTTTCAAAAGGTTCAAGCGTAAAAGCTGTGTTCGAACGATTCCAGGTGGAAATCATGAGTTCACCCTGATAGTCCGAATCAATGAGGCCAACAAGGTTACCGAGGACAATGCCTTTTTTATGTCCTAAACCACTACGAGGGAGAATCACTGCTGCATAGTTGGGGTTAGCTAGATAAATACTTAATCCCGTGTGAATAAGCTCGGTCTCGCCTGGATTAATCGTTAATGGGGCATCTATGAGTGCGCGAAGGTCAAGACCTGCGCTACCGGCTGTGGCGTATGTTGGAAGATAAGGCTTCATGCGCTCGTCTAAAACGCGCAATTGAACGGAAATCTCACTCATTTCTTTAAATTCGCACTAAAAACAAAACCACCAAAGAGGGTAAACATCCCAATTGGGATACAGGGCTCGGTATCGGTAAGAATTCCGTAGGCTAGAAGTCCAATGCCAGCGACAACTAAGAAACCAGCCAAGGCATAAAGCGCTTCTGGTGGAGCGCCGAATTTCTTTTTTGAGGTTTGTGTGTTTGTGGAAGTCGTAGATCCTGCCGGGAGGGGATCGTGCATCGGCATCGAGGGTTTTAAAGCTCCTTCGGGCTTAATCTTTCCTTTTTGGATATCTTCGATGTACTTGACGTAATCGCCATTGGGTGGGTCAAGCGCCATCCGTTTCCTAGCCATGTTCTCCCTCCAAAATCTGTGCGATGCGGCCCACAAGCTCTCGGGCAATTTCTAACTTATCTCTTTTTTCAATCGTAACGCATTCGGTGGCACTGATAAAGATAACGGTGTTGGTCTCTTTACCGAAGGTTGCTGTCGCATTGTTGGCAACGATTAAATCAAGGCCTTTATTTTGTAGTTTATTTAAACCATTGCCGACGACGTTTTCGGTTTCAGCGGCAAAGCCGACAACGCAACGCGGTCTCTTTTTGCTTTTCGCAACGCCTAAAACAATATCGGGATTGGCCTCAAGTTCGAGCGTGGGAAGAAAGGCACCGTCTTTTTTAATTTTTTGTTCACTTACCGATTTTGCTCGCCAATCGGCAACGGCAGCCACAGAAATAAAGGCATCCGTGTCGGCGAGGTTTTCTGTAACGGCCTGCTGCATATGTAGAGCAGTCTGAACGTGAATCGCTTTAACTCCATAAGGAACGTCTAGTGCCGTAGGACCCGTGACAAGCGTGACATCGGCTCCGGCTTCGAATGCTGCTTTTGCTACGGCGTAGCCTTGTTTGCCGCTTGAGTGATTCGTGATCGCACGCACAGGATCGATCGGCTCTACGGTGGGGCCAGCTGTAACAAGAACTTTTTTTCCAAGAAGCGGTTTTGGAGAAAGAGCTCTTTCAAGCGCTTCAATAATTTTTGCGGGTTCAGCCATGCGGCCTGCGCCCGATACCCCACAGGCTAAAGAACCAGCCTCTGGTCCCACAAACACCGCTCCATTTTCTTTTAAGAAAGAGACATTGCGCACCGTAGCGGGATTGGCCCACATCGCACAATTCATTGCGGGCGCATATAAAACAGGTACGGTGTGCGCGAGAAGAATATTGCTTGCCAAATTATCGGCTAAGCCACAGGCGGCTTTTGCGATGGTGTTTGCGGTTGCTGGGGCGACAAGAATCGCATCGACTTTTTGCGAAAGTGTAATGTGGCTTAACCCAGTTGGCGTCTTATCGATAAAAACGGGGTTGCCGCTTAGTGCTTCAAGAGTCGTTGCCCCAATAAAAGATTGAGCTGAGTGCGTTAAAACAACCTGTACGGCAGCCTCTTTTTTCCGTAAGAGACGCACAATCTCGCAAGCCTTGTAGGCTGCGATACTACCTGTGACAATCAGGGTGATTTTTTTATTCTTTAATGGGAACACTCTTTTACTCCGCAAAACGTGCCGAAAGTTTAGCGAGGTTTACCAAGATTTGATGCGAGAAAAAAAGGGAAAAAGCGCTAGGAAGCGTCTTTTTCTTTCTTGGGGCAAAATTCAGAAATGATTAAAAGTGCGACACCCACACAGATTGCAATGTCTGCAACATTAAACGCTGGCCAATGATAGAGGCCAAGATAAAAGTCGAGAAAGTCAACAACAGAGCCTCGAAAGAGGCGATCAAAGCAATTGCCGAGCGCACCACCTAAAACAAGACTTAATGAGAGTAAAAGAAGTGTTGAGCCGTGGCGTTCACGCCATAGCCAACAAAGAAGCGCGGCACTCAAAAGGAGTGCTAGAGCAATAAAAAAGGTGGATTGCCAACCGCCAGCATCACTTAAAAAGGAGAAGGCCGCTCCCGTGTTTCTTACGTGGCAGAGATTGAAAAATGAGGTAACGGGAATAAATTGCCCGTAAGATAGATTCGCGACGATGAGCTCTTTTGTTAAGAGGTCAGCGAGGAAAACGGCAAGAGCCAAGCAACAGAACAAGCCAAAGCGCCGCCTGGCGCTTTGAGCCGATATGTGTTCTGTTGCTTTCTCAGCCATTCCTATACTTTACGCAAAGAGGCGCTTTTCGCCAGCTCCAAAAAGATTTAACCTGCAGCGCGGGCAAATCTCTGGGTGCTCGGCATCTTCACCGACGCCAGCAACATAGTGCCAGCAACGGGCGCACTTCGTGGCTTCGCTCTTTGTGACAGAAACCGCAAGCTTCTCGTCGGTGGCCTTCTCAAGCGTTGCTTTCGAGGTCATCGTGACAAAGCGCAGTTCTTCACCTAAGCTAGCGAGCAAATCGTAGGTTGCAGCAGGCGCCTTAATCGCGGTTTCAGCCTGTAAGCTTGAGCCGACTTTGCCTGCGGTGCGAAGTTCTTCGATTGCTTTTAAGACTTCAGAGCGCACAGCGCGAATCGCATCCCACTTACTTAAGAGCGCTTCTTTACCAGGAACCTCAGGGAGCTTGTGATAGAACTCTGTGAAGATGGTGCCTTCCTTATTCGGGCTAAAGAGAGCAAAGGCTTCTTCAGCGGTAAAGGAAAGAATCGGCGCCATCAAACGTAAGAAGGAGGCCGTGATATGCCAGAGCGCGGTTTGAGCCGAGCGGCGGGGAAGCCCGTCTTTTTGCGTTGTGTAGAGGCGATCTTTTAACACATCCAAATAGAAGCTTCCGAGCTCTTCGCTCGCGAACCCAGTTAAAAGGGATGTCACCTGATGGAACTGATAGGCCTCATTGAGTTTTAAGACTTCCTCTTGAAGTTTTTCGACTCGAGCAATCGCCCAGCGGTCTAACTCAAGCATCTCATTGACGGGGACGGCGTCCTTGGTGATATCAAAGTCGCTAGTGTTAGCAAGCAAGAAGCGCAAGGTATTGCGAATTCTCCGATAGCTATCGACAACGCGCTTGATAATCGTGGGTCCAATACGCAACTCACTTGTGTAGTCAGTTGAGGCAACCCAAAGGCGGCAAATCTCAGCACCGTACTTTTGATTGATTTCCTGAGGCGAGACAGTGTTACCTTTACTCTTACTCATCTTCTCGCCGTTTTCATCGACAAGGAAGCCGTGCGTTAAAAGAGCGTTATAAGGAGGACGTCCGTCTAACATCGTCCCAACAAGGAGCGAGGAGTGGAACCAGCCGCGGTGCTGATCGCTACCTTCAAGGTAAAGGTCAGCGGGGTAACCCAACTTATCCTTGTGGCTTGCGCGCATCACTGTGGCGTGCGTAGATCCTGAATCGAACCACACGTCAAGAATGTCGTTGGTCTTTACGTAGTGAGCGGCATCTTCTGCGCTTAAGAAGTCTTCGGCCTTCGCGCGAGCCCAAGCCTCGATACCTTCTTTAGCGACAAGGTCAGCGACCTTGTACATGATTTCGATCGTATCTGGATGCAATTCGCCCGTGGTCTTTTCCAAAAAGAAGGGAAGAGGCACACCCCAGTTTCTTTGACGAGAAATGCACCAGTCAGGGCGATTCTCAATCATCGCATGCAAGCGGTTGTAGCCCCACTGCGGAATAAATTTTGTGGCATCAACGCCAGCCAAAGCTGCTTTGCGTAGGCTCACCTCAGGAGCCTTAAGACCAAGAACAGGTTTTGTGTCCGGAGTCGGATCGTCCATGCGAACGAACCACTGACTTGTGGCGCGATAAACGAGTGGTGTCTTATGACGCCAGCAGTGCATGTAGCTATGGGTTAATTTCCCAAGTGAGTAAAGAGTGCCAGCGACCTTTAAGGCATCACAGATCTTTGGCTGCGCTTTCCAAATCATCATGCCGCCAAAGAGCCCTAAGTCATCAACGTAGACGCCGTTACCTTGCACAGGGTTAAAGACGTCTTCGTCTGTAAAGCCGAATTTCTTGCAGCTATTAAAGTCTTCAACGCCGTAGGCTGGTGCGCAGTGAACAATACCCGTGCCGCTACCGTCTTCGACGTACTCGGCAGGAATGACAACCGAGCTGCGTTTGTAGCTCTTATCTAAGCTTGAGAGCGGATGCCAGAAACGCACGCCTTCGAATTTCGCACCTTTGGCGGTTGCTACCGTGGTGCCTGTCATGCCGTAACGCTTTAAAGAGGCTTCAGCAAGAGTCTGGCCCAAAATCAAATACTTGTCACCGCAGTCGATTAAGTCGTAGTCGAAATCGGGATGTACGTTAAGAGCTTGGTTCGCCGGAATGGTCCAAGGCGTTGTTGTCCAAATTACGGTGTAGCAGGGTTTGTCGAGCGTTTTCCCAAAGGCGGCTTCAACCGCAGGTTTACTTTCTTCGGTTAAGAGGAAAGCGACATCCAATTCATAGCCTTCGATGTCTTTGTATTCGACTTCGGCTTCAGCTAGTGCCGAGCAGCAATCAAAGCACCAGTTCACAGGCTTTAAACCGCGATAGACATAGCCCTTTTTCATAATCTCGGCTAAGACGCGGATTTCTTCGGCCTCTGTTTCATAGTGCATCGTGACATAGGGATCGTCCCAATCGCCTAAGACGCCTAATCTCTTAAAGCCTTCGCGCTGCTTATCGATCTGTTCGTAGGCGTAGGCACGAGCCTTGCTCATCACCTCATCGCGCGGAAGTCCCTTGCCAAATTGCTTTTCAATCTGAATTTCAATAGGCATGCCGTGGCAGTCCCAGCCAGGCGTGTATGTGACATCAAAGCCCGCGAGGAGCTTAGATTTATTAATGATGTCTTTTAAAACCTTATTTAAGGCGTGACCCATGTGAATGTCGCCATTGGCGTACGGGGGGCCATCGTGTAAGAGAAATTGCGGGCGACCGACGCGCGCTTTGCGAGCGGCCATATAAACGCCCTTATCTTGAATTTCTTTGACCCACTGAGGTTCACGTTTGGGTAAATCACCGCGCATCGGAAAGGCGGTATCAGGAAGATTTAATGGATATTTTTTGGCCGCAGACGACGCGGCATCAGTGGCTTTTGCCATGAGGTTCTCTCCAGGCCCCCTCGGGCTCTTCTGGTTAAACAAAATAGATTGTGTTCGACAGTCATTGTGTATGAAAGCGAGGCGGCGATTCTAACTGAGAGAGCCTGTTGTATTCAATGGCCATATAGGGAGTTTTCTCTAGATTTTCCTTTGAGGATTAATCTTTTGAGATTGGGAGGAATTTCTTCTTAAGAATAATGCAGAGCAAAGCCGAATCCGTTAAAGTGCAGGGCCTGTCACTTTTGAATTCTTTATCTGACGCCAAATGACGCCAAAAAAGTGGCAACTGTTTTTTACTGTGCGTCTGTCTTTCGATGAAAAAGGTTCCACTCATAATTCTTTTTGCGCTTACTGTCAGTTTTGCAGTGACGCGAGCACCCTTGTCTTCTGTGGGACCCGTGGCTGAGTCGCTTCGCAGTGCCTTAGCCATTGACTACAAAACTTTCGGTGTTGTCACGGCGCTTCCTGTGTTTTGCTTTGGCGCATTCGGGTTTGTCACGCCTTGGCTTTTTGCAAGACTCTCAGGAGGTAAGGCACTCGCTGTCGTTTTAGTCGCACTTTCTTTCGGTCTTTTCTTACGCACATTGGAATCGGTTGCTGCGCTTCTTATTGGAACGCTTTTTGTGGGCGCAGGAATCGCAATGGTCAATACGATAATTCCGGTGATCTTGCGCCACTACTATCCCGATAAGGTTTCTTTTGCCTTAGGTGTTTGTACGGCCTCTGTGGGGCTTTCAAGCTTTTTGGGTGCGGCCTTAGCGTATCCGATGCAAGAGATCACAGGCTCTTACACTGGGGCTCTCGGTGTGTGGCTACTCTTTGCCATTCCTGCGGCCATTGCTTGGTTTATGGCAAAGCCAGAGGACCTTCCTGATTTACGGCCGGCAAAAAAAGAAAACAAAAGCGAGAAGCTGAAACTACAGTTTCTTCCTGCGCTTTCTGTTGTGACAACCGTAAGCCTTCAGGCCGTTTGCACTTTCGCTGTGATTGGTTGGTTGCCAGCGCTCCTCATGAGTGTCGGGGTGAGCGAAGCGGTTGCAGGAAACGCTCTAGCAGGACTGCTCGTTGTTGCCTTCTTAGCAAGTCTTGCGATTTCATTTTTGATTCGAATAACGGGCGGCGAGCGAAACCTCTCGATACTTTTAACGCTCTCAGGATTGGCCTCATTACCACTTTGGTTTATGGGTGGCATTTGGCCATTTGTCGGGTGCTTTTTGATGGCGCTTCCGCACGGGGCTCGGTATTCCTTGGCGATTATCCTTATTGCAAGGAAAGCGAGAACATTACCTGAGATGGTGCTTCTTTCTTCTTTGGGGCAGGGGCTTGGCTATTTAACAGCAAGTGTCGGGCCATTTGTTTGTGGCTTACTCTATTCGGGAGATGGGGATTGGAGTGCTGTTCTAATCTTTTTAGCCGCAACGATTATTCTTTGGGGTGTAGCAGCTTTCTATGGCTTTGGCTCTTGTGACGTTTTTCGTCGCAAGGTACAGAAATCGTCTCTTTCTTGATAATTAACGAAATTTCTTTTCGCGAACCACAAAAAGTGTGAAAAAACGTGCTTTTCTAACCCCAAAAAGTGTGAGAAATCCGCCGTTTTAAACCTCAAAAACTGTGAGAATTCACGCTAAAATAAGAGCGAAAACTGTGAAAGACAGTGACTCGACGCGGAAAAGATAAGAGGTTTTTCTCATGTTTATCAAACGAAAACTCTACGAGAAGCTTCTCGAATGGAAACGACTTAGCCAAGGACGGAGTGCCCTTTTAATCGAAGGAGCCCGCCGCGTCGGGAAGACGCATCTGGTTTGCGAATTCGCTAAAAGAGAATATCGCTCGTTTATTTACATAGACTTCTCAAAACCCAATGAGACGCTTCGTAAGGTCTTTACCGAAAGCAGTGCAGATCTCGATACCTTCTTTGGGGAACTCTCTTTTCTTTTGGGAACCGAGCTTTATCCGCGTGAGTCGTGCCTTGTTTTCGATGAAGTGCAACTTTTCCCCGAAGCTAGGCAACTTGTTAAGCACCTCGTTGCCGATGGGCGGTACGATGTGATCGAAACTGGCTCCTTGATTGGCATCCGCCACAACACAAAACGCATCTTGATTCCTTCAGAAGAAGAGCATATCGAGCTTTGTGCGCTTGACTTCGAAGAATTCATGGGTGCTCTTGGAAAAGAGAAACTTTATGCGTTCATTGCCGATTCTTTTGATAAGAAACAGTCAATCGGTACTCCTTTGCACCGCGAGATGATCAAGCTTGTGAGGCTATATATTCTTTTGGGAGGGATGCCGCAAGTTGTCAGCTCGTACGTAAAAGACAAGAACCTTCTTCACGCCCGTCGGATTCAAAAAAACATCCTCACGCTCTATCGCGATGACATCGGCAAATATGCCAAAGGGTACGACTTAAAAGTTCGTTCGATTTTTGATGCTATACCGAGTGCGCTTTCTCGCCATGAGAAGCGATTCAAGCTTTCGAGCCTTGAGAAAAACGCACGCATGCGTGAATACGAAGAGGCTTTTTTGTGGCTTGCGGGCTCAAAAATCGTCAATCTCTGTTTTAACGCCGAAGATCCAAGCTTTGCGCTTGAAATGAGCCGCGATAGAACCTCGTTAAAGTGCTACATGGGAGATATTGGACTGCTCACAGCGATGGCAACCGAAGGCGGGACGAGTGTGGAAAAAGAAGTTTTAGAGGCAATTCTCTATAAGAAACTTAACATCAATGAAGGGATGTTTTTTGAGAATTTAGTCTCGCAGATGCTTCATGCTAAAGGGCATAAACTTTTCTTTTATGCCAAATCGAATCCTGAGTACGCTTCACGTAAGGTAGAAATTGATTTCTTGATTCGTGAGGGAAGGAAGATTGTTCCCATCGAAGCGAAGTCTTCTGAGACGCGCTCGCACTGGTCCTTAGATGTCTTTACAAAGAAATTTAAGAAAAATCTTTCCGATCCCATCGTTATTTGCACAAAAGAACTCAGCAAAAAAGAAGGCATACTTTATCTGCCCGTCTACATGGTGCCGTTTCTCTAACGCGAAAAAAAGGGAGCGCTGAATTTCTTCAACACTCCCTTTAGATTAGCTATTGGCTAAAAGGGCGAATTAGAGCGCATCCTTGAAGGCCTTGCCGGGCTTGAACTTCGGCAACTTGGAAGCCTTAATCTTAATCGTTTCGCCAGTCTGGGGATTACGACCCGTACGGGCAGCGCGCTTGGTGACGCTAAATGTACCGAAGCCAATCAACTGGACTTCGCCACCCTTCTTGAGGGTTTTCTTTGTTGTTTCAATAAAGGCCTTTAATGCTGCTTCGGCCTTGGCTTTGGAAAGATCGGCCTGCTTAGCAATGGCTTCGACCAATTCGGTTTTGTTCATTGTATTTCTCCTTAGAGATTTAAGAGCCCTTCAAACCCCCGAAAAGCCTTTGGAGGTCAAGTCTCGTTGCTGATAATACCTTGTTTTATGCGAGTTGGCGCAGGTTTTTTACCCCAATCATGCCTTTTTATGCGGTTTTCTCGGTACAAGGTCAAAAAAAGTCATATGAAACCTACATTTTTTTCAAAAAATGTATATTTTGGGAGGGGAAAATGGCTCTTTTCGTTTTAAGGGGGAAATCCCAAACGTTCTCCACGGAATTCCCCATGTGTGAGCGCGGGGATGGGGATGCGTTCTTCCTAATCCCAAAATTTTCTATTTCGAGTGCAGTGCTTTGTTTGCTTTTTGACGTTTTTCGAAGCTCTCTAAGAAAAGCCTTAGGGATTGCCCTAGCACTGTTCCGTTATGCGGAATTTCT
>CAVJUW010000038.1:0-13591 GCA_963652725.1 Bacteroidaceae bacterium | reverse complement strand
CAATAAAAATCAGGGAAAACTGTCAACTTAGTCAGGCAAACTAGAAAAAAACTGTCAACCTTTTTCAGGTAACGTCATTTCTCTAGCCTACTTTGGCGGATTAATTTCGCCAAATTCGTTTTTGAGCACGGTTTTTACACGTATTTTGTGCTTTTTTCTCGATTAAAAACGTGTTTTACGTTATTATCCTGTTAAAAAAAGGGCTGACTATGAAACTCATCGCTTTAGATATAGCTGGACTTCCCTTATTTCCCAAGGGACTGAATCTAACTTTCTTTGCTCGGCAACGCATCAGTGCTGAGGATAAAGAGGCTTTGTACCCACTTAATGCGACTTCGCTATACATCAATCCAGCTATCGGTTTTGCAGGAATTAACGCCTCTGGAAAAACGTGCGTATTAAAGGCACTCCTGTTTTCAATCAAACTATTAAACAATGAACCCATCAACCACATCGAACAAAAAGAAATCTTAGCAAAGGCCTCCAAGATTACTTTTACTCTCGTCTTTTGCCACGAAAAAAGGCTCTATGAACTTCGCACCGAAGTTTCTCGGGAACAAAGCTCACTTCTTAACTTACGCTACCGCATTAAAGCCGAAACATTGCGAGAGAAAAAAATTCTCCTAGCCACAAGCAAAAAACAGCTTCTTGACTTTGCTAAAGCTAAGATCATTCTTATGCGTAGCGGCAAAGAATCATTTCTTGCTGATGACACGAGCATCATGATTTCGTTTAACAAGGAACACCAAAGTCATATTGCCCTTGCCGAAGTGCTTGACTCCACAAAGTTCAACTCTTACCTTCTTTTAAAGGAAGTCCCAATTCAAGTTTTAAGGCTTCTAGACTCTTCGATTGATTATCTTAAGTGTCATGAAGAAAAAAACGGTCTTCAGGTTGAACTCAAGTTTCACAACAAGGATGCGATTGTTTGTGATCCGAGCGATTTATTGCAATATCTCTCTTCTGGAACCCTTCGGGGAATTCAGGTGCTTTATGCAGCAAGCCGCGTTCTTAAAGCAGGCGGTATCTTTGTTATTGACGAAATCGAAAATCACTTTAATAAAGAACTTGTTAAGACCCTCTTGCGCCTTTTCTTAGAAAACGATATCAATACAAAGGGGGCTGTACTCTTTTTCTCCACACACTACCCAGAACTCCTCGATATTTTCGAGCGCAATGACGCCCTTTACAGGATGCATAACGATTTCGGAGCGCTTATAGCCACGTCCTTCTCAGAACTATTAAACCGTAACGATATTAAAAAAAGCGTGATGTACGAAAGCGGGGTCTTAGGAAAAACAGCGCTCTCATACGAAGCCTATATGGAATTCAAAAAATTCTTAAGCGAACTTTGTGATGAAAAGCAAAGCGAAAATTCACCTTACTAGTTTCGTTGCCTGTCTTTGCGAAGGCGCTGCCGAAAAAGCCATTATCAATCGTCTACTTGATAACGAAAAACTCATTTTTCCGCCAGCCAACTTTTGAGAGTATGTCTAGAAGGGTACCCCAGCAGGGATATCACCTTACGCATCGAACCTAGTCGCTCGTACAGTTTTAAAGCCTTCTCGATTTCTTGCTTTGTATACATATCATGAACCTCGAATTAATATCTTGGTCCAGATTTTTGTCCGCACCTCCAATCATCGGATAAAAGTCCGCCAAACAGTAGGATAAAAATGCGCCAAACCATCAGTTATTTCCAAGTTATTCTTTGATTTAGCAAGAAATGTTATGACCAGTGAATCTCGCTACAAAACCCGCATTATTAGCTCGCCACTGCAAAGAAAACTCAAAGGAATATGGCAATTGTTCATGGCGCGAGGACATTAAAAAAACTCGCACAAATAATCGACACAAATCGCATGTCTGAACCCGCTTTTTTGATGGTTCTAACCGCTGTTGGTGACTACGCTTATCGGCGAGAAGATGGCGTTTACGTCATCCCCATCGGATGCCTAAAGCAATAAAAAACTAAAAGCCAAATCTTGCTAAGGGCCAAGCAAAATACGCTTTCTTCCTTATTCAAAAAAAGAAAAGAAGGAGTCAAAATAATTGACGCTTTTGTTTTATGAAAAGGATTAGCTATGAACTCCTCTACACCTACACCTAAGTTAAGTGCTCTTGCAACCGATAATGGCTCTGAGGCCGTCCTCGAAATTCTTTCTTTGACAGCACGTCCGAACATTATTTCGTTTGCAGGCGGCCTTCCGAGCCCGAAGGGATTCCCCGTTCAGGCCGTAAAGCAAGCAGCCGATTGGGTTTTGGAAAATGAAGGCGTTCGTGCATTGCAGTACTCGCAGGCCGAAGGCGTTGCCGATTTGCGCGAAGCCATCGCTCAACTAGAAACCGATAACGGCATTCCAACAAGCGCCGATGAAATTCAGATCGTCACAGGATCTCAACAAGCGCTCGATCTTATCGGTCGTGTCTTTGTGGTTCCAGGTTGTAAATTCCTCGTTGAAAGCCCCACGTATTTAGGTGCGCTTTCTGCCTTTAATATGGCAAAACCGCAGTATGCGGAAATTCCAGTTGACGAATTTGGCATGAACCCCGATGCTTTAGGAGACGAATGCCAAGACGTCAACGCCTCTTATGTGATGCCCACATTTGCTAATCCCACGGGTCTTACGATTGATGAAACACGCCGCGAGAAACTTGCGGAGAAAGCCCGTAAGTACGACTTCTTTCTTATCGAAGATGACCCCTATGGTGAACTTTGGTATGAAAAGAAGCCGCCTGTTTCTCTGCGCTACTTCGCTCCAGAACGCACATTGCGTTTAGGAACACTTTCGAAGGTTCTCTCGCCTGGTCTTCGTTTAGGCTACATTGTCTGCTCACCGAAGTTACGTGAAGTCTTCGCCGGCCTTAAGTCCTCGATAGATTTACATACATCGACATTCACGCAATTGGTTGCCGCGCGTGTGATTACTGAAGGAACTCTCAAAACTCACGTCCCCGAAGTTCGTAAGATCTACAAGGCCCAATGTGAGACGATGCTTAATGCCTTGCAAGAATTCATGCCCGAGCACCCAGAAATTAGTTGGACACACCCCACGGGTGGCATGTTTATTTGGCTTAACCTACCAAAGACAATCGACTCGGCTGTCCTCTTTAGAGAAGCCGTCAACGAAAACGTCGCATTTGTCCCGAGCATGCCCTTTTACGCAGGCAAACCCGAAACCAACCACGCACGTCTTTCTTTCGTGACGGTTCCTCCTGAGAAGATTCGCGAAGGCGTGAAAAATCTCGCTCAGGTCATTTCTCGTCACCTCTAAAATCGAGCGTATTACAAAACAAGGGCCGGCCTAAAAAACCGGCCTAAATACTCTTTAGAGCAAGCGAAGTTGGGAAACTTTTCAGCTCTAAGCAATTTATCTTAGGTCGCGTTTCCTTGACGCAACCGACACATACAACAAGTTCCCTAGAAACCTTAGCGCGCACCAAAACTGCGTTATTTCTTAGCGAAGTGCTTATTTTGCGCTCGATAAAATCGGCGAGCCTCTTTCATCTATGCCCAAAAGAGATTGGGGCGATGTTATTCACTTTTTTGGAGTTATTTTTCTATGACAGGGCTTGAAGTAATGCTCATTGCCATCGTGGTGTTGGCAATCGGCTATTTCGGATACGCCAAGTGGTTAGAAAAGACCTGGGGAATCGATCTGAAGAGACCGACTCCGGCTGTCGAAAAGAACGACGGCAAGGACTTTTCTCCTGCATCACGTTGGACAGTATTTGCACACCAATTCACATCCATCACCGGAGCTGGTCCCGTTACGGGTCCGATTATTGCCGCCATGTTTGGCTGGTTGCCCGCGTTGTTGTGGATGTTGATTGGCGGCGTGTTTTTCGGTGCCGTACAAGACTTTACGGCTCTTTATGCTTCCGTTAAAAACGGCGGCAAGTCCATCGGAATGATTATCGAGGACTATGTCGGTCGTACGGGACGCCGATTGTTCCTACTGTTTTGCTGGCTATTCACCCTGCTTGTGATTGCTGCTTTCTGCGATATGGTAGCGGGAACGTTCAATGGTTTCTCGAAAACGGGCGAGGCTTTAATGCCGAATGCGGCCGCTGCCTCGATTTCGCTACTTTATATGTTTGTGGCAGTCTTATTTGGTCTTTACATTAAGTACTGCAAGCCAAGCGCTGGCACACAGTTTGTCGTTGGCGTAATCCTCATGGTTGCGATGCTCACGGTGGGTATTAATTTCCCCGTGTACGCTGACGCAATCACTTGGCGTTATGTTGTGTTTGCCTACCTTTTCGCCGCCTCTGTGATGCCCATGTGGCTCCTAAAGACCCCGCGCGATTATCTTTCGATGTTCCTTTTAATCGGCATGATCGCTTGCGGTGCTATCGGCGTTTGCGTGAAAAACCCGACACTGAATATGCCAGCTTACGTGGGCTTTACGGTTAACAATTTGGATCTATTCCCGATTCTCTTTGTCACAGTCGCTTGCGGTGCTGTTTCAGGCTTTCACTCTCTTGTGAGTTCTGGAACCTCCTCCAAGATGGTTTCAAGCGAAGGCGATATGCGTCTTGTCGGCTACGGCTCAATGTGCGTTGAGGTGATTTTGGGTGTTGTCTCGCTTATCGTTGTTTGCGCTGCGGCAACGAATGGAGCGCTTCCGGCAGGAACCCCATTTCAGACCTTCTCGCACTCTGTGGCGAACTTCTTGACGACAATCTTTGGTGTTCCTCAAAACATTGCCGCCTGCATCCTCACAATGTGCGTATCGGCTTTGGCATTAACATCAGTTGATGCTGTGGCGCGTATCGGTCGTATGTCGCTACAAGAGCTTTTCACGCCCTCAGCTGGTGAAGAAAAGACTTTCATCCAGAAGATCTTTACAAACACTGTTGTTTCAACAGTTCTCACGCTAGTTGCGGGTTATGCCCTTTGCATCGCTGGCTACATGAGTGTTTGGCCGCTTTTTGGTTCGGCCAACCAATTGCTCTCGGCTTTGGTGCTCACGGGTCTAGCTGTCTTCTTAAAGTCCACAGGTCGCAAGGGCTGGATGCTTTATGGTCCGATGGCAATTATGTTTGTCGTCACAATGACCGCTCTTGTCGAACAGATCATTAAGATCTACGGCGCTTGGTCTGCGGGCACGTTTGTCTTTATGGTTCATGGCTTACAACTTATTGTGGCCGTTGCCTTAATCACACTCGCTTTGCTTGTGGTCTATCACTGCGTCGGAAAGTTGCGTAACGCGGCTCCCGTTATCTCGCGATAGACGCGCTTTACAATCCTCTATTAGAGAACCTCTTTACTTAAGCCAGATGGCTTTAAAGAGGTTCTTTTTTTGCCTACGATTTAAGTGAGCTTACCTCTATCGCAAAAATGAAGTGAGCTCAGCGAGAAAAGGCGTAATTACTCAACAAAGCGACTAGAATGCGACTCATTATTTTTTAACGAGTTCAATCCCTTTGCCCGAGGTGCGACGTTCTTGCCTTTCGGGCTCTTTTGCAAGCGAAGCGAGTTATGTTTTACGGTTGGAATCTTTGTGCGCTATCGACTCTGTGCAATCTCTTAATCCAAGGCACTGCCATCTACAGCATGAATTCCTTTATTGAGCCCTTGTTTGAGGCTTATGGCTGGAGTCGCACTGCAACAAGCGCTTGCATGGGTTTCGCGGCCTTCGTTGGCTTTGGATGCGCTCCGTTTATCGGCACTCTCGATATGAAAATTGGATCGAGAAAGATGATGTGCATTGGTTCCATTGTTGCCGCTCTCGCTCTCGTTGGAATGGGATCGACTCAAAACTACATTTTCTTTACCTTCTGCTTTTGCCTTGTGTGGGCAGCAAGCCAGTGCTGCGGTGGCTTAGTGGCAAACGGACTACTGTGCCACTGGTTTAAAGTGCACCGCGGGGTCGCCTTTGGCTTTGCCGCGATCGGCATGTCCTTTGCTGGATCCTTAATCCCAATTTTCTCTTTGTATTGCATTTCTCGTTGGGGAATCTCAAACGCTTATTACCTTCTCGCTCTTGGCGCGGGACTTCTTTTTATCCCCTGCTACTTTATGGTTCGAGAGCGCCCTGAGATGATGGGACTAACACCCGACGGACTACCTGTTGACGAAAAACACACCGTCGAAAAAGAGCTCGATACAAGTGAAGACGCACTACACAAAAAGGAACCCTCGATTCGTCAATTCTTAGGGATGAAAGAGATTTACTTAATCGGTTTAGGGGCGGGCCTTGGGCTGATGTGTGCCTCGGGCCTTATGTCGCAGCTAAAGCCGCGCTTTACAGAATTGGGTTATGACTCAGTGACGGCGATGACCTTTATGACAATTGCTGCCTTGTCGTGCGGATTAAGTAAGTTCTTTTGGGGGTGGCTTGCTGACACCATTCGGCCAATTCGAGCATTACGCCTTGTGATGGTGCTTCACGTTATTGCGCTTGCA
This sequence comes from Bacteroidaceae bacterium, assembly GCA_963652725.1. Taxonomy (GTDB): domain Bacteria; phylum Pseudomonadota; class Gammaproteobacteria; order Burkholderiales; family Burkholderiaceae_F; genus Duodenibacillus. Next base: position 7,179 of record CAVJUW010000038.1, on the reverse strand, counting down.
ATCTCTGTCTTGCATTTGGATTATTGGTCAACGTGCCTGTATTGCGTTTTTATGGGTGCCTGTTGCGGATCGTATTGGACATTACTGCCAGCTGTGGTGGGCTTTTATTTCGGTCCTGCGCACTTTTTGGGAACGTATCGCTTCGTTAGTTTCTTTCTCCTACTCAAGTCCTGCGCCTATCCGATTCTTGGGTATTCGTATGATATGACTTCAAGCTATGAAACCGGATACCTTGTCTATCTCGGGTTGGTTGCGATTGGTCTAGTCCTTACGCTACTACTCGATGAAAAGAAGGGGTCTGAATACAAGGCGATGACACAAAGAGCCGCGTAAAACCAACGAAGAAAAAGAGCCTTTAGAAAAAGGGCTTAGCGGCAAGCCAAAGAACCACAAGACCGATTAGTAAGAAGATAACGGCGCTTGCTTGATTTAAGTGCTTAGCACCTGCCTCGCCCTCAAAAAGGCGCCTAGCGTGACCGGCAAGAACCGCATACAGTAGCCCTCCTGCCATCACCATAATTGCGTAGACCGTCACCATGATGGCAACTTGTGGCACAAAGGGAAGCTCTGTGGAAATAAACTGCGGGAAAACAGAAATCGTAAAAACTAGAGGCTGCGGATTCGTAAGCGAAATAAGAACCGATTGCCAGAAAAACGTGTCTTCGTGGCTTCCTTCGTGCTCTTTGACCTTCAATGACCCCTTTTTGGATTTCCTCCACGATCTCCAGGCCATATAAAAAAGAACCAAGGCCCCCACAAACTTAATTGCCGCATAAAGCGCAGGGCTCTTGGAGATAATAAGACCCATGCCTGAGAGCCCAACAACCTGCAAGATGGCAATCCCTACAGCGAGCCCGAAAATTGCCCATAGCGTTCCCCGCCACCCACGTTGTAGCGACATCCCCATGACCATAATAAAGCCAAGTCCTGGGGTAATTATGTTGGCAAAACTTGTGACGAGAAAAAGAGCAAATAAGGACCAAACAAGCATAGGGCTCTTCTGAGTATTTTTGCGCCTCGTGCGCTAACAAGACGCGACTATAGAGCAAAGGAATACGCCTCGCAACCGGCCACTAGCGCAAACCTCCTACCCCTTTTTCTATCCCCACGAATCGGGATGAAGCCAAAAATCAATCACACGCTCTAGAGAGCGAGTTTTCGTAAATTTCGGAAGGCTATCTAGGAGTAGTCCCCCGTAGTTTGAGCCATCATAGGAAAGACTGATCGGAATGATGCGTGTGTCGCCGACAATTAAAATGCCGCGATCTTTCTCGCTACGAATGAGGCGCCCTGCTCCCTGCTTTAAGGCAATCGCAGCCATCGGGATTTGATGCGTGTGAAATGGCTTTCCGCCCTGCTCTCGAATCCACTGACAGCGTGCCTCTAATACGGGGTCGTCTTTTGGAGCAAAAGGAATCTTATCGATGATAACCAAGGAAAGCGCTTCGCCCTTAATATCGATTCCTTCCCAGAATCCCATTGTCGCAATCAAAATCGCGTGTGAAGACTCGCGAAATTTCGTCAAAAGCGTATTGCGAGCGTCTTCGCCTTGCACGAACACATCGTAGTCACGAGAATTGGTTTGAATTTTCTCTCGCAAGAAATCAGCAGCGAGTCGCATTGCTTCGCGGCTTGTGCAAAGAAAAAGCGTCTTTCCTTCGAGCATATCGATAATGGGCCAAGAGGCTTCCGATAGCTCTCGGATAAAGCCTTCTTTATCGAGCCCTGTGGGGCGAGGAAGGTTTTCTGGGATATATAAAAGAGCTTGATCGGGGAAATTAAAAGGACTTTCCCAAGCTTGAGCTTTTGCCTGAGTTAACCCCAACTCGTCGATAAAGTGCGTGAAGTCGCCCTTACCAGTAGCTAAAGTGGCTGACGTGAAAATCCACGCCGTATTCGGAAACTCACTCATCATGCGTGCGAAATCTTCAGAAAAACTCAAGGGCGTTTGCGTCAAACGCATATCGTGCCCGGTGTGTTCTATCCAACGCACATAAGGGTGTCCCTTGGAATCTTTTGCAGGGGCTTTCGGATTTTTAAGAGCACCAACCCAATGATTCATCAAGTCAATGTATTCGGTAAGCGTCTCGCGTGCGGCTTTCAAGTCGTCATCTTCACCGTCGACGAGCTCAACACAATTGACTAAATTCTCTGAAGCAAGGCACGCAAGATTTAAGGTTTCTGAAACTTTTTCAATTCCTGAAATCTTGGCGATATTTAAAGCCTCTCCCTCGCAGACGCCAATCTCTTCGAGGTGAAGACGAAAATCGTGTAAAGCATTGCGGGCCGCATCGCAGAGCTTTTCCCAAGAGCCGTCTTTCCCGAGTTCAGTTCTGTGGCGGCTCATTGTGATACTGCGAATTTCTTTTACTACGTCAAGCGTTGTGTGAATGGAAAAAGCGGTACTAAAAAAAGAGGCACCGATTTCAGATAATTTGTGCGCTTCATCAAAGATAACCACATCGCTTTCGGGCAGGATTTCTGCATTGACTTCATCTTTAAGCGCCATCGCAGATAAAAAGAGATGGTGATTGACAACAACGACTTCAGCTTCTTTTGCCTCTTGTCTAGCTCGATTTAAAAAGCACTCCTCTGCATAAGGACACTTTTGCGGATTGCAGTTTTCTCGTGTGCTTGTCACAAAAGGCCACACGACAGAGTCTTCTGCGACTCCTCGCACCTCGGAGCGATCGCCTGTAGTCGTACTTAAAGCAAAGGCCTCAATAAGCCTTAAGTCATTAAAGGCAGCGGCCGTCGGCAGTCCTGTCGTGCGAGCGTTTTTTAGTCGCTTTAAACAGATGTAATTGGCGCGACCTTTAAGGAGTTTGGCTCTGACGTGAATGCCAAGCGCTTTTTCGAGCGCCGGGATATCTTTCTTAAAAAGCTGCTCTTGAAGTGTCTTTCCTGCCGTGCTGACAATGGCCTTTCTTCCTGACAAAAGCACAGGGACAAGATAGCCAAATGTCTTTCCTGTTCCCGTCCCTGCCTCAAGGACAACGCATCCTCGGTTTTCTAGGGCATCAGCAATCGTTTGAGCAAAGGCAATTTGGCCAGTGCGGCTTAGAAAGCCAGGAATTCTTTCTTGGAGTTTTCCGCCTTGGGAAAAAACATCTCCAATCTTTAAAACAAATTCGCTTTGATTTCCCCCACTCATTGCTACGTTCTCGCTTAGAGCTATTTCGCAGCTTTACGTTGAGCGCGCTTTTGCTCACGCTCTTTAAGGGCGGCTTCACGCTTGGCTTTACGAGCCTCGTGTTCCTTTTTGGCAATTTCTGCTTTTTTTAGGTTCTCTTCTTCGGCAGCAACACGTGCATTCATCAGTTCTTTCCGATGCGCTACATCAGCCGCTCTCTCTTTTGAACGATCGACAGTGCCTGCTACTGGCTTTGCCTGTCCTTTAGGAGAACCCTTCGCAAGCGGATCTTCGGGCCCCTTAGCATGCCTTGCGTTACGCTCATCTTGCCGAGCCTTTTCTTTTTGAATCTGAGCTTGACGAACGTGTTTTTTGGCTTCAACCTCAACATCAATAAAGCGTCGTTCGGCACGAATCTTGGCGCGACGCACATTATCGCGACAGCGATTGACAAAGAAAGTTCCTGAGCAATGTTGATCGGAATACTCGGCTAAACGCTTCACGTAATCGCGAGCCTTTTGGATATCGGCAAGAGCCTTCTCGGCCTGAGATAGATTCTTAATCGACCCGGCTGGATACTTTTCCTCAACCCACGCAGATTCAATCCCTTCGATATCAGGAGAGAAAGCATGAGAACAAAAAGCAAAAGAAACAAGCACCAAAAGAGTCGATAACTTTTTCATATCTAGTCGTCCAAACAACTTCAAACGCAACCATTTTACAGAGGCATTGAAAGAATTTAACGGTTTTGTGTGGCCCCGAGAGGTAAAGAAGTGAAAGCCCGTGAAATAAGAAGAAACTAGCCTCTTCCCTTTTACGACTTACGAGGCGTTCTCCTAAGAGACAACCTTGTTTTCTTTTAAAAGCGCACAAAGATACTCGACACTTTCTTCTTTTGTTGCCCAGCTTGTTGCAAAGCGCACAACCGTGTGATTCTCGTCGACATACTCCCAAAAACCGAATTCAACATGCGGCTCTAAGCGCTTTTTGGTTTCATTATCTAAGAGAACAAAAACCTGGTTTGTCGGTGAATCAATTGCTAATTGAAAGCCGTTCTCCAAAAGAGCAGTGCGGATTTTGTCAGCAAGTGAGACGGCTCTTTTCCCTAGTCTTTCATATAGGCCATTTGAAAGCAAGGTATCAAACTGCAAGCCTAAGAGCCGGCCTTTAGCTAAAAGTGCTCCGTGCTGCTTAACGGTTGTGAAAAAGTGAGATACCACTTGCGGATTCGGGAAAACAACCGCCTCCCCAAAAAGCGCTCCACACTTAGTTCCACCGATGTAAAACGCATCACAGAGCCTTGCTAAGTCAGGAAGCGTCACATCATTTTTCTCGCACCCAAGCGCATAGGCTAAGCGCGCGCCATCGACATACAAGGGAAGATTCTTTTCTCTGCAAATCGCGCTGATTGCCTTTAATTCAGCTAAGGAATAAAGAGTCCCATATTCTGTGGGCTGTGAGATGTAGACCATCCCAGGCTGTACCATGTGATCACGATTTTCGTCGGCTTCGAACCGCTCCAAATAAGCTCTCAAGTCCTGCGCGCAAATCTTTCCATCATGATGCTTTATCGTCAGCACCTTGTGCCCTGCTGCCTCAATGGCTCCTGCTTCATGCAGACTGACGTGACCTGTATCGGCAGCAATAACGCCGTCGTATTTTGCAATAAGGGCATCGATAACTGTTGCGTTGGTTTGTGTACCCCCGACAAGAAAATGAACAAGTGCTTGAGGGGCCTGAGAAAGAGCACGAACTTTTCCTCGAGCGCTCTCAGAATACGCATCAAGACCGTAACCAGTGGTTTGCTCGAAGTTTGTTGCCATAAGGCGCTCCATAATTTCAGGAGTTGCGCCTTCCATATAGTCTGAAGAAAAAGAGGGAATCGTCATTAGGAGTATCCTCAAATAAACACGCGCGTAATTTTAATTGAGCAAATTCGCGCTTTAAAGGAGAAAACTCCTAGCGCGACCACTCACGAAAAATCTCTGAAGAGAAAGGCTTTCTCGGAATCCTTAAAGAAAAAGTTTTAGCGCTTCTTGTTATCAAAAAAACACTTTATAAGGAAAACCCAGAAAGTGCCGAGACACACTCTAAAACCGCACGCACTTGTTATTTGACTGATAGCATCCCTTGTGCGGTGTTGGCGGATTTATCGACAGTGGATCGCCAGACCTCCTAATTCGGCAAACCTCGTGTACAGAATTAGCGCTTTGCGCTATGACGGTGCCATTTGGCACTGTCAACAAAGGCAAAAGCCCAATCTGCTTCTATTAGAAAGGACTTCTTGTCTTTAACATAGGAGGTAAGGCGATGCACAATCGAAAAGACTCGCAAGTCTCCGTGGAGATACTAGCACAGTGCAGAAGAAAATCTGCCTCCGTTTTAGGCTACGCCTAACGGTAGGGGTAGCCCTCGTGCTTATCTCGAGCGGCAATTAAGCTGCTCGAATAATCGAGCTAGCGAACGAAGGGGGGCCTAAGTCGCCCCTTCACCGTTTTCTAAAAGCTTTCTCTATTTTCTCTTTCCTTGGTCTGACACGCTTCGGATAAGCTTTTCTCCCTAAGTTGTAACAAAATTTCCTTTTTAAAACAGTTAGAATTTCACTCTTATTTTTTCAAAAAGAAAATGACCTCCCTTTTCACAGGGATTACCTAGCATCAAAGTCACGAAAAACTATGTTTCTTAAAGACAATTGGAAAGTCACGCTAACAATATTGACGTTAAGCGCTGTACTGATGTCTTCGGGATACACGATGTTGATCCCGTTCCTACCGATGTATTTGATTGACGAATTAGGAGTAGATGTCGCTAACGTCAATTGGTGGAGCGGAATTATCTTTTCTGTGACTTTCTTAATTTCTGGATTGATGGCGCCCGTTTGGGGCGCTTTGGCCGATAAAAAGTCTCGCAAACTTATGGCTATTCGCGCCGCTTCTTGCCTTGCGATTTCATACTTTGCAGGAGCCTTCGTTCAAACGCCAATGCAGCTTTTTGCGATGCGAGCATTGCAGGGATTTTCCGCTGGCCTTTGGCCTGCCACCTTAGCCATCATGAGCGCTAAGGCGCCAGCCTCTCGCCTTGGTTTCTGTATGGGTGTGATGCAAGGAGGCCTTACCGCTGGTCACGTTATTGGTCCCTTCTTCGGTGGCGTTTTGGCTGAAGCGCTTGGCATGAGAACCTCGTTTCTTGTTGCGGCAGCAAGCTTAACAATCATTGCGCTTCTTATTGCCTTTTTCATCGAAGAACCGCCGAAAGTTGCTGCGCCAAAACCCGTGGAAGTCAAAGCTAAGAAGCGCTTTGCCATTCACGAAACATTACGCAATCCTGTTGTACAACGTATGCTCTTTGCCGCAGCGATGATGCAACTCACAGTCATGATGGTGCAGCCCGTGTTGCCTCTTTACATCGGAGAATTGCAGCAATCGATGGAACACCTAGTCTTTATCTCGGGACTTGTGTTTTCTGTTGTAGGCATCTCAGGCATTTTCGCCTCGCCTCTTTGGGGTATTCTTGGACAAAGTTGGGGCTATAGGCCTGTGCTTTATCTTTCGCTCTTTTTCGGAGCGACCTTCGGCTGGATTCAAGCGATTCCCTTTGATCTCACGCAATTTACCATCTGGCGCTTTATCGGAGGCCTTGCCTTCGCAGGCGTCTTCCCTGCGATCAATGCCGTGTTAACGCAAACAACAAATCCCGCAGATCGCGGTCGCGTCTTCGGTTATAGCTATTGTGCGCAGCAGATGGGCTCGGTATTGGGCCCCATCCTCGGTGGCGTTCTCGCAACATACTTTAGCAATCAAATCGTATTGGGGCTCGCTGGTGTGCTTATTTATCCCGTTGTTGCCATCCTCTTTTTCGCGCGTCCAAAAGAGCGGCCTTCTGCGACAGGAACGCCAGCGCAAAAACTCTAAGCTTGTGTCTGTTTTTTTGGGAAGATTTCTTCGAAACGAAGAGTGAAGATGGTGCGGTCGGAGAGACTCGAACTCTCATGACTCTCGCCACAGCCACCTCAAGGCTGCGCGTCTACCAATTTCGCCACGACCGCA
>CAVJUW010000037.1:0-15035 GCA_963652725.1 Bacteroidaceae bacterium | reverse complement strand
ACTCTCGCCACAGCCACCTCAAGGCTGCGCGTCTACCAATTTCGCCACGACCGCACCGAGCCGATTTCTGCTTCGAAAAAAAAGAAATACTGACTTTTTTCGAAACTCGGCGAGGTTGCGCATTTTAGCGAAAAAAATCAAGAGGTCAAGAAAAATAGTTCTTTCGGACTAGATTATTCAGAATGCGGTTGATAAGATTAGAGTTTTGAATATAAGAGAGCGCCCCATTTCACGGATTGTTGAAATGCCAAATACAGCCGGGAGCTCAGTTCTTAAAGAGAGTGTTTCGTATGTCAGAAAATCTGTATTTTGACCAGAGCGATCGGGATTTGCTCGCCATGGTCAATTCGACCACGGAAACCCAGCCCGACGAAAAGCTTGAACAAAAGCTTTTCAATACCGCTTTGCATCCGCATGGCATCATTAGCTTGGCGAGTTCGCACGAAATTCGAGTCGCGCATGCTGTGATTAATCTACTCTATAGCATCGAAGGTCAAAGAGATGCCGCTGCACGCTTAGCTGCGCTTCGAGCCCTTTACGATGAAGTGATCAATAGCGCCTCAACGCCATTTCGCATCAACACCGGACGTGTTCTCGTGCAGATGATGAAAGACATCATCCGCGCCAAGGGTAACGATCTTGAGCAGTTAAAACTCATCCACGACTTTAGAAAAGTCGCAGCTGGCAACCCGCGTATCGTCCGTTCTTTCCTTGCCTCGCGCTACTTAATCGAGATGCCCGAAAGCTGGGATCAACTCACGATGGATCAGCACGTGCACGATTCCAACACGAAAGGTCGCAAGAACCCCACCTACCTCATTATGGATGCGTGGGTCAAAGGCATCCGAAGCCTCACGGTGATTTATCACAACACGATTAATCCCGAGGCTGTCGAAGAACTCACAAGCGCTGCGGAAATCATGAAGATTCGCGTGCGCGTGGGCTTGGAATTCCGCTCGGTTTTCCGTGATAAATATGTCGACTTTATTTGGGCACCACGTGGCTTTGCCAAGTACGAAGACGCCGTGAACTTCTTTAAGAGCGAGCCGGTTCGCGCCGTCCTCGAAGAAGGTGAAAAAGCCAATGCCTGGTATTCCCAACAGACCTATGCGCTCTTAGAGAGCTTTAATAAGCATCACTTAAAGACGATTGCCGAACGCTTTGGTATTGCGCATCTTGATCCCTTAGATAAGGACGCTTTCACAGAGTACGTTGGAACAGGTCGTGCAAGTCGTCTGCACCTTTCGGACTATATCCATAAGTGCTTAATTGGTCCGATGACAGAGCGCGTTAAGGCCTTGCAAACAGCACTTCCCGCTTTAAATGAAGAAGAGCGTAAGAACGCTAAGACGCAAATTGCTGATATGGATTCGTTAACCTCAAATAAGATTCTTTCCGATTATTTGAGCGCTAGTAAGAATCCTGAGGTTCCCAATCGCGATGTACCAGCCAATGACGGGCGTCCGGCATTTCTTTCGATGCCAGTTATTGAGCACTTAAAGCTGATTACGAGCCTACGCTCGGGCTTTAGAACCACATTGCAACTCTCTGGCCTCACGGCCGCTGACGTCCTTGAAATCCTTTGGGACGCCAAGGGTCTATTTACGCACTTAGAGCGAGTCAACGTCAAAGAGTACTTTGATGGTGAAGTGCAAGATCTCACAAGAATCGGCAAACTTCAAAACGAAATTAACGAAGCGCAAATTATTCCGCTTAAGGCAACCATTATGGAGCTTATTGCGGAAAATAAAGACGATAAAGAGCGCGCCGCTAAGTTAACTGACATTCTCAATCATATTTCCGATTTGATTGCGCTCTACGAAGTGACACCCTTAGGAAGCACCTTTGGCACGGACTCCACGGGTCACGTAGGCAATCGCTTCGGTATGGGTTTAGCTGTGGTTGAGACGCTTCCCTCGTCTGCGCAAAAGAAGCTTCGCGCCAATACGAAACTCCTGCCTGTCACCGTCAAATGCGAAGTGCAAGATACCTATAGCGACGCAGGAGACCCAGGAGTTGTGACGAAGTTCCTACGTAAGTTAAGGAACAACCTAGCAATCGGCATGGATAGAAAGCGCGACTACACGGTTCGTGAACGCACTGTCGAGAGCGCGCAAGCTGGCAACATCGCCACTCTTGGCGGCATGACCGATGTCACAAGCAATGGCTTACTTAAAGTTAAGGCCGAACCCAGTAAGAAAATTGGCGCTAAGTATCTCACGACACCTGTGCTAAACATCATTAAGGTGCTCATTGGTTTGATTCCAGCGTTTTGCACCTTTATGGTCACACAAAACTGGTGGTTCCTCGCTTGCTTTGGCGCATTTATCTGGTTAGGCATCACAGGCTTTAGAAACATCATTCAGATGCTCATTGCCTCGGGCTCCTTCTTTGGAGGACGCATTAAGTGGCATCGAACGGTGCAGTGGACTCGGCTTTGTGAGTCTTTGATGTACACGGGGTGGTCCGTTGTGCTTCTTGAAGGCTTAATGCGTAACGCCATCCTTGTAGGACTCTTAAATATCCGAGTGACAGAGCATCCCCTATTGGTCTTTACTGTCATTGCCTTAGCTAACGGCACCTACATTAGTTCGCACAATATCTTCCGCGGTTTTCCGATGACAGCTGTTGTCGGTAACTTCTTTAGAAGTGTGCTCGCGATTCCTGTAGCGCTTGTTTATAACGTCATTTTGGCTGCCGTATTGCCCTTTGTGACCGATATGCCCGTTGCGGACGTGTTGATTTACTCCTCGGCTATTGTCACAAAGCTTGCTTCCGATACGATCGCTTTAATTATTGAAGCCACGGCCGATCGCCGTAACTTCTATCGCTTGCGTAACCTCGATTACGACGCGAAATTTAAGGCAATCTTTGCTTGCTACGTGAAGCTTGAGACGCTTTTCCCAGAGTTAAACATGCTTGAAGTGCTCGCTAAGCCTGGCGAATTCCAAAAGGTAGCAAAAGACAAAGGCGCCACTCAACGCGAAGAGCTTTTCGCTCACTTAATGGATTTGATGTTTTTCTGGTTTTATCGCAACTCGAGCCATCAGGTCTTTACGGCTCGCATCAAAGCGATGACGCCAGTAGAGCGTGAAATCTTAGCCGCACTTCATATGACGTTCTTTACAAGTAGTCCGGCAAACGCCAAAGAGATTATCGAAAGATTCCTCGGCAGTCGCTCGGCTAAGTGCTTGGCTTTCTACGAAGAAAACTTCCTTGCTTACTTTAAAGCGATGCGTCGTTTCTTCCCGAAGCTTGTGCTTAAGCTCCCCTCTGGGACTTCTGAAATTTAGTAAACGAAAAACGGGAGCGAGGCTCCCGTTTTCATTCGTGCACTTCTTTAGATTTAGATATCAAAAAGCTTTTCCAAAGCGTCACGGTCTGTGGCTAATTCAGGCTTCTCAGAAAGCACAATCATGAGCTTTAAGCGAGCCTTCGCGGCCGAAATTTCGCCGCCTACCGCTAAACCAGCGCGGCGCGTATCGGTAACGCTTCCCGGATACCCGTAAACGTCTAAGACGCGACCGCCAGGTGTGCGTGTTGTCAAAACAACAGCAACTCCCTTTTTCACAGCGTCTTCAATACCAGGAACAATAGGTGGCGGAACGTTACCGCGACCAAAGCCCTCGATTACGATACCCTTGACGCCCTGGCTTACAGCAAAGTCGATGTAGTCGCGTGTGGAACCTGTCATGCATTTAATGAGGTCAACACGAGCCGTGAGAGCCTTCGGGGCAAAGCGAATCACACCCAAGGGTTTGCGACGCATCACAATCTTATCGAGGTCAACATAGCCCACAGGGCCCCACCACGGAGACTGGAATGTCGCAGGATTTGCCGAGTGTGTCTTCATCACCTCGCCTGGCGCATGAAGCGTTTCATTTAAGCAAACCAATACACCCATACCGATTGCTTCCTTAGAAGCTGCCGTTTTCACTGAACAAAGAATGTTCATCGGGCCATCAGGACTTGTATCGCCTGCACCACGCATCGCAGCGGTGCAAACAATCGGCTTCTCACTGTGATGTAAGAGATCGAGGAAGTAACTGGTTTCTTCCAAGGTATCGGTTCCGTGCGTAACAATGGCGCCTGCGACATCGTCGCGCTCTAAGGCTTTCTCAATTGCCTGACTTAAGTCCCACATGTTTTGCGGGGTCATGCCTGGAGAGGCGATATTAGAAAACTGCACAAATTCCAAGGGGGCCACATCGCCTAATCCAGGAACCGCAGCGGCTAAGTCTTCGCCTGTGCAAGCTGGAACCAACCCGTGCATTACCGGGTCATACTTCATGGCAATCGTGCCACCTGTAGCAAAAACGATGACTTTCTTATCAATCATGTTTTACTCCTAATTTTTCTTATGTCCTTAAAAACATGTTTAAGAACGAACAAACAATCCGTGATTGTTGGCGCGCTCAGAAGCTCTCTGAACTTCATCATAGGCCTCTTTTTGTCTAGCACTCAAAAGCGGAAGAGCCGCCAAAATCACATCCACATAGCGATCAACATCGGCTAGCGTCAACGCCGGGTATACCGTCTTCTTAATCTCGTCTTCTGAGACAAAAAGCGATAAACACCCCGTGGTACCTGGAATAGCACCAACGCCTCCCATCACTTCGTGGATATCATCACTCATAAACGTGATGCCACCTAAGTCTTCGGAAGCGAAGCGATTAATTTCTGAGGCAAGACGAACCTTCTCGGCTGACGTTGTTGCCTGTGACAATTCTTCGCCAAGCGCTTTGACGCGCTCTCCCATTTGGCGCGTTAAATCACGCATCGCACCTTTCTTTCTCGCAAGCAATTCTCTTGGGTAAAGAATCGGATACCCAAGGCGCGTTGCTGCTTCAAAAAGACACTCACTTACTGTGACGTTATCGTCGCCAGCGTAGGCGCGCGTGACAAACGTAGGCTCTGTGATTTGAGAAGAAATGGGATTGGAAAAGACCTTTCCTTCAAGAAGAATTGTGGGCATTGCATCAAGCCCTAAGCGGTGCATCTCGTCTTTTTTTCCGGCGAGATTGACGTTACCTTCAATGTCTTCGTTGGGGCCTAATCCCCCGTCGCTTGCATTGATTAACGCCATCACAGAAACATCGATACCATCATCGAGGTTTAAAACGGTGCTAATCCACGAGCCAACGTTACCAGGGACGTCCTCAGTGCCAACGGTGAAGTTTTCTGGATAGTTTCTCGCAAAACTATCGACAGCGGCATTGGCAATCGCTGTTTGAAGCGCCACGGGAGCCTCCATGGCTCCTTGCCCTAAAACGCGACCAAAGACTTTCATCGCGTCGGCCTGTGTTGTCACAGCCGACATTCCGATTGCCTTTTGGCTTAGCTCGGCTTCAAATGGCGTAACGCCACGGCGAGCCGAGGCGTAAGATGCGCCGCCACTTGCTAGACGGACTTCGAAGCCGCCTGTTTGACCAACAGTGGGGATGACTTCACTGACACTTAAATCTAGGTCGGTAATGCGCTCAAACAAACGCATCAAAGCCGCAAAGCCACCCGAATCATCTTGAATAAAACCGCAGTGGCTGTTGGCATGTCCGCAGCCGACATGACCGACAAGACCCAACTGACCGCGTGCGGCATCACTGAATTGAACTTTCATAAGCTTTTCGCAAGACTCATTTTTTAGCCCTGCGAACTCCTTATTTTTTCTCTCAAAGGGGAAAGCCTTTTGATGAGCTTTCCCCCAAGATAGGTCTTAACTGAAAACGTCGATTAGAAAATCGTGAGCGCAACAGTAATAAGGAACGCCACTAAGCAACCAGAAAGAATCGACGGACGCTGGAAGGCGTTCGCGGTCTTCAGGTCACTACCTGGAACAACCGGAATCACAGTAGCAAGAGCTGCCACGGGACCACCGGTTAAGAAGTACTGAATCAGAGAAGCACCAGAGGCGGCGGCAAAGCACGCTGCGAAAGGATCGGCACCAGTCTGAAGAACCACTTGAAGCATCGGAACCAACACGGAAACAGAAGCCGCATAGGACTGTGTTAAGAAACCCGTGAGGAACGCCACACCAAAGAGGATGAGAACAGGAGAGACCGAGAGAACAGGACCAACGGCATCGCTCATTGTCTGCACGAGACCAATTTGCTTAATCACTGTAGACATAAAGAGGAAGCCAATGGTTGCAACAATCGGCGTAGCGATCAAGGAAACACCCTTCATCATCGCCGCTTCCGCTTCGCGAGCAGGCTTGTGAGCAAGAAGCATGCAGCTAATCGCAGAAACGAGGCCGACGAGGAAGACTGGGAAGCCCATGATGAACCCGACCAAAAGAATCAAGAACGGCAAGAAGGCGCTAACAGAACCTGTAGCGTATTCACGGTTTTCGATTTCGGCCATGATTCTGGCGCGATCTTCGGCAGTAATTGTCACGCCACGGCGACGCATATCAGCATTGCAACGAACAGCGGAAACAAAGAAAATCGCCAAGCAAGCGATCAAACCTAAAACGTTAAATAGACCGAAACTAATACCAGCGGTGGCAATCAAAGCAACCTGTGTCGGATGTGTGAAACCCGCGAGGTTACCAATGTGGCCTGCGTGGCCCTGAATACCAGCGCACTTGTTGGGGTCAACGCCCAAACGAATAGCCGCAGGTCCCGTAATCACAGCCGTAATCACAGGCTGTGTGAAACCAGTTAAGGCGCCGATGACGCCAGCGGCAATACCACCGGCCGTGCAAACGCCAGTGCCGCCACCTAACTTATTGCCAACTCGGACGATATCGCGAATGATGACGTCCATAAAGCCCGTGGCTTGCATAATACCGATAAAGAGCAAGATGCCCGTCATATCGGCAATCACAGGGTTCAAACCCGAATTGACCATCTTGGCAATCGTCATGCCGTTGCTTCCCGTAATTGGGAATCCGGCAACAAGAGCGGCAATCATTGCGCCGCAAATAGCTGTGATGTAAATCGGTGTCTTACCCGTAATCATCAATAGTAGCGTCGCCACCATAATGATTTGAGCAATCATTGATGCTGTAGACATAGTTTCTCCTTTGAAAAAAATTACTTCCCACCCTAAGAAGGAATATAGCGCAGGGAAAGAATTTGTTACAAAAACACCTAAGTAAAAGGCGAAGAAAACCAAGTCTAAAAGAAAAACCGATTTGACTATTTTATGAAATTCAAAGCTTTTCTAGCAATCTATCAATTGGAAAGCCTTTTGACTTTAGGCATGAGAGATATGTTTTAGGGAAAACGAGCAAAGTAAAACACGCGTATTACTTTTTGCAAATAGACATGGCTTTTTCACGATTTACGAGCAAAAGTCAATACAACTTCTCGCTTCAAAAGCTCCGCTCTTTATGCCGACCTAGAAGGCGATGATTTATTTTTGCGCTTCGATTTTAGAAATCTCTCAAAGGTAGGCAAGCCACTGAAGAACAATCGCCGATGAGGTCGCCGCCGCTTTTACTTTAAAAGCCTCGTAATCGGTAGGAGACTTACCATTGGCTTCGTCAGAGGCTACACGAAAGGATGCAAAGGGGCACTGATTCATGTAAGCCACATGCGCAATGGCCGCAGCTTCCATCTCTGAACTCACAGCGTTAAACGTCTTACGAATCCAGGCGGCTTTTTCCTCGCTTGAAATAAATTGATCGCCTGAGGCGACTATGCCGTAGAGATAATTGAGATTCTCTTTTTTGCAGATGGCAATCAGTTCTTCTGCCATTGTCTTATCAACAGGAAGCTCAATAAGGTTTAGACCAGAAATCCAGCCTACGGGGTCTCCCACTGCAGATGTATCCATATCGTGCTCAACGCAACCTGAAGCGATGATTACATCGCCAATATGAAGCTCAGGAGAAAGCGACCCGCCCACACCGATGCTAAGAAGCTTTTTCACACCAAAGTGCAAAACCATCGTCTGAGCGCACGTTGCTGCCGATACCTTGCCGACGCCACTTTGCGCCACAACAACTTCTTGCCCCTGAAGAATGCCTCGCACGAACGTAATCGAACTCACTTGCTCTTCTTGTTTTTCAGTCATACGCTCCTTTAAGAGCTTGACTTCGATGGCCATGGCTCCAATGATTCCAATCACTTAAAGTCACTCCCTATAGAGATACGTGATTAACGCAAAAACTCTTTATGCGCTGCATCGATGTTAGATGGGCTTTCCGTCAGAGCTAAAAAGCGGCAAAGGAGCTAAAAAGCCAATGTCCTTTCTCTTAGCGGCATCACCTTCGGCAAGAACAGCTAAACGGCCACATACCGTACCACCAGCCTTGTCAATCAAATCTTCCATTGCAGCAAGGGATTCACCAGTGGAAATCACATCATCGATAATTAAGATTCTTTTTCCCCGAATCACAGCGATATCGTCTTCAGGTAGATAAAGCTTTTGCTCTCCTGCCGTTGTAATCGAGTGCACGGTTGTTTCAAGCGCTTTACCCATATAAAGCTTCATACGCTTACGGGCAACAAAATAGCGAGGCGCTCGGACTTGCCGAGCCATTTCGTGAATCAACGGGATGCTTTTGGCTTCTGCTGTGAGCATGTAATCAAACTCAGGAGCAAGCTTTAAGAGTTCTTCGGCACAGCGGCAAGTAAGCTCCGTGTCGCCAAGCAAAATAAAAGCAGCAATAGAGAGTTTGTCAGAA
Organism: Bacteroidaceae bacterium; assembly: GCA_963652725.1. Lineage (GTDB taxonomy): Bacteria > Pseudomonadota > Gammaproteobacteria > Burkholderiales > Burkholderiaceae_F > Duodenibacillus. The sequence continues at coordinate 6,403 of CAVJUW010000037.1, read as the reverse complement.
ATGGGAAACAGTTCAAGATGACGCTTAAGTCCTGCGACTTCGATGGGATAGTACATAAGAGGCTTCCGAAGGAAAAAGACACGAAAAAAAGGGGCACATACCCCGCTTCACGTCTCAGCATTGTACCCTTCTCTTTTTTAAAACAAGAAAAAGAATAGGAAAACGCTTGCCTCTTAAGGCATTAGCTTCGTAACGTCTGTGGGTTTTATCGAAAATTGGGACTGCGGCTTAGGAAGGAAAATGAACTCACTACAGTAAGTTATGGTATCACCAATTTTGGCAAATCGGAACACAAGAAATATTTATTTTTTCTTCGTCGTTTTCTACCGAAAAATACCCTACACTAGGCTCAAAAGGACTGGGAAAAAGGAGAACGACTATGACAAAGAGAACATGGTCAGAATGGCCGAAAAACCGTCCAACTCCAAACCGCAACTACTACGTTGCTTGTCAAAACTTTGACGACCCAACAGATCTGCGACACTGCTTGGCGTTTTTCAATGGCTACACGTGGGAAAACATCCCCTTCTCACATTACGTTGTTGCTTGGGTTGATCTTCCTGAAAACTTCAAGCCCATGAAAACCTTCGTTGGAAAAAATGATTTCACGGGGCAAATGGTTCCAGCGTAGATGTAAAGAATTTTTTCAAAAAGCACCCTTTCGGATAAGTCCTTTACTGCGCCTTCCTCCAAACGGAGGAAGGTGTTCTTAATCCCGTAGTATAAAAGGCCCAAATTCACCTCAATTCAAGGAAAAACCCGCTTAAACTCGCGCCTCGGAGGGTAAAACCATTTGTAGGTGCACTATGTGTTTTTCGTTTGAGAACTTTAAAAAATCGATTTCCTTCACATCCAAAGGCCGTGCTTCGCGAAGCGAGTTTTGGTCATTCTTTGTTTTCTCGGTAATGGCGCTTTTTGCTGTCATCGGCGCTACCTATTTTGCGGTGTCTTTCTCAAGTTACAACCTTGTTGCTATGAGCTTTTTGCTTGTCGCTTACTGCGGTTTTCTTAGCGTGCTCTCGATTTTTGTTTGCTCAAGAAGATTGCACGACACAGGGCGCTCGGGCGCACTCGTGTGGCTTATCCCAACACTCGCTTTCTTAACAGCGGTTTCTCCTGTTGGATCGAAAGCGCAGTACGTCTTTTCTGGCTTGCTTCTTTTATCGTGGCTTAGCGTTATCGCTTTTTGCGCCTTCCCCTCTCAGAAAACGACAAACCAGTACGGCGCCGTACCGTTCGAATAACCTCGAAAAATTGGATTATCTTAAGGAGCTCGCAAAACTTTGCGAGCTCCATTTTTTAGTGCGTCGTGCGACGGATGATGAAATTGCCGCAGAACTGAAAAACGCTAATTGTTGCAAGAATAATAAGAACGGTAAGCCAAATCATGTCGCGGTATCCCATCTGATACCCGTAGCGAATCGCAAAGTCACCGATGCCGCCTGCGCCGATGGCACCAGCAATTGCCGTAAGTCCCACAAAACTCACAAACGTAATCATCGTCACACGCGTAATTCCTGGGATGCTCTCTTTTAAGTACACGCCAAAGATGATTTGCCTCGGAGAAAATCCCATCGCCTCGCTTGCTTCAATCAACCCGTCGTCCATGTCTGATAACACAGATTCAATTTGGCGCGCAAAAAACGGGACTGTTCCGAAAATCAAAGCAACAAAAGAACCCGTAACCCCTGAGCCCGTTCCCACAAGAAAACGCGATAACGGAATCAAAAGAACAATGAGAATAATGAAGGGAATCGAGCGAATGATGTCGATAGCGCGATCGAAGAATGTAAAGAGAGCACGATTTTCAAGAATTCCATCGCGCCGCGTGACAACAAGTAAGACACCGATTGTGATGCCAAGCACCCAAGCAATCGTGCCTGAAACAGCAATCATCGTTGCGGTCTGCTCGATACTCTTGATGAGTTCGCCACTTAAGCGATCTAAGTTAGGAAGCAATTCGTTTATCCAGTTCATCGCGCAATCTCCTCGACGGCAACATTTTTTTCACGAATGAAGTTAAGAGCTTCATTGATTTTCGCCGCATCGCCTTCGAGCGTGACAGCAAGCTTTCCAAAAGGCGTATCTTTTAGCATTTCGATATTGCCAAAGATGATGTTGGCAGATACACCAAACTTCTTATAAAGCTCAGTCATGAGGGGTTCTCCAGCCGAGGCTCCCGCGTAAGTGAGCATATAAACGGGGCGACCAGCAGAAACGTTTTCTAGACCGTTTTCTTCAAGCGTCTCGTATAAGTCATCAACGTTACTTGCCGAATCAATGAATCCCTTGGTAATCGCTTCTTTCGGGTGTGCGAAGATATCGAGAATCGTCCCCTCTTCTAGCACTCGCCCCTTATCCATTACTGCGGCCCTATCGCAGATAAATTTCACAACAGACATCTGGTGCGTGATAACGACAATCGTAATGCCAAGACGCGTGTTCACTTCACGCAGTAGTTTCAAAATTGAGCGTGTTGTCTTTGGGTCTAATGCGCTTGTCGCCTCATCACAAAGAAGAACTTTCGGGTCATTGGCAAGGGCTCTCGCAATCGCGACGCGTTGCTTTTGACCTCCAGAGAGTTCTGATGGGTAGGCGTTTTCTTTATCACGCAATTGCACAAGATCAAGCAACGCATGAATCTTACGTTTACGGGCATCGGCCGTGAGATTCGTTAACTTTAACGGCATCTCGATATTTTCAAAGACCGTGCGACTTGGCATGAGATTGAAATGCTGAAAGATCATCCCAATCTTACGGCGAACATTACGTAACTCTGAGGCACTCAATGCAGTGATATCTTTCCCATCAATTGAAACAGTGCCTGATGTCGGACGCTCCAAAAGATTCATACATCGCACAAGAGTGGACTTACCTGCACCAGAAAATCCAATAATGCCGTAGACCTCTCCGCGCTTAATATGTAGAGAAACATCGTCGACGGCTTTCACGAGGCCAGTCTTTGTTTCAAAAGTCTTCACAATATGATCTAAATGAATCACAAGGTCTCCTTCTAAGGCAGAGCTTCTGCCTTAAGTTTTTCTGCGTGCTCGGCTTTAATCGAGGCTAAGAGTTGCGGCTCCTCAATGAGTCGCAAAGCCGTGTTAGCTAAAGCTTCTGCGCCAATAGCAATGGAATTAAGCCCCTCTTCGGAAATCGCTGCCTTTTTAAATTCTTCACTATGCGCTGCAATTGGCACAGGACTAATTCTCAAATGGGGTTGAATCGTTGGGACAACGTGACTGACATTACCCACATCAGAGGAGTCCACGGGCCTTGTGTTCGAAGCTTGCGCTTTAAAGCCTAGACGCAAGAGCTCCTTAGCGTAAAGGCTATCAAACGAAGGGGTCACTACGGTATTGTCAACTCGGTTCTGACTTGGCTTCACCGATCCTGTGGCACCGGTGGCTAAGGCTGCGCCTTTCACAATGTCTTCGACTCTCTTGTAGACAACATCTAAGGTTGAAGCTTTTGCGGCTCGCAGATAAAACTTTGCTGCAGCATAATCGGGAACCACATTCGGGGCCTTACCACCATCGGTGATAATGCCGTGAATGCGCACGTCGCTTGTCACGTGCTGCCTTAAAGCGTTGATGCTGTTATAGACCTGCAGTAACGCATCTAAAGCATTGATCCCTTTTTCTGGGGCGCTTGCCGCATGTGAGGCCTTTCCATGAAAAACGATATCCACAGGTGCACACGCTAACGTCACAGGTGTTAAACCGTAGCCGTTTTTGCCTGAGTGCGCACAAAGGGCAGCATCCACGTCTTTAAAAAATCCTTCGCGAACAAAACTACCCTTAGCGCTTCCGTTTTCTCCACCCTCTTCGCCAGGAGTGCCGTAAACACGAACTTCACCACCTGTTTCATCGATAACGGATTTGAGTGCGACAGCAGAAAGCGCACTTGTTGCACCAAAAAGATTGTGTCCACACGCGTGACCAATGCCAGCTAATGCATCGTACTCGGCTAAGAAAACAAGAACAGGACCTGGTTTCTTACCCTTGTAGCTTGCCGTAAATCCTGTGGGGTGACCAGCGATGTCTTTAACAATAGTAAAGCCATCTGATTTAAGTAAATTCGTGAGTGTCTCTTGTGCAAAGTACTCGTGGTTACTCGTCTCTGGATGGGCGTGTATCGCTTTAGCGGCATCCTGGTAAAAAGAAAGTCGCTCTAAAACCTTTTCGTGAATTGTATTTCGGTAATCCATGTCGTCCTCTTTAGGCTATGTAGCAAGACGCTTGCATAGCCTGTCTCGAAATTACTTCAGTTTGTAGGAAGAAGCGCCGTCCCAAGCCGGAATGAAAGCACCCTTGTAGGCATCTTTGAGAGTCTGCGCAACATTCTCACTTTGATAGGCCTTAACGACCTTTAAGTACACGGGATTTTTTGCATCAGCTTCGCGAGAAACGATGACATTGACGAGTTTTCCGAGATAAGGATTATCGGCACTGACGTTTTCAGAGTAGATCGAATCCGCATAAGGATCGAGTTTTGCCGTAAAGGCATTGCCACCATTAATCACTGCTGCAACAACGTCAGGTAAAAGATTGGCGAGCATTCCCGATTCGGCTTCGAGAATTTCAATCTTAACGTTGTACTTGGTGATGTCTGTCTTATTGGGCACATAGCCTTTGGCAGGATCGAGCTCAATTAGGCCAGCTGCTTCCAAAAGTTTAAGTGCACGGCCACCATTGGTTAAGTCAGAGGGAATCGCAATCTTGTCACCGTCTTTAATGTCAGAAATCTTCTGAATCTTGGATTTGTTATTAAAGATACGCAAGGGAGCAATGAGCGTATCGCCGATTGCGACAATCTTGTAGTTGTTGCGTTTGCTGTCGTTAGCAAGGAAGGCTTTGTGCTGGAAGGCGTTAAGGTCAATTTCTTTATCCGAAAGTGCACGGTTCGGTGTTGCGTAATCGGAGTATTTGACTAATTCAACCTTAATCTTATCGGCAGCCAAATTGGCGTTAACCGTATCCCACTGGGCGTTGTATTCGCCAACGACACCAACCTTAACGACCTTAACGTCGTTTTGAGCCTTGTCCCCGCAACCTGTGAGCGCGAGACCGAAAGAAGCAAGTAAAGCGACTGTTAACGCTGACTTCTTAAACTGAGTTTTCATGATGAGATTCCTTAAATTTTGAGTGTGTGTAAATAAAGTTAGGGGTATGGACGTACGCAGATACAAAGACTCTGCGAGTCCGGATTGAACTAGCGGCGAAGCCGCACGAAATTGGAAAGTGTTAACGCGTAAACAAAATTCGCTGCGGTGCGCTGCCTTAGGCTAAGCAACACATTCGCATGGTGCACACATTGCGTGTGACGAAAGCGGAATTTTGGCGTTTAAAAGACATATCGTTTTGTGACTTGTTTTTATCGTTACCAAGATACACACCTTGGCATCAACGTTGCGAACAATATCACGGCAAAAAATTCCTCGCATAAGCACAATATCGTAGAGACCAAGAAAAACTTTGATTTGAGATGAAATATTTTTTTCAAGAGACTTTTCGTGCTCTTAAACAAAAAGGATATTAACGCAATAGATTTCCTTGCCCCTTGATACCGAAAATAAACCACAAGTCTTTGGCGTGTTCATTTATAATTAACCTAACTGGTTAATTTTTATTGTCGATGCAGATACGATTTCGGACAAAAAAACTAAAGGGAATCTGTGAAGATCGCGCAGTTGCCCTCCGCCTTTACGGCAAAGAATCTGCCGATGGTCTCGCACTCTCTTTAAGAGCGCTCGAAACTTTTTCCTTTGACGAGCTTTTAAAAGGCCGCCTAAGAGACTTTCATGCGCTTCTTGGAAATCGAGCAGGGCAATACGCTATGCGACTTTCAAAAAAGAATCGCTTAATCGTCATTCTCATCGACAAAGAAAAAGACATCGCACAAGTCGAAGAAATTGTTAACTACCATTAGTTTGAGGCTTCCATGTTTATCCGAGGCGTACACACGACAGCTGTTTCAATCGGCGAAATTATCAAGGACCTTCTTGCAGCAAGAGGTTGGACACAAAAAGAGTTCGCCACAAGAATTGGCTATTCAGAAAAACACGTCTGCAAAATTATGGATGGCGCCGTGCACCTCACGGACGAAACAGCTCTTAGGCTTGAATCAATCTTCTCAATCTCTTGTGCTTCCTGGCTTAGATTTGACGCGCGATTTCGCGCCGATAAACTAAAAGTTGAAATGGAGCTTGCTTTAGCTAAAGAACAAGAAATTCTTCGACTTCTACCCTACAGAGAACTCGTTAAGAATGCCTGGATACAAGAAGGCAAGACTGTTGCTGAAAAAATTTGCGCTTGCCGACAATTTTTTGGCGTGGCAGATTTAACGATTCTTCCTTCCCTTATAAAAAGGGACTTGGTTTGCAAGGCAAAGACTAAAGCAC
>CAVJUW010000036.1:0-15388 GCA_963652725.1 Bacteroidaceae bacterium | reverse complement strand
ATGACTCGTGAAATTCAAAAGGCTCTGAAATAAATTTCAGAAGCCTTCAAAACAATGGCCCGAGGCAGGGAAGCCGCTCGGGCCATAAAGGCTGAGCCTTTTTAAAGCCGCGAGGAAGCCCCTGACTTTAGTCATCGGGAGTTGTCAGTAGTGTCTCGATTGACGAACTGTTTTGTGCAAAGTATGTGTAAATGATTTGTCTTTCCGGCAATTGCTAGGCTGGCGCCTTTCTCATCGGGGACATACGTTGTCATACAAGTCTCTTGGTAACGGAGTGTAGACAATCGACTTCCTCAATTCTTTGGAGAATTGCGTCAGCTTCATCATCGGTTTTACCGTTTTTTATGAGGAGATCTCTGCAGTGGATGGGGTAAGAAGAGCCGTGCGGATCTACCCACTCAGGACAAAAATCGGGATTTTGCGTTAATTCGACGGCCTCCCAGCGTGCCTTTTTTTCTAGACACTCAAAAACGGAATCAAGAATGTCTTGGTCAGCCTTTGAGAGTTCGTCAAACGTGTCAAGTGGGTCATCCGATTTAACAACAATGGAATCATTGATTGCAAGATCGTACTTGCCAGGGTTGTTTATCCATTTGTCCCAATAAGGATTTCCACCGAGGAAGCAATCGTACACGGAAGATAATACAGGACCGTATGGCATAGAAACCATTTTGTCTCCTGTGAGCCTTTCGCCGTACTTTAGTATGAATTGCTTTTCGGCAAGATACATCATCTTCATGAGTTTTAAGTACGACATTCTTCCTCCTCTTTTCCAAAGGAGGTAAGCTGCTACTTGTGTGGCCTTCTGAACATCAAACATAGAACTCACCTTAGAAAGTATAAGTGCTTCATTTTCTTCGTATTTTACTAAAAGCTTAGTTCATTCGTTCCTTTTTTCCTTGCTCCTGATTCTATGACATCCTGTGAGAGTCCCGCATTTTTACGTAGTACCAAAAAACTGAATGTTTCCCGGAATACTCACAAAGAGAAATGACATTTGCCTTCAAAGAAAAGGCAGGAAGTTCTCTTTATTGTGCAACAAGGTTTTTTGCTTGTAAAAAAAGTTAAAAAAGCCCTCATATTTCCCATATAAAGCAATAAACTACGGCTAACTTATTTTTGCCATCTTTTTCCGTTTTAGGCCTTATTGCATGCAGCACAGTATTCCGTTGATTTCTACCTTGGCGATTGCCTTCGGGCTCGCCTTAGTTTTTGGCTTTTTCGCTGAGCGTATGAAGGTGCCGGCTTTGGTCGGTTATCTTTTAGCGGGCATCATGTGTGGCGCTCATACGCCAGGACCTGTGGCGGATATGGAGCTTGCGAGCCAGCTCTCAGAAATTGGCGTCATGCTCTTGATGTTTGGCGTTGGTCTTCATTTTTCGCTAAGCGATTTGTTGCGCGTTAAAAATATCGCTGTACCTGGCGCCGTGCTACAGATGACGATAGCAACCGTACTCGGTGCCCTTTTTGCGATGAATGTCTGGCATTGGACCTTTGGACAGGCCTTGGTCTTTGGATTGTGCTTATCGTGCGCTTCAACGGTTGTGCTGCTAAAGGCTTTGGAATTGCACGGCCACTTAAAGACGGTGGATGGTCAAATTTCTGTCGGTTGGCTCGTTGTTGAAGATATCGCCACCGTTGTGATTCTCGTGTTGCTTCCTCCTGTTGCCCAAATTATTGCTGGAGGTGAAGGGGGAGCGGCGATGAGCACAACCGAAATCCTCTGGGTTGTTGCCTCCACCTTATTGCGCGTTGTTGCCTTTGTTGCCTTGATGCTGATTGTGGGTCAAAAGTTCATTCCGTGGGCATTGCTGCAAGTTGCAAAGACAGGATCCCGAGAACTTTTCACACTGTCGATTTTGGCTTGCGCCATTGGCGTTGCCTTTGGTGCCGCTCTCGTATTTGATGTGAGCTTTGCACTCGGGGCGTTCTTCGCTGGCATGGTCATGCAAGAAAGTAAATTTGCCCACCGCGCTGCCAAGGATTCATTGCCGCTACAGGATGCGTTTTCTGTGCTCTTTTTCGTTGGCGTCGGGATGATGCTCGATTGGCATGTTTTGCTCACCGACCCCGTGGCGATTCTTTGCATGCTTGCCATTATTATCTTTGGTAAGGGCATTACGGCCTTTTGCCTTGTGCACGCATTGAAGTATCCGCTACACACCTCGTTAACAGTGTCTGCGGCTTTGGCGCAAATCGGTGAATTCTCTTACATCTTAGCTGCTCAAGGCATTGCGCTTAAGTTAGTCGATACGCATTTGATGAGCATGATTGTTGCCGCATCGATTTTCTCGATTGCCTTAAACCCCTTTGTCTTTAAAGCGATGCCCATGGTACGTAAATACCTATTGCGTTACTTTGCGTGGGCGCGCGCTGCGGCAATGATTACAGATCGCTACTCGGAGCTACCCCAAGAAACCGATCGGCGCTTTCTCTCTGGTCAAACGGTGCTTGTTGGTAGTTGCGCTGTTAACGATGAACTTGCGAGGACGCTATCGGATAATCACGTACCTTTTGTGAGCATTGTGGAAAATGCCGAACAAGCCGAAGCGATGCGTAAGAAAAAGCTTGCCGTCATCACGGGCGACGCCGCAGACCCCATGGTTTTGGTGCAAGCGCATATCTTTACGGCGTCGATGTTGGTTATTTCAGGCGTTGATGCTGTTTCTGCACCAAAAATTGCAGAAAGCGCCAAGCAATTGAATCCATCGCTTAAAATTCTTATTCGAGCCGAACAAACGGCCTTTACTGAGCACTTAGCTCAAAGTAAAGTGGCCGAAGTGCTCTTTGATTCGCAGGCAGTGAGCGATTCGCTTTATCACCATATCCTCGCGCACTACGCTCAGGAAACGGGCGAAGACGAGGAAGACGTGAGCGAAAGCCATTAACCAAAGAATCTCAGAGCTAAAACTTGGGAGAATGAGAAATGGGTTGGAGCATCACAACTTGGTGGGTTATTGCCGCAGTCGTTCTTGGACTCTCGGAACTACTTGTTGGAACGTTTTACCTATTGCTTCTCGGAGTGGGGGCCCTCTGTGGGGCGCTTGTGAGCCTAGCTGGGTTTTCACTTGATATTCAGTGTTTTGTTGCGGCTCTCGTCATTCTCGTAGGCGGCATTGCCTTGGCTCGCTATCACGCCAAAGCGAAACGAAAGAATCAGAACGCCAAAGCGGATAACTTAGATATTGGGCAAACGGTGACAGTAAAAAAGTGGAATGAAGACCACACGGCAACTGTTAGCTACAGGGGAGCCAATTGGCAGGCTGTCGCTCAAACTGGCGCAAAATTGGAGCCTGGCGTTTTTGTTATTGTCGAGGTTCGTGGTTCTAAACTTGTTGTGGCACAAAAAGATAACGCCAATTAATTTTAATTAGGGAGGCTCATCGCTATGAGCGGTTTACTTATAGTATCGTTAATTTTATTGGTCGCTGCTGCAGTCTTTGCCTTCCAAGGCGTTGCCGTTGTTCCGCAGCAAAATGCGTGGGTTGTCGAGCGCTTAGGAAAATTCCATGCCGTCTTAAACCCGGGACTTAATTTCATCATCCCCTTTATCGATCGCATTGCCTATAAGCACAGCTTAAAAGAAGTGCCACTTGATACGCCAAGTCAAGTCTGCATCACAAAGGACAATACGCAGTTAACCGTCGATGGCGTGTTGTACTTTCAAGTAACAGACCCGCAACGCGCAAGTTATGGTACGAGCAATTACATCGTTGCCATTACGCAGCTTGCGCAAACAACGCTTCGTAGCGTTGTGGGCCGTATGGAACTCGATAAAACCTTTGAAGAGCGGGATGCGATTAACCACGATGTGGTCTCTGCAATCGACGAGGCAGCCCTTAACTGGGGCGTTAAGGTGCTTCGCTATGAGATTAAAGACTTAACGCCACCGGCAGTTATTTTGCAAGCGATGCAGCGTCAGATTACCGCTGAGCGCGAAAAGCGTGCCGTGGTGGCCGCTTCTGAAGGCCGTAAGATCGAACAGATTAATTTGGCCACGGGCGCACGAGAGGCCGCCATCGCGAAGTCTGAAGGTGAAAAACAAGCGCAGATCAATCAAGCTGAAGGTCAAGCCTCGGCTACCCTTTCGATTGCAACGGCTACAGCTGAAGCCCTTCGTCGCGTAGCAGAGGCGACAAACGCCCCTGGCGGCATGAACGCAGTGAATTTGCAGGTCGCAGAAAAGTACGTCGAAGCCTTTGCTAATATGGCTAAAGAAGGAAACACCTTGGTTGTTCCGGCTAACCTTGGTGACCTTGCCACTCTCATCAGTTCTGCGATGGGTATTGTGAAAGCCAATACGCCTGAAGCGAATACAAAGGCCATTGCCGCGAATAAGAGCGAAACAAAATAAGAGAAGATTTATGACTGAAGAAGAAAAGAGGGTAAAGCACGATTTATCTGATGCGCACGTTGTCTATCAGATGTGCTTTGAGTTTCTTGAACTTCAAGTCGATGTCGCAGATCGCGTTGCACGTGGCACGATTTCTGAAAAAGACGCTCAGATGCGTGTAGCAGACACCCTGCAGTGGATGGCTTGGACCTTAGGAGGGGAAAATCCCGATTTCACGCCAAGACCAGGGTGGTCTGGCGCTCCATTGGGTCGCCACTTACGTTGCGTTTTCGCTAAAGATTTAATTAACTTAGACGACAAAACGCAAGAGACATTCAAAGACGATGAATCCATCATTGTCTATGCGATGTGTCGGTTTTCTACTGATGTGCAAGATTTACTGTGCCGCTTTTTAGGTCACGGCGTTGAGATGGCAGAAAAAGACGCACGCGCCTATCACGACCTTTGTGTGCGTTGGACGAAAATTTTAACCAACGACGAAAACGCGTGTTCTTAAAAAAGGTGCCGTTATGCCATGCGCTAGGTCGAATTCTCGGTGTTGCTGTGATTTCTCTACAAGAGAACCAGGAAAACCCAATTTATCCTCGATTGAGGTCGTAAGCGACATCTTTTATCAGGCCGCAAGAAAGAGCGCCAATCGTATTGCTTTGCTTGAGGCAGGCGAAATGAGTCCAGAGGAATTTGCCCGAGAGCAGGGGCGACTTACCGACTGGATTGGCATTACGTTTTCAGGAAGCAATATTCACTACGCAAGTTCTGAGGATTGGAATCCAAGGGGACTTGCCGAATACGCTTTAAGCGTACTCTCTCATGAAATTCGTGAGGCAGGCTTTAAACCCGAAGACGATACCGAAGTGATTTTTGCGCTTTCTCGCATTTACACCAAAGAGCTCGAGAGAGCAATCGAGCGCCATGTCGCAAGCGCTAAGGACGCTAAGAGCTTCCCATTAAGTGAGGCCTCCATTGGCCTAGTTACTTGGTGGTCACGCTTGATGACAGGCGCGCCTGTTGAAGCATTACTTGAGCATTAGAAAAAGTAGGGGTCTTTTTTTTAAAGGAAAGGTTATGGAATTCTTTACCTATCACAATCCAACAGAATTACTTTTTGGTAAGGGTGCTGAAGTTCGCATCCCCGAGGTACTCGCAACAAAGTATCACGCTAAAAAGGCTCTCGTTATTTATGGAAAAGGTTCTGCCAAGCGCTCAGGGCTTTTAGATCGCGTTTTAGCTAGTGCCAAGGAAGCCGGCCTCGAGACGATTGAAAAAGGTGGCGTACAACCCAATCCCACAATCGAATTTGTGCGTGAAGCACTTACTTTAGCGAAAGAAGAAAAGATTGACTCCGTGATTGCTGTCGGTGGCGGAAGTGTGATTGATACGGCAAAAACAGTGGCGGCTGCCTTTTGCTACGAAGGAGATGCGTGGGATTACTTTGAAGGGAAAGCCACTCCCGATGAAACGATTTTGCCCCTTGGCGTCGTTTTAACGCTTCCTGCCGCAGGTTCTGAGCAAAGTAAGCGCGCAGTAATTACCAATGGCGACAAAAAGATTGGCATGGGAAATGACTTCTTGCGCCCTAAGGTCTCAGCGATCAACCCAGAACTTTTCTTTACCTTGCCGCTCGAGCAGATTGCCGCTGGCGTCTTTGACATGATGAGTCACATCATGGAGCGCTATTTCACAAAAACGAAGAACGTGGAATTCACATCAACAGAAGCCGAAGGCGCCTTGCGTGTGATTATGCAAAACGCACTTGTTTTAAAGGATGACCCCAAAAACTATGCAGCCTGGTCTGAGGTGGCTCTTGCAGGTACCTTTGCGCACTGTGGTTTCTTTGGTTTAGGTCACGAAGAGGATTGGGCCTGTCACGGAATGGAACATGCCTTATCGGGCTGGGAACCCAAAATTACGCATGGCGCAGGGCTTGCGATTTTGACACCGGCTTGGATGCGCTACGTGTGGCCTGAATACCCCGAGCGCTTTGTTCGCTTTGCGACAAATGTGATGGGAGTGACTCCGATGCCAACAGAAGAGGCGACAGTAAAGCTTGCGATTGCCAAACTCTGCGGCTTTATCCAAGAGATGGGGCTACCGACCCACATTCATGATGTGACCTCTGAAAAGCCCGATTGCATGTTCTTAGCCAAACTCTCTTACGGTAAGGGTCACTTGGGTGGCTTTAAGAAATTAACGCCAGAGGATGCGGCGCACATCTTTGAAGCGGTCCTTTAAGGAAAGCGCATCCCATGCACGAAGAAAAGAACTATGTTTTTTCTCAAGAGACCTTGGATACCTTTTTCGAGGCCTCTTTGATGCGTGGGATTACTCTAGAGCGCTTAAGAGAGAAAAAAGAAAAATACGAAGCCTTCATCATCGTCACGCTCTTTTATTTAAAGCGAGTTTTCTGCAATAAAAGACCGAGAAAGGAAGATCTTATTGATGCCCTCGATTCATTTTTAACAGACTATGCCTTCTGGTTAGAAGATAAGCCTGAAAAACTCTTTGAGTGTCTAATGAATGCGAGCGGTTTTGAAATTTACGAGGGAGGGTACTTTAAGGTTCTTCTTAAAATCGAAGGCCAATGGACTAAAGGGAAGGCCTTTTCCTATTTAGAAGAAAAGTATTGGGAAAAAGAGAAAGAACGCCGAGCCATTCGAGAAGCTCTTCAAGAAAAAAATCGCACGGTCAATTCCAAAAAAGTTCTTTCTGACGCTTCGCGCGATTCTAAGTTCATGAAGCTTGCTCTTAAGAAGGCTCAGGAAGCCTTTGATAAGGACGAAGTTCCCGTCGGTGCTGTTTTAGTCTCTCAAGAGGGAGAAATCCTTTCTCAAACCCATAACACGGTTGTTGCCGAGCACGACGCAACGGCACATGCGGAAATGCTAGCCATTCGAGAGGCTTCAAGGAAACTCAAAACCGAGCGCTTAAAAGGCACAACGCTTTATGTCACATTAGAGCCTTGCCCGATGTGCGCATCGGCAATCCTTCATGCCCGCATCTCTCGCGTTGTTTGGGGAGCAGATGATACGAAAGCGGGAGCCTTGGGAGGCGCCATGGATTTAGAAAACCTCGTCGATCTCAATTGGTATATCGATAGAAAGGGTGGCGTTTTAAAAGAAGATTGCGAAAAACTCATTAACGACTTTTTTAGAGCAAAGCGCGAAAAACTAAAGGACGAGCAATGTGCAAAGTAAATAAGCCCCATATTGAAATTTTTGCCCCGTCCCGCGCGCTAACCGAACTCGATGACACAAGTAAGCTAGACACTGAACGCCTCAAGAAAATTCGTGAGCATTTAAGCGATTTGGGTTGGGAGAGCTCTATTGCCACTAACGTCAGAAAAAACGTGAAGCGCTTTGCAGGTAGGGATGAGCTAAGGGCCCGAAACCTTGAAGCAGGTCTTTGTAATCCCGAAAACGATTTACTTCTTGCCCTTCGCGGTGGCTATGGGGCAATGCGCCTTTTGCCGCTACTTAATTGGGAACACTTAAAAAAAGAAATGTGTGTTCCGCTTGCGGGGTTTTCTGATATCACGATTCTTAATATGGCCCTTTTGGCTAAGCTCAAAAAGGGAAGTTGGCAAACGCCATGCGCGGCAAGTTTTTCAAAAAGTTCAAAGCTACGTGATCACTATTTCATTAAAGCTCTGAGCTCTCAATCCTTTTCCCTTAGGTTTAAGGCGCGAGCGATTGATGCGAAGACTGTGAAGTCCTTTTTCGTTAAAGGATGCCTTTGGGGCGGGAACTTGTCGACAATTGTGAGCCTTATTGGAACCGCCTATTTCCCGAAGATTAAGAAGGGGATTCTCTTTTTAGAAGACATCGGGGAACCAGCTTACCGCATCGAAAGAATGCTTTTGCAGTTACTCGAAGCTGGCATCTTAAAGAACCAAGCCGCGATTGTTTTTGGGGATTTCTCTGGATCGGAAAAAGGGGAAGGTACGGGTAGGGGACGTTTTAACTTAAAGGATGCTTTAGGTTACATCCAAAATCGAGTCGATATCCCGATGATCACAGGTCTTCCTTTTGGACATATTCTCAATTCTGCGAGTTTGCCCTTTGGTGTGAATGCCGAAGTGTCCTTTGAAAAATCGCATTGCGAAATTGCGGCTAACGTGAAAGCGATTCTTCCACGCCATGCGCCAGAGGTAAGAAGTTAATGCGTATCCCACTTTCAATTAAGAGGCTTTTTGGCTGGACGCCAGTAAGGTACGCCTCGCGCGTGTTGGTAGCGCAAATCTCGCAATCCTTAAGACTTCAGGCCGTGAGCTTAGCGAGCCAAACCTTAGGTGTTATTACGCTTATTGCCTATTTTCGCCACTCGATTCATACCAATTTGCTTTATAGCTGGGCGATTGTCTCAATTCTTGCCATTTGGTCAGCGGCTGTGTTTCGCCGTAGTTTCCGAGGCGACAGGTTTCGAGAAAGGCACGTGAGAGTTTGGCTTCGTGTCTGGATGGCTGTGGCGATTGTCTCAGGTCTTGTTTGGGGTTTTGCAGGGGTCGCTTTTTTGACTCCGATTCGTGCGATTGATGAAGTGGTTTTGGTCACTGTCATTGTTGCGATTGTGTTTGCCTCGTGGCCTGTGTATTCGTGCTGGTTGCCTAGCCTTACAGTCTTTACGCTTCTATCGTTAACACCTGTCTTTTTTGGAATTTCTGCCGCTCACGGAATCGATCACATTGTGACCTCAGTGAGTCTTATTGTGATTACCTCGTTTGTCCTTTATTCAGGACGGCGCTTAAATGAAATTGTGGTTCTGTCGGTTTTCAGAAACGCTCAAAATGAGCGTCTTGTTACGCGACTTAAAGCGGAGAAAGCGCTTTCCGATAGCGCTCGTCGCGCCACAGCAGAAGCCGCGCAAATGCGTAGCCAATTTTTCGCTGGCGCCAATCACGACCTACGGCAACCCTTGCAGGCCTTGGGGATTTATTTGCAGATTCTAAAAGGGTCACTTAAGGGAAAAGACCGCGAGGCGCTCGAACAAATTGAAGTATGTGCTACAAATATTTCGACTCTTGTTGAGCAGATTTTGGAAGTAAGCCGCATTGAATCCGGACAAATTGCTGTCAATTTAGAAGCGGTGTCAATACCTGAAGTCTTTAGTGAATTAGCTTCCGAATTCTCTGTGCTTTCCGAGAAAAAAGGACTTAACTTTAAAGCCGATCCCATTGATGTTGCCATCGAAACCGATAGAACGCTTCTTGAACGCATCTTAAGAAACTTATTAACAAATGCCGTTCGCTACACAACGCGGGAAGTCACTCTTTTTGCACGAAAAGGCGAGGGGGAACGCATTGAAATCGGTGTAAGAGACGATGGCCCAGGCATTAGTGAAGAAGAAAAAGTAAAGATTTTCGATGCCTTCTATCGAGGAAAAACCGGAAAGACGCGATCTGCGGGCTACGGCTTGGGGCTTTCGATTGTAAAGGGGTTAACAGCAAGGCTTTCTGTTCCGCTCCATGTGACTTCCACTCTTGGGAAGGGTTCCGAATTTACCTTGACATTCTTGTCGCATGAATTAGCGCAAACGAAAGCGACAACGAAGCCCTTGGCAGAGGCAACTCCCATCAAAATCACAGGGACCGTAGCGCTTCTTGAAGATAACGATATTGTGCGTGAAGCTCTGATTGCCATCCTAAAAAGCTTCGGAGCCGAAGTGATTGCCTCAGCAACTCCTGAGTCCGAGTTCGTCGAGCGTGTGATTCGTGAGGCGCAAGCGGAGAAACTTGCCGCAATCGTAAGCGACTTTAATTTAGGCGACGGTTTTCCCAATGGTCTTGAGACAATCTACTTTGTGACGTTGACCGCGAAAAAGCCCGTGCCAAGCATTCTTCTTACGGCAGTTTCTGAGTCAACGCTGCAGGAAGCCTACGCAAGGCTCGAGAAAAAGCCTGATGCCCCAGATTTTGCAATGCCGCTACTGCTACAGAAACCCGTGAGTCCTGCGATGCTATCTGCGGCGTTAAAAGCCGTCATCGAGCAAGATTCTGTTGAGTCTAAAGCGAACATCCTTTTGCCGATCGGTAAGTCGTACCTCAGGGGCTTTGTCTTTAAGAGTGGCGTTATCGATAAACCATTTTTTCTGCTGGCTCGAAAGAAGTTTCGTTGGCACATAAACGCCACCTCGGAGCACTAAATTAATCGCATTGGTAAGCGTCTCAGTTTCTAGGCTCTTTGGTACGAAGCCAGCGGCCCCAAGTTTTAAAACACGGGTGATTTCTTCTGCGCTCGTGAGTCCCGATAACACCAAAATCTTTAGTGTTGGATTTTTAGCGACGAGCTCTTCAAGAAGCCCTGTGGCAGTTTCCACTCCAGGGAGCGCCAAATCAAGAATCATCAAATCCGTGTGTTCCCCGTAAAGCTCAACCAAGCTTCGCGCTTCTTGTGCGCTTGTGCCTGTGCGAACAATGGCATCGGGAAATTGATTGCGTAGTAAGAATTCGAGGCCCTGAAGAATCAAGGCGTGATCGTCAACAACGAGAAAATGACGGTGAGGCATTACGAATTCAGGCTCCTAAAGTTTTATCGGGAAATTACCGATGATTTTTGTTGAGCTTCTAAGAAAAATTCATTGTAAACCACCTTGGCGCAAGGCTAGAATGCGCTGAAACAAAGCGAAACGGAAAACTTGTCTTCGTCATTAAGAGAGTTCAATGAGTTGGATTACACGCATTCTTCCAAAATTCTCCTCTGCGGAAACGACCAATAAGCAGCGGCGTAGCCCGATACCGAGCGGCGTTTGGACAAAGTGTCCACATTGCGATCAGGTTTTGTATAACGAAGATCTCGTCGAGTCTCTGATGGTTTGCCCCAAGTGCGGCGAGCATATGAGAATGGGGGCGCGTGACCGCTTAAGAGCTTTCTTAGATCGAAAAGGACCGCATGAAGAAATTGGCGAAGAAATTCTCCCCTGCGACCCCTTGGGCTTTGTCGATTCCAAGCCTTACCCAGAGCGCATTCGTCAGTATCAAGAAAAAACCAATGAAACCGATGCCATTATTGTGATGCGTGGCTTGCTTTCGAATGAACCGATTGTGGCAGCGGCCTTTGATTTTTCCTTTATGGGTGGTTCCATGGGTAGCGTCGTAGGCGAACGTTTCGTTCGAGGTGTCGAACGGGCCGTCAAAGACAATTGTCCTTTCGTTGTCTTTTGCGCAAGCGGTGGCGCCCGTATGCAAGAGGGGCTAATTAGTCTCATGCAGATGGCAAAAACCAATGCGGCTTTGGCTCAGTTAGCCGAACGCAAGATTCCCTTTATCTCGGTTCTCACAGATCCCACGATGGGAGGCGTTTCTGCGTCCTTTGCCTTTATGGGCGATGTGGTTATCGCCGAGCCTGGTGCCTTAGTCGGGTTTGCTGGGCCTCGCGTTATTGCTCAAACGGTGCGTGAGAAGCTACCTGAAGATTTTCAGCGCTCAGAAAAGCTTCTTGAGCTTGGCGCTGTCGATATGATTGTCGATCGCCGTAACTTAAGAAGTGTGATTTTCCAAATCTTAGAAATCTTAGTAAAGAACGGTCGTAGCTAAACGCACACGAGCAGTTGTTTATCACGCCGTTTTAGTTCTTAGCTAGGTAAAGAGGACTTTCGCACTTGAGCTAGATTTCTCAAAATCCACACTGAAAAGCAAGAGAAAAAGCCGAGGTTCTTCTTTCTTTGCTTGATAAAATCAAACCACGTCGAACTCAGATGGACAGAACGCTATGAAACTACCTCCAGTAGGTGCGTTTTCTTTCTCGGCCCTACGTGCCGAGAATAAGTACTACGTGGACAAAACACCGTTTATCAAAACAGTTGTTCAGTACAACGCGAAGGTGTTACTGATTACGCGTCCTCGGCGCTTTGGGAAGTCGCTTTTCATGGATACGGTTTTTCGTTTCCTAGCGGTCGATTCAAACAATCCTGGAAACTCAGAAGCCAATGCCAAGCTTTTTTCTGGTCTCAAAATTCTTGAAGATCAAGAATTTTGTGATGCCTATATGGGGCAGTACCCCGTTATTTCTCTCACGTTAAAAGACGTCAAAGACAACAACTTTACTAGCGCTTATATTGACTTTGCTAATGCGATTGCAGACAAAGCGAGCAAATTCAAATATCTTTTAGACAGCCCAAGATTGGATGAAGAAGAAAAGGAAACTTTCGCTAACTACACCAAAAGAGACTTCTTAAGAAAACTCGAAAACAAGGACTACATCAAAGATTTTCTTAAGGACATGATTTCCTTTTTAGGTAAGCACTTTCAAAGGCAAGTCATCGTTTTAATCGACGAATACGATGTGCCACTTGATAAGGCAGCGCGCTTTGGTTACTACGATGAGATGCTTCCAATCATTCAGGGTTTCTTAGGAAAGGCCTTAAAGCCAGATTTAGAAAATGCTGGGTATCTTAAGAAAGCCATTTTGATGGGTTGTTTACGTGTTGGGAAACAAAGCATTTCTACGGGATTTAATAACCTTGATGCCAACACAGTCTGCTCTCAGGATTTGAGTTTAAGTGAGGCTATTGGCTTTACAACCTCTGAGGTCAAAGAGCTCCTTCACTACTACGGACTAGACTCACGCTTTCTTGACATACAACGTTGGTACGATGGATATCGCTTTGCCAAGAGCAAGATTTATTGCCCGTGGGATTTGATTAATTTTTGCGATAAAGCGATTACTTCTGATTCTAGTGAGACGTACGAACTTGAAAACTATTGGATTGGCACGAGCGGCAACGATGTTGTCGATGAATTCTTGGGATTTCTCTCAGGCGAAGAGACCGAGAAGATGCAAACGCTTGTCGATGGCGGTGAAATTGAAGTTACCATTAACGAAACTCTCAATTACATCGATCTTAAAAATCACAATCCCCAAGACTTTTGGACACTTTTACTTTTTGCAGGCTATTTAACAATCGCTGAGAGATTGCCGCAAAGCGCACTGACCTTTAAATTGCGGATTCCAAATGAAGAGGTTCGAGATACCTTCATCAAGAAGGTGCACACTCGGTTTTCAACGACCAATACTTCCTTTGTCAATCGCGGTCTTGAATTTGTCCGTGCGACTTTTGTTGGAGATGTGGACAAGATTACTGATGCGCTCTCATCGGTTCTAGACGGATATGTCTCGATTCGTGATATGGCGACAAAGGTGCCGCACGAAAACTACTATCACGGCATGCTCAATGCGCTTTGTGCGTGTGGCTCAGGATCGCTTGAGTTTTTTAACTCCAACGCAGAGTCAGGCAACGGTTACGCGGACATTGTCTTTACCGACAAAATCATATCGAATCGAACGGGTGTCGTGATTGAAATTAAGTACGCTACCAAACAGGAAGATCTTTACGACGCAGCTCAAAGTGCGTTAAATCAAATTCGAGAAAAGAATTACGGCGCCTATCTCGAAAAATTCCGCTGTAAGAAACAACGGGCGTATGGAATAGCATTCTCGGGGAAGTCATGCGTCGTTCTTTGTGACGAAAAATAGGGAATCCTCTGAAGCTTTCAGCGGTTCTTACGTTTTTCTTGGGATTTTTCTTTTGCGCTTAGTTGCAAATTTCTATGTAGTTCATGTTTTAGGCGTCATTCTTTTTGCTAGACTCCCGCGAGATGTCGCTTTTTAAGTGTCCCGAGTCTTGGGTAAGCACTAAAGTGGCGTGCGTTCTTTTCGTCACTTACGGGGATGAGAGTTTATTTATGGCCAATCGAATTTTTCGTTATTCTGTTTTTGCCTGTTCAGTCTTTGCGCTTGTCGGCTGCTCACAGCTTGAAAAAATCGGCATTCACATGCCTTCGCAACGCGCTGAATATGAATCAAGCACATCGCGTGCTCCGCTCGATATCCCGCCAGATTTGGATAGTGTGCAGCGCTCAGATCGCTTCACGCTCCCGAATCGCCCACAGGTTGTGAGCGCCAATGAAGAAAGCGAACGTAGCCAAGCTCTTGCTGAGCGCTTTGGCACAAAAGCCGGAAGCGTCCTTCCTGAGACAGTGTCCGCTAAGGTTGTTCGTGACGGACAGACTCGCTACGTTCATGTCACAGCTGAAGCTGACCGCGTTTGGCCTGTGTTGCAAGACTTTTGGCCTTCTGTTGGTTTGGAAGTGAAGATGCAAGACGCTCGTACGGGTGTGATGCAAACCGAATGGGCAGAAAACAAAGCGAACCTTCCGAAAGACATTATTCGTGCCACTCTCGGAAAGGTTATGGATTTCGTCTACGACACAGGATTGCGTGATCAGTATCGCGCTCGTATGGAACGTAATGACGATGGCACAACAGACATCTACATTACCCATAAGCAGATGGTCGAAGTTGTCACGGGTAAAGATGCTGATGGCACAGTCTGGCAGCCTGGTCCCTCTGACCCACAGCTTGAAGCTGAAATGCTTTCTCGCTTAGCACTTAAATTAGAAACCGAATTTAATCCGGATCTGAAGCCAGCCGAACAGAGAGCAGCCGAAGAAGTGATTGCTCAGAATTCGCAAGCGGTTGCTGAACTTCAGCTCGATGCGACAGGTCAGGCTGAAGCTGTTTTAGTTAGAGAACCCTTCGATCGCGCCTGGCGTCGTTTAGGTTTGGCTTTGGACCGCGCGAGCTTTAACCTCGTCGATCGCGATAGAAGTCAGGGCCTCTTTATGGTCAAGTACCTCGATAGCGACTATGAAGCTAAAAAGAAGTCCGAACGTGGTTTCTTTGCCAATATGTTTAGCAAAGATCACGTTGTGGAAGCTCCTGAATACAGAATTCGCTTGACGCCAACCGAAGAGGGAACTTCAAAGATTACTGTTACGGGTGCTGACGGCAGAGCAGATACGACAGGCGCTGCGCCACGGATCCTGACTGTTATTTCTGAACAAATGCGATAATAAATCGGCTGCCTATGAAAATAGGCAGCATTTTATTGCTTGGCGCTGAACGAAAGTTCACCGAACCTTCTTTTAATATCAGCCTAGGGCGTACGCCTACTAATTCGCTCCGCCTTGACCGTCTAGCAGAACTTTTTGCCAACATTCGGCCGCCTTTTCCGCCGTGCTTAGCAGTGTCAAAAGTCTAG
>CAVJUW010000035.1:0-15953 GCA_963652725.1 Bacteroidaceae bacterium | reverse complement strand
GTGAAGGTGGCCACACCGTTGGTGCGGGCGTCGTCGCGAAGATCAATGAGTAATTTGTAGTTTTAGGTCGACGTAGTAAAAACGTCGACCGAACAGGGGTATAGCTCAATTGGCAGAGCAGCGGTTTCCAAAACCGCAGGTTGAGGGTTCGATTCCTTCTGCCCCTGCCAAAAAATAGTGCGAAAAAAGCCGCGAACATCGTCCGCGGCTTCGCCATCTGCGAAGAATAGGAATTTTCTTCGTTTTAAGTCATAAGAAAAAAGAGAAAATGAGTACACAAACCGAGCAAAAAGCGCCGAACGCAACATTGGACACCGTTCTTGTCCTCGTTGCGGTTTTGGTTGCAGTCGCAGGGCTGCTTGCTTTCACATTCTTGACCGATGAGACTCTCACAGTGCGCTTTGTTGCATTAGGGGGTGGTCTCGTTTTAGGAGCGGTGATTGCAGCGTTTTCCCCATCGGGCAAGCGCTTTTTTGCGTATGGACGCAATTCCTATGAAGAGCTCCGCCGCGTTGTTTGGCCGACACGTCGTGAAACTATCCAAACAACAGGTATGGTTTCTGCGTTTGCTGTGGCTGTGGCGATTTACCTCTTTTTCATCGACAAACTCGTGCAGTGGGCCATGTATGACGGGCTCTTAAAGCTCACGTTCTAAGTTTTGAAGGGAACGAAACATGGCTGAAAACGAAGAAAATGTCGATGTTGTGGCAATGCCCATCGAACCCTTTGTTGAGGAAAAAACCGAAGTTGCGGCTAAACCCAAGACTCCAGGAATGCACTGGTACACATTGCATGTTTATTCCTCGATGGAAAAGAGCGTGCAGCGTGCCATTATTGAACGCATCGAGCAGTCCGATTTAAGAGATCAATTTGGAGAGGTGCTTCTTCCGATTGAAAAGGTTGAAGAAACTCGCAGTAACGGGCAGCGTAAGACCACAGAACGCCGCATGTACCCAGGTTACGTCTTTGTTGAAATGGTGATGAATGACGATACTTGGCATCTGATGAATTCCACGCCGCGTGTGATTGAGTTCCTCGGAAACAATCACCCCGTTGCTTTACGTGATGAAGAAATTGCTGAGATTAAAGGCCGCATGAACGCGGGTGAAGAAAAGCCCCGTCCCAAGGTCGAATTCGAGGCTGGCGAAGTGGTTCGTATTACGCAAGGACCCTTTGCTGACTTTAATGGCCGTGTCGTTGAGGTTATGTACGACAAGAGCCGTTTGCGTTGTTTTGTTTCGATTTTTGGACGCGATACGAGTGTTGAACTCGCGTTCCACGAGGTCGAAAAGATTTAATTCGGTGTGTTTTGTCCTCTGAGGCGAATTTGATTTCAATTTGCCTCTCGGGCATAATGCGCCCCTTCACTTCAATTGGGGAGCTTTCCGGCAATGGTGCCTGAAAGCGACAGAACCCAGGGAGATATAAAAAATGGCAAAGAAAATTGTCGGCTTTATTAAGCTGCAGATTCCTGCAGGTAAAGCCAATCCTTCACCACCCGTTGGTCCTGCTCTTGGTCAGCGTGGACTCAACATCATGGAATTCTGCAAGGCCTTTAACGCCAAGACGCAGAGCATGGAACCCGGTCTTCCGATTCCTGTTGTGATTACCGCCTATGCCGATAAGAGCTTCACGTTTATCATGAAGACTCCGCCGGCCACAGTCCTTATTAAGAAGGCTGCTGGAATCCAGAAGGGTTCTGGACGTCCTCAGGCCGATAAGGTTGGCAAGATTACACGTGCTCAGGCCGAAGAAATCGTCAAGATGAAGAAGCCTGACTTAACAGCTGCTGATATGGACGCTGGTGTTCGCATGATTGCGGGTTCTGCGCGTTCTATGGGCGTTATTGTGGAGGGCGCGTAAGATGGCAAAGCTTTCCAAACGTGTTAAGGCCAATGCCGCCAAGTACGATCTTTCCAAGCTCTATGCTTTGGATGCCGCTCTTGAGGCAGTTAAGGCTTGCGCTACAGCGAAGTTTGATGAATCCGTGGACGTTGCCATTCAGCTTGGCATTGACGTCCGTAAGTCTGACCAGGCCGTTCGTGGCGCCGTTGTGATGCCCGAAGGCACAGGTAAGACAATCCGCGTTGCCGTGTTCACCCAGGGCGCTAAGGCTGAAGAAGCCAAGGCCGCAGGTGCTGACATCGTTGGTTTTGATGATCTTGCCGCTGAAGTTAAGGCCGGTAAGATGGACTTCGATGTCGTGATTGCCTCTCCTGATGCGATGCGTGTTGTGGGTCAGTTGGGCCAAATCCTTGGTCCGCGTGGCTTAATGCCGAACCCGAAGGTCGGCACCGTGACCCCGAATGTGGCTCAGGCTGTGAAAAACGCCAAAGCCGGTCAGGTTCGCTTCCGTGCCGATAAGGCCGGTATCGTTCACGCCGCCATTGGTCGTGCTTCTTTCGAGACAGAACGTCTTGTGAAGAACTTCAAGGCCTTAATCGAGCAGATCAACAAGTTAAAGCCCGCCGCGTTAAAAGGTGTTTACATCAGAAAGGTTTCCGTCAGTTCAACGATGGGAATCGGCGCTCGCGTGGATTTAACAACGCTGTAATAGAAATACCGAGAGGGTAAGACTTAAAGAGATTCTCTTAAGAATTACTCTTCTCACTAGAGACCGTGAGGTCTCGAGGGCTTTGGGTGGTCGAGCCCGTCTCGACCGCTGTCAAAGACCGTTGGAGGTGCTCGGGTTTCTAAGGCTTCGGAACATTAGTCTTAGAAAAACGATTGCTTTAATTGTCTTTTTTGTTGGAAACGGTTGCGAAATCCGCGCAATGCCAGCGAAAAAAAAGATGTCCAACGCAGACGGTTGAACCTCAAAGAGAGATATGCCAATGTTGTGTAACGACAAGCAGAACTCTCAGAGATAGGTGAAAACCGGTTATTAAAGAACCGGTGTGAGAAGGAAAGAATTCCTTTGAGCACCTCTGAGTGGAGCCAGACCATGGGTCTTAATCGTCAAGATAAGGCGGCTGTAATTGAGGAAATGCGTGGCATTGTTGCCAACACAGCCTCGATTGTGATCGCCGAGTACCGTGGGCTGACCGTTGAAGCAGTCACCAAGTTGCGTGCGAATGCACGTGAACAAGGTGTGCAGTTGCGTGTGGTTAAGAACACGCTCGTGCGCCGCGCTGTTGAAGGCACCCCGTATGCGGGATTGGCCGACAAGTTTGTCGGACCTCTCGTCTATGGCTTTGCTTCCGATCCTGTCGCTCCCGCACGCGTTTTGGCGAAATTTGCCAAGGAAAACGACAAGCTTGTCATTAAGGGTGGTGCGATGCCCGACGTCCTTATGGATGTTGCCGAGATCGAACAGCTCGCCACGATGCCAAGCCGCGAAGAACTCCTTGCCAAGTTGATGGCTACGATGAACGAGCCGATTGCCAAGTTCGTCCGTACGGTCAACGAAGTGCCAGCGCGCTTTGTGCGCACTGTGGCTGCTTACCGCGATGCCCAGGAAAAGGCTGCTGCCTAATATTTAACTAACTTATACACAACGTTATGGAGTCAAAAATGGCCCTGACCAATGAAGAAATCCTTGAAGCGATTGCTTCGAAAACCGTTCTTGAAATCAGTGAATTGATCAAGATGATGGAAGAAAAATTCGGCGTTTCCGCCGCTGCTGCCGCTGTTGCCGTTGCTGGCCCAGCCGCTGCTGCCGCCCCGGCCGCTGAAGAAAAGACCGAATTCGACGTCGTTTTGTCTGAAATCGGTTCCAACAAGATTGCCGTCATTAAGGCCGTGCGCGAAATCACAGGTCTTGGCTTGAAAGAAGCCAAGGACCTCGTCGAAGGCGCCCCGAAGGCCGTCAAGGAAGGTGCTGCGAAGGCCGACGCCGAAGAGCTCAAGAAGAAGCTCGAAGCCGCTGGCGCGAAGGTCGAACTCAAGTAATTTCGAGTTTGAAAGGTCGACGCAGGAACTCTCCTGCGTCGCCTCATTTTCTGAGGCGACTTTGAACTTAGCCGTTAGGTGTGTTACACTGACCGACCCAGTTCAAAGTCAGACACTGGATGATAAGAGAGAAAAAACATTAAATTTTGACGTGTAACCGCACGGTCGAAACGGGATGCCGTTTGCCGCGCGGTTTTTGGCGTCACTAACTTTTTTCTCTTTTTTCTTCTTGTATCTGCTGCAAACGTAGTTTTTCTTCAACAGCTTCGAACGGAGTGTCCATGTCGTACTCGTTCACTGAAAAGAAGCGCATCCGGAAGAGTTTTGCAACTCGCCCGAGCGTCCTTGAAGTGCCCTCTTTGTTAGAGATGCAATTACGCAGCTACGAAGAGTTCTTACAGGCCAATATTAAACCCGAAGATAGAAAAGACACAGGCTTACAGGCTGCGTTTAATTCTATCTTTCCTATCTCAAGCCACAATGGCTATGCGAGACTGAAGTTCTTAAGTTATGAACTTTTGCCTTGCGAATTCGACGTTGCCGAATGCCAGTTGCGCGGTCTGACATACAGTTCCGCACTTCGCGCCAAAGTGCAACTCGAAATCCACGATAAAGAAGCAGGAGCTCCTGGAACGATTAAAGAGATCCGGGAAAATGATGTCTACATGGGAGAAATCCCACTGATGACAGACAAAGCGTCCTTCGTGATTAACGGAAGCGAACGCGTTGTCGTCAGCCAGTTACATCGCTCTCCTGGCATCTTCTTCGAGCACGATAAGGGCAAGACCCACGCCTCGGGTAAGCTCCTATTTTCCGCTCGCGTGATTCCGTACCGCGGCTCTTGGCTCGATTTTGAAATCGACCCCAAAGACGTTGTCTACTTCCGTGTGGACCGTCGTCGCAAGATGCCCGCTACGATTCTTTTAAAGGCAATCGGATTGACTTCCGAGCAGATTCTTGCGCGCTTTTATGATTTCGACACCTTCGAACTTGGTGCCGAAGGCGAGAGCTCGGTTTGGAAACTCACACCCGAGCGCTTACAGGGTGAAACAGCTCTTGTTGATATCAAGGGTAAGAACGGTCGCATCATTGTCGCAAAAGACAAGCGCATCACCGCTCGCCACGTGCGCTTAATGCGTGAAAACGAAGTCGACCATATCGATGTTCCTGATGAACTCCTTTATGGTCGTATTTTGGCGACGTCCTTTTATGACGAAACCTCTGGCGAAAAGATTGTTGACGCGAACGAAGAAATTAGCGAAGACGTTTTAACCGCTTTGCGCCAAGGTGGCATCAAGAAGTTCCAGACCTTGTTCACAAACGAACTCGATCGTGGTAGCTACATCTCAAGCACACTGCGCTTGGATGACACGCCCGACGCGTTATCGGCTCGCATTGCGATTTATCGCATGATGCGCCCAGGCGAACCCCCAACCGAAGATGCGGTTTTAGGGCTCTTTAATCGCTTGTTCTTTGAGCCGGAAACCTACGAGCTTTCTCGTGTGGGCCGCATGAAGATCAATCGCCGTTTCGGTCGTCCGACCGATACGGGTGCAAGCACGCTCACCAACGAAGACATCATCGATACGATGCAGGTGCTCGTGGCGTTAAGAAATAGCCGCGACACGGTCGTTTTAACAGACGCCGATGGCAATACCCGCACCGTTGAAATTCACGGCGTTGACGATATTGACCACTTAGGCAATCGTCGTGTGCGTTGCGTTGGTGAACTCGCCGAAGGCCAGTTCCGCGCGGGACTCGTTCGTGTTGAGCGCGCCGTGCGTGAGCGTTTGGGTAACGCCGAAAGCGATAACCTTACGCCGCAAGACTTGATTAATTCCAAGCCGATTTCGGCTGCTATCCGTGAATTCTTTGGTTCTTCGCAGTTAAGCCAGTTCATGGATCAAACCAACCCCTTATCGGAAATCACCCACAAGCGCCGTATTTCCGCTTTAGGTCCTGGTGGCTTAACACGTGAAAGAGCGGGCTTTGAAGTGCGTGACGTGCACGCCACACACTACGGTCGTGTTTGCCCGATTGAGACACCTGAAGGTCCGAACATTGGTCTTATTAACTCGCTTGCTCTTTATGCGCGTTTAAATGACTATGGCTTCTTAGAGACACCGTACCGTAAGGTCGTTGACGGTGTTGCTCTTAAGGGAGAAGAAAACATCGTTTACCTCTCGGCAATTGAAGAGGGACGCTATGTGATTGCTCAGGCTAATGCCGATATGGATGAATCGGGTCGCCTTTTGGGTGACTTGGTGAGTGCTCGTGAAAACGGCGAATTCATTATGGCCTCTCCTGACCGCATCGACTTTATGGATGTGGCGCCAGCGCAGATTGTTTCTGTGGCCGCGAGCTTGATTCCCTTCTTAGAGCACGACGACGCGAACCGTGCGTTGATGGGTTCTAACATGCAGCGCCAGGGCGTTCCCTGCTTACGACCCGAAAAGCCAGTTGTTGGTACGGGTATTGAACGCACCGTGGCTGTGGACTCGAAAGCCTCTGTTCGCGCAACCCGTGGCGGTATGATCGAGTACGTCGATGCTAACCGCGTTGTGGTTCGTGTTAACGACGAAGAAAACAAAGCGGGTGAAATTGGTGTCGATATCTACAACTTGCAGAAGTTCACACGCTCGAATGGTTCAACCACATTGAACCAGCGTCCGATTGTTTCCAAAGGCGATGTGATTGCTAAGGGTGACGTGCTTGCCGATGGCGCTTCGACCGATACAGGCGAACTCGCTCTCGGGCAGAACATGCTCATTGCCTTCATGCCTTGGAACGGCTACAACTACGAAGACTCGGTCCTTATTAGTGAACGCGTTGTCGCAGAAGACCGTTACACATCCATTCACATCGAAGAACTCGATGTGGTGGCGCGTGATACGAAGTTGGGCCCAGAAGAAATCACTCGAGACATTTCCAATTTGGCTGAAGTTCAGTTAAATCGCTTGGATGAGTCTGGTGTCGTTTACATCGGTGCTGAAGTGAAAGCCGGTGACGTCCTTGTCGGTAAAGTCACACCGAAGGGCGAAACACAGTTAACGCCTGAAGAAAAACTTTTGCGCGTGATTTTTGGCGAAAAAGCAAGCGACGTGAAGGATACGAGTTTGCGTGTCCCGTCTGGCATGGCCGGTATCGTCATGGACGTGCAAATCTTTACGCGTGATGCGGCTGATAAGCAAAAAGATAAGCGTGCCAAGTCCATTATCGACGCACAGCTCGAAAGCTATGAAAATAACTTAAGAGACGCTTTGCAGATTGTGGAAACGGACGTGTTCTCGCGCTTGCGTCGTCAGTTAAAAGACCACAAGACTTTGGGCGGAGCCAAGAAACTTGGCGCTTGCACGTTAACCGAAGAAATCCTCGAAGGGATTGCCGGTTACGACCTTCTTGAGCTTCGTATGAAAACAGACGAAGACCAGAAGCTCGTTGAGTTAGCGCGCGCCATGATCGAAGGCAAACGCGAAGAAAATAAAGAACTCTATCGTAAGAAGAAAGAAAAGCTCGAGCGTGGCGACGAGTTGCCACCTGGCGTTCTTAAGATGGTTAAGGTCTTTATCGCCGAGAAGCGCCGCTTGCAGCCTGGTGACAAGATGTCTGGTCGCCATGGTAACAAGGGTGTGGTTTCGAAGATTTGCCCAGTGGAAGATATGCCCTATATGGCTGATGGCCGTCCCGTGGATATTTGCTTAAATCCCTTGGGCGTCCCGAGTCGTATGAACATTGGTCAGATTCTTGAAGTTCACCTCGGGTGGGCAGCAAAGGGTCTAGGCTGGAAGATCGATCAGATGCTCCAAGACGAGAAGACGCGTCAAGTCGGTCAGATTCGTGCCTTCCTCGATAAGATTTATAACGGTACAGGTAAGAAAGAAGACCTCGATAGCCTCACAGATGAGGAAATCATGCGTCTTGCGAATAACTTACGTAGTGGTGTTCCTTTTGCAACGCCTGTGTTTGACGGCGCCACAGAAGAACAGATTCGTATGATGCTTGATTTGGCCTTCACAGACGAAGAAGCCAAGCGCCTTGAATTAACGCCAAGTAAGACTCAGGCGACCTTGTATGACGGCCGCACGGGCGAAGCATTCGATCGTCCTGTCACCGTTGGCTTCATGCACTTCTTGAAGTTACACCACTTAGTCGACGACAAGATGCATGCTCGTTCAACTGGCCCCTACAGTCTTGTTACGCAGCAGCCTTTGGGCGGCAAGGCACAGTTCGGTGGACAGCGTTTCGGCGAAATGGAAGTTTGGGCCTTGGAAGCTTACGGCGCAAGCTACGTCTTACAAGAAATGCTTACCGTGAAGTCCGACGACGTCACGGGCCGTACGAAGGTCTACGAAAACATTGTCGGAGGAGAACACCAGATTGGCGCAGGTATGCCTGAGTCGTTCAATGTTCTCGTTAAGGAAATTCGGTCGTTGGGTATCGACATCGACCTCGTCAGGAATGACGCTAACACGAAGGAATAAAACGAAATGAATATGCTTCGTGAAATGTTTCGTCAGGCTACGGCCGACGATAACTTCGACGCAATTAAGGTTGGCATTGCCTCTCCCGAGAAGATTCGTTCGTGGTCTTACGGGGAAGTCAAGAAGCCCGAAACGATTAACTATCGCACCTACAAACCGGAACGCGATGGTCTCTTTTGCGCGAAGATTTTTGGACCTGTTAAGGACTACGAGTGCTTGTGCGGCAAGTACAAGCGCTTAAAGCACCGCGGTGTAATCTGCGAGAAGTGCGGCGTTGAAGTCACACTCTCGAAGGTGCGTCGTGAACGCATGGGCCACATTGAGTTGGCTAGCCCCGTGGCTCACATCTGGTTCTTAAAGAGCTTACCGTCTCGTATGGGTATGGTGCTTGATATCCCGCTTCGCGATATCGAGCGAGTCCTTTATTTCGAGACCTATTGCGTTGTCGATCCTGGCATGACGCCACTGAAGCGCGGCCAGCTTTTAACCGAAGAAGATTTCATCAAAGCCACTGAAGAGTACGGCAATGACTTCACAGCCAAGATGGGTGCTGAAGCGATTCGTGAACTCTTGGCTAAGATCGATATCAACGCTGAGGTTGAAAAGCTCCGTGAAGAGTTGAAGGCAACGAATTCAGAAGCGAAGATCAAGAAGTTCGCTAAGCGCCTTAAGGTGCTTGAGGCCTTCCAACGCTCTGGTATTAAGCCCGAGTGGATGATTCTTGATGTGCTTCCTGTGTTGCCGCCCGATTTGCGTCCTTTGGTTCCCTTGGATGGCGGTCGCTTTGCCACATCGGACTTAAACGATTTGTATCGTCGCGTCATTAACCGCAACAACCGCTTAAAGAGACTTCTTGAGCTTAAAGCTCCTGAAATCATCGTGCGTAACGAAAAGCGCATGTTGCAAGAAGCTGTCGATAGCCTTTTGGATAACGGCCGTCGCGGCAAGGCAATGACAGGTCCCTCTAAGCGTCCGTTGAAGTCTTTGGCTGACATGATTAAGGGTAAGTCAGGTCGCTTCCGTCAGAACTTACTTGGTAAGCGTGTTGACTACTCGGGGCGCTCTGTGATTACGGTGGGTCCGGAATTAAAGCTTCAGCAGTGCGGTTTGCCAAAACTGATGGCTCTTGAACTCTTCAAGCCCTTTATCTTAAGTAAGCTTGAAAAGCGCGGCTTGGCCAACACCATTAAGAGCGCGAAAAAGATGGTCGACAATCAGGAACCCGTCGTTTGGGATATCCTCGAAGAGGTCATCTATGAGCACCCCGTGATGCTTAACCGTGCGCCGACCTTGCACCGCTTAGGTATTCAGGCCTTTGAACCGAAGTTAATTGAAGGTAAAGCCATCCAATTGCACCCGCTCGTTTGCGCAGCCTTTAACGCTGACTTCGACGGTGACCAAATGGCTGTGCACGTTCCGCTTTCTTTAGAGGCGCAACTTGAAGCTCGTTGCTTGATGCTCGCGAGCAATAACGTTTTGTTCCCAGCTAACGGCGATCCTTCAATCGTTCCTAGCCAGGACATGGTCTTGGGTCTTTACTACGCCACTCGCGAACGCGTCAATGCGCCTGGCGAAGGCATGTTCTTTGCCGATCTTGACGAAATCCAACGCGCTTTGGACGCCAAGGTCATCGTTCATCAGACCCGTTGCACGGTTCGCATTCGCGAATTTGAAGTCAACGCTGAAACTGGCGAAGAAAAAGAAGTCTTTAAGCGCTATGAAACAACAGCAGGGCGCGCTCTTTTGAGTGCTATTTTGCCGCACGGCATGTCCTTTGCGGAATTAAATAAGACACTCAAGAAGAAGGAAATCGCTAAGCTCATCAACAAGTGCTTTAGACAGTGCGGACTTCGCGCGACAGTGATTTTCGCTGACCAATTGAAGAATAACGGCTACCGTCTTGCGACCTTGGCTGGTATTTCGATTTGCATTGGTGATATGTCGATTCCTTCGCAGAAGTCAAGCCTTATTGATAAGGCCGAGTCTGAAGTTAAGGAAATTGAAAACCAATACACATCGGGTTTGGTCACCGCTGGCGAACGCTACAACAAGGTTATTGATATTTGGGGCCGTACCGCTGACGAAGTCGGTAAGGTCATGATGAAAGACTTATCGAGCGAACCCGTTGTTGACCGCCATGGCAACAAGGTTTCTCAAGAGTCCTTTAACTCGATTTACATGATGGCCGACTCGGGCGCTCGTGGTTCTGCAGCTCAGATTCGTCAGGTTGCGGGTATGCGTGGTTTGATGGCAAAACCCGACGGCTCGATTATTGAAACGCCGATTACCTCGAACTTCCGTGAAGGCTTGAACGTGTTGCAGTACTTCGTTTCAACCCACGGTGCTCGTAAGGGTTTGGCAGATACCGCTTTGAAGACGGCGAACTCTGGTTACCTCACACGTCGTTTGGTCGATGTGACGCAAGACCTCGTTGTTGTTGAAGACGATTGCGGCACAACAAACGGCTTTGAAATGCGTGCCTTGGTCGAAGGCGGTGAAGTCATCCAGACATTGCGCGATCGCATCTTAGGTCGTGTGACAGCCGAAGCCATCTATGACAACCGTCATGAGATTTTGATTGATGCGGGTGTCTTACTTGATGAAAAACTTTGCGACAAGATTGAAAAAGAAGGTGTCGACAAGGTTAAGGTTCGCACACCTCTTACCTGCGAAACCCGCTATGGTCTTTGCGCTAAGTGCTATGGCCGCGATTTAGGCCGTGGATCGATTGTGAACACAGGCGAAGCCGTTGGCGTGATTGCTGCTCAGTCCATCGGTGAACCAGGTACGCAGTTAACGATGCGTACGTTCCACATCGGTGGTGCGGCGAGCCGTGCGGCAGTGGCCTCCTCTGTTGAAGCCAAGAGCTCTGGCGTTGTTGGTTTCTCTTCTGCGATGCGCTACGTGCAAAACGGCAAGAAGGAACTCATTGTGATTTCTCGCTCGGGCGAACTTGTGATTTCCGATAAGGAAACGGGTCGTGAGCGTGAACGCCATAAGGTTCCGTACGGTGCGACACTTTTGATTCATCCTGATCAGGAAGTGAAGGTTGGCGAGCAGTTAGCGACATTCGATCCGATGACCTTGCCGATTATTTCCGAATACGCTGGTACCGTGAAGTTCGAAAATGTTGTTGAGAACCTCACAGTGATGAACCAGGTCGACGAAGTGACAGGTTTGAGTACGCTCGTTGTTATCGACCCGAAGACATCGGCTTCAGCCAAGGCCGCGGGACGTAACGCCAAGAGCTCAGCTTTGAATGTCATTCGTCCGTCGGTTCACTTGGTCGACGATGAAGGTAACGAAGTTAAGATTCCAGGCACGAACCACGCCGTGACAATTCAGCTTTCTGTGGGCGCTCTCGTGGGCGTTCAAGACGGTCAGAAGATTCACCAAGGCGAAGTGCTTGCGCGTATTCCACGTGAAACGCAAAAGACTCGAGACATTACGGGTGGTCTGCCACGCGTTGCCGAGCTCTTTGAAGCGCGTAGCCCGAAGGATTGCGGCATGCTCGCCGAAGAAACGGGTACGGTTACCTTCGGTAAAGAAACCAAGGGTAAGCAGCGCTTGATTATTACCGATAAGGATGGTGTCGAACACGAATTCTTAATCGGTAAGGATAAGCAAATCCTCGTTCACGACGGTCAAGTCGTGCAGCGCGGTGAAGAAATCGTCGAAGGGCCGACAGATCCTCGCGATATCTTGCGCTTACTTGGAATCGAAGAACTTGCTCGCTATATCGTCGATGAAGTTCAAGACGTCTACCGCTTACAGGGCGTGAAGATCAACGACAAGCACATCGAAGTGATTGTTCGTCAGATGTTGCGTCGCGTTCAGATTGTTGACCCGGGTGACACTAACTTCATCCAGGGCGAACAGGTTGAACGTAGCGAAATGCTCAACGAAAACGATCGCGTTATTGCGCAAGGTAAGACCCCTGCGAAATACGAGAACCTTCTCTTGGGTATTACGAAGGCCTCGCTTTCGACAGATTCCTTTATCTCTGCGGCTTCCTTCCAGGAAACAACACGTGTGTTAACGGAAGCGGCCATTATGGGTAAGCGCGATAACCTTCGCGGCTTAAAGGAAAACGTCATTGTGGGTCGCTTGATTCCTGCGGGTACTGGTCTTGCTCTTCGTAAGGCTCGTAAGAACAAGGAAGCTCTTGACGCTCGTACGACAACAACGGAAGGATCTGAAGCGCGCCGCGCCGCAGATGAACTCTTTGAGCCTCGCAGCGATGAGAGCAAAGCGATTGCCAAGGAAATTTCCGAGGATATGTTCGCAAGTGCAGCGCCTGAGAAGTCCACAGGACTTTCTGCAGCACGTCGTGCCGCAGAAGAGCTCTTTGCCACACGCGAAGATCCCGACGAGGACGAAAGTAAGGGCCTGATGAGCTACGAGAATGTAAGTGATTCTAAGTAGAGCTCTAGCCTAACGACAAAGAGGCGACCAATTTGGTCGCCTTTTTTTGACTTAATAGGCTCAGACATCGGTAACATTCCTGCACTTTTATCCTTTATTTCAATGTTCATCAGGAGAAAAATGATGTCATTAAAGACAAAATTCGTTGCCGCAGCAACATCGTTGTTGATGGCGTTTACGGGAGCAGCCCTAGCCGCTGGCGACATGGCTTATGTCAAAGAAAAGGGCGCATTAACTGTTGGCGTAACAGAGTTTGCTCCGATGGACTACAAAGATAAGTCTGGCAACTGGGTTGGCTTTGATGCTGATTTGGCTCGAGTTTTCGCTAAAGAACTCGGTGTGAAATGCGAAATTCAAATTATTGACTGGGATAACAAGGTCCTAGAACTCAATAGTAAGAATATCGACGTCGTTTGGAATGGCATGACATTAACAGACGAAGTGAAAAGCGCCATGAGCACAACGGGCCCGTATTTGAATAATGCGCAGATCGTTGTTTTGCCCAAATCGATTGCCAATAAATACAAGACCGTTAACGATTTGAAGAAGCTTTCTTTTGCTGTTGAAAGCGGTTCAGCGGGAGCTAAGGTCGCTAAGGAAAACGGCTTTAAAGTCACCGAAGTCACAGATCAGGCCACAGCGCTTTTGGAAGTGAAATCTGGTGCTCAGGACGCCGCAATTATGGATTCTTTGATGGCCGCTGCCATGGTCGGGCCCAAGACAAGCTACGAAAATCTCGTTGCCACAGTGAAACTTAACAAAGAAGAGTATGGCGTTGGTTTCCGTAAGGACTCTGATTTAACACCTGCCTTGAACGCTCTTTTTAAGAAGATGTATGCCGATGGGTCGCTCTTGAAGCTCGCGAAAAAGTACGGCGTGCAGGAAGCTTTGATCGAGAAGAAGTAGAATTCAACTTTTCCCAGTCTTCGTTAAAGCGAAGACTGGGCTCTTTTGACATTCTTTTCGGCTAGCGCCCTCGGTGTGAGGACCCATTGTGTTTTGGACTGTAATTGGAGCGTTAAACGAGGGTTTTCTTCGAACGCTTGAACTTTTTCTTGTAACGCTTATTGGGGCTTTGCCACTTGGGCTCGTGATTGCATTCGGTAGCATGAATTCTTCTGCACCGATTCGCTATATCTCTCGTACGATTGTTTGGATGATTCGCGGCACACCTTTGATGTTGCAGATCATCATCATTTTCTATATTCCCGGTTATTTCTTTGATGGCGTAAGCGTTTGGCCGCGAGGCGATGCGGGCCGATTTGCCGCGGCTTCTGTGGCGTTTATCATCAATTACGCTTGCTATTTTTCGGAAATCTACCGTGGTGGCATTCAAAGCGTTCCCGTCGGTCAACGTGAAGCAGGTCTCGTCTTAGGTCTTACGCGTCGTCAGATCTTTTTTAAGATCACCTTGCTTCAGATGATTAAACGCATCATCCCTCCGATGAGCAATGAAATCATCACGCTTGTGAAAGACACATCTCTAGCTCGCATTATTTCGATGCAAGAACTCATTTGGGCAGGCTTTGCCTTCCTAAAAGGTTCTCACGGCTACTCGGGATTGATTTGGCCGCTATTTTTCACGGGCGTTTATTATTTGGCCTTTGTTGGGCTTCTTACCATTGGCTTTTCTGCTTTAGAAAAGAAATTGAGCTACTTCCGCTAAAGGGTATTTGTTATGTCGATACTTGAGGTTTCTCACTTAAGCAAGAGTTACGGCACAACAACCGTCTTGCGCGATATCTCGTTTTCTTTGGAAGTGGGGCAGACACTTTCTTTGATTGGTCCCTCAGGGGGCGGTAAAACCACCTTGTTACGCTGTCTTGTGAGTTTAGAGATTGCCACAAGTGGCACAGTGACAGTTAATGGTGAACGCGTTTTCGATGGCGCTGCGCAGCAAACGACAGATGAGGCAGATCTCTTTCGTCGTCGCCGCCACTTTGGGTTGGTGTTTCAGAACTTTAACCTTTTCCCGCAGTACACAGCGCTTGAAAATGTCACATTGGCGCGATTACTTAATGCAGAGAAGAACCACGAAAATAAAGACGAAATCATCGAGCACGGGCGTGAACTTTTACGCATGATTGGATTGGAAGCGCGCGCGAATTTTTATCCGCATGAACTCTCGGGCGGTCAGCAGCAGCGCGTCGCTATTGCAAGAGCTCTTGCTATGGAGCCGAGCATTCTTTGCTTTGATGAACCCACATCAGCGCTTGACCCAGAACTCACAGGCGAAGTCTTGCGTGTGATTCGGGAGCTTGCCAAAGAACGCACCACGATGATTATCGTCACGCACGAAATGAGTTTTGCGCGTGATGTGTCTGACCAGATTGTTTTCATGGACGGCGGTCTTATCGTGGAAAAAGGAACGCCAGACGAAGTCTTTGGTCATCCGAAAGAAGAACGCACCAAAGCGTTCCTATCGAACTACAGCGCGCAGTAAAGAAACGCAAATAAGCGTAACGAGCAAAAGAGAGGATTCTCTTTTACTTTTAGAATGCGCATCACATCCACATCGAAGTGAAGGAACAATTTATGACTTCAGAAACCAAACGACCTCGCGTGATGGTCGATATGTCAGCGACTCTTATTCATCACGGGCACGTGAGACTGCTTCACAAGGCTGCTCAAATTGGCGATGTTGTTGTGGCACTCACAAGCGACGAAGAAGTCAAGAAAACGAAGGGCTATACGCCTGAACTTAACTTTGAAGAGCGTCGCGAGATTCTTTTGGCAATGCGCGATGTGAAAGAAGTCGTTTCTTGCCCGTGGTTAATTACCAATGAGTTCTTAGAAGAACACCATTGTGACTATTTGGTGCATGGGGCAGATAACTCGAATCACATCCCAGCTGAAAAGCTCAAAATCTTCCCAAGAACCGAGGGCATCAGCAGTTCCATGCTTCGCGAACGAGTCCTTGATTGCTTAACGGAAATGAACCTCGAGAAGGGTAGCAAGAATGTTTCCGATAAGCTTGCGACTTATCTCATTGAAATCATCAAAAAGGAATTCAGACT
The DNA here is from genome assembly GCA_963652725.1 of Bacteroidaceae bacterium. Classification (GTDB taxonomy): domain Bacteria; phylum Pseudomonadota; class Gammaproteobacteria; order Burkholderiales; family Burkholderiaceae_F; genus Duodenibacillus. Next base: position 139 of record CAVJUW010000035.1, on the reverse strand, counting down.
CGAATGAGAGTAAACGAGCGCCATGGTTTTTTCTTTGGCGTCATCCTTTGCCTAGTTTCTCCGGCAAACGCTTGGGCCTACCTTGATCCTGGCACAGGAAGCATGTTGCTTTCTGTGGTTGTGGGTTTGGTCTCAAGTG
>CAVJUW010000034.1:0-16006 GCA_963652725.1 Bacteroidaceae bacterium | reverse complement strand
GACGGACCGATTTCTTGAATTTGAATCTCTTGCATAGTAACAACCCCAAAATGAACGATTTCAATTAGACGCAATCCTAACAAGAATGGCAAACAAAGGCTTGTCAGAGCCGATTTTGTCTATTTCAATCTTATAACAGTAGAGCTCAATCATCGCTGTAAAACGAATCTCTACTTCTCATCGATTGCGTACGCTTGCTAAGTACAGCCTAGGTGTTATACCTGAGGCTTTTGTGAGAATTAGTAACAATTTACGACAAATTTCAGTGTAATATATGCCTGTGCTTATCTTCGTTGAAGTTAACGCAACATAGCTGGCACCTATAACAAACTTGGAGGGGGTATCCCTATGACTTTTACTGCTTGGATTGCCTTGGCCGTGATTTTCGTTACGGTTTGGGCGCTTATTAAACGCTACGAGACTCGTATCGTTTTAATTGCAGCAGGCTTGTTCCTTTGCTGCATTAGTTTGACACCGATGATTGGTCTTAATCAGTTTGCGAAATCGATGACGAATAACTCGCTCATCATGGCAATCTGCTCGTCCATGGGCTTTGCTTTTGCGGCAAGCTATACGGGATGCGACCGCTCTCTCGTTCACTACCTCGCTTCACCTGTTCGCGGCCTCGGAATCTTCCTGCTTCCAGTGTGCACAGCGATTACGTTCCTCGTTAACATCGCCATTCCGTCTGCCGCAGGTTGCGCGGCGGCCGTTGGCTCTACGCTTATCCCCGTGATGCTGCGTGCTGGTATTAAACCGGCGGGCGCAGCCGCTGCCGTTTTGGGTGGCACGATTGGTTCATACCTCTCTCCTGGCACATCGCACAACCCGTTTGTTGCGAAATTGGCCAACATGAACGTTATGGACTTTATCGGCACGCACTTTAACTACTCTGTGATGTGCGGTGCGATTCTTGTCGTTGGCGTTTTAATTAGCTGCTGGGTCCTTGGCGACAACAAGGGCGACGTCAATGCCAAGATTGACGAATCCAAGATTAGAAAAGACGAAAACTTCAAGCCGAACGTTTTGAAGGCTCTCGTTATGATTGTCCCGATCGGCATCCTCGTTTGCGGCAACCTTTGGGTTCCTGCTATCAAGATGGGCGTGGCACAAGCTATGCTTATCGGTGCGATTTTGGCGCTTGTCATCGATCGCTCGAACGTTCAACAGTTCTCCAAAGAGTTCTTTAACGGTATGGGCAAGGGCTACGCCGAAGTTATGGGCATCATCATTGCCGCTGGCGTCTTCGCCGCTGGTCTTCGTGCCGCTGGTTTAATCGACATCTGCGTCGATGCTCTTAAGCACTCCAATGAATTCGCTCGCTGGGGCGGCTCTTTAGGTCCGTGGATTATGGCTGTTATCACTGGTTCTGGTGACGCGGCGACCTTGGCCTTTAACGAAGCTGTTACACCGCACGCTGAATCCTTCGGTATGACAATTCACGGCTTAGGCGGCCTTGCCTTCTTAACAGGCGCCTTAGGTCGTACGATGTCTCCGCTTGCTGGCGTTACGATTCTCGTCTCGGGTATCGCGATGGTTAGCCCGCTCGAAGTTGTTAAGCGTACAGCGGTTCCGTGCTTTGTGGCTGTCATCGCTTGCGCGGTCTTGATGGTCTAATAGCACTAAAAAGCGCCTTAAAAACTAGGCGCTCGATCAATAAAAACCCCACTTGAGAAATCGGTGGGGTTTTTCATGTCGGGCTAAGACAAAATGCTTTAAAAATCAAGAGCTTTCTTGCCCTATTATACAAATCGCAGTGTTTCTATTATACAAATCGCAGACTTTCTATTATACAAATCGCAAGATTTCTACTATACAAAACGCAGAAAAACTTTATCGCTACAAATTAACAATGAAGTGGCCATTTAATTCGTGGCAGCTGATTTTCCCTTTACCTTTGATGCTGATTGAATCTTTGCTTTAAAAGGACTGTCCTCAGGCTCAATGCAACGGTCAACCGCCAAATAGTCCGCTAATTCTTTATCTTCTGCCATGCGGGCAGCGTCCGCAGGGCTTTGGCCATTTAAATTGCAAAGATCGCGATAAGCCCCAGCACGCAAAAGTGTCATTACGACCTGGCGGTGCTTGCCGCGGCTAGCCATATACAAAGGCGTTACGCCAAAATCGGTTCTCACATTCACGTCAGCGCCTTTTTCAATGAGCAGTTTCACGATTTCATCATGCCCATTTGTTGCAGCGTAATGTAGCGCTGTCCAACCGATTGTTTTCGAGACGAAAGCTCCTTTTTCTAAAAGAAGTTTTGTCAAATCCATATTTCCAGAAAATGCCGCGAGCATGAGAGCATTTTCCCCGTAGGTGCTACTCATATTGACGTCAAGATTTTCTGCCTTTAAAAGGATTTGAAGCGCTTTCTCGTTTCCAAGGCGAATGGCTCTAACTAACGCAGGATCTCCTTCTCTTACCATTTGATTGGGAGAAAGCCCATTTTTTAAGAGCACCTCAATCGTCGCGGCATCGTCGTTTTCAACGGCCTCGGTAAATTTCACTTGAGAGTCAGTTAAAACACGCACTTCGCCCAAAGCGGGTTTGGCAAAGGGGGCCTCTGGCATCCCTAAAGTAAGGCTTAAAGAAAGTGCTACAAATAACAAAGAACGAGAAAATTTCAAAGCCTTTACTCCTTAATCTGGAAAAAGCGTCGGGCGTTTTCTGTTGTTTTAGCCGCAACGAGATCTAAGGGAAGCGATTTTACTTGAGCTATGGTGCGCGCGACCTCAACGACGAAACTCGGTTCGTTTCTTTTACCGCGGTAAGGGACGGGTGCCATGTACGGGCAATCGGTCTCAATCATAAGGCGCTCGAGCGGTAGCGCTAAAGCAATATCCCTTAAGTTTTGCGCATTCTTAAATGTTAATACACCAGTAAAAGAGACCATACCGCCTGCGTCAACACAGGCTTTGGCCGTTTCCATATCGCCCCCAAAGCAGTGAAGAACAAAGCCGACGTCTCCTGCTTTTTCTTCAATCAAAATCTTTAAGGCATCGGCTTCTGACTCACGCGCATGAATCACAAGAGGTTTTTTAAGCTCTTTAGCGGCTGCAATGTGCATACGAAAGCGATTCTTTTGCCAAGTTAAGTCGCCCTTACACCAGTGATAGTCAAGACCAGTTTCACCCACAGCGACAATTTCTTTGGCTGAACAAATACGAAGGATTTCTTCAACGCTCGTTTCGACTGCCTCTTCATACTCGGGGTGCAAGGCCCAGGCTGCATAAAGAAACCCTGGGTTCGCACGACTTAACTCAATGATGCCTTTTACTTCATCGCGCTCGCACCCTAAAACGAGAGCACCAACTAAGTGAGCCGCTTTCATGCGCTCGATGACTTCAGTGCGATCGCTATCGAACTGCTTATCGTTAATGTGGCAATGTGAATCAAAGTAGGGCATGGCAAAATCATAAATTCCAAGAATGTGAGGATTTTAATAATCCTCGTGACTTAGAATCACACATAAGAGAAATTTTCTAATCAACTAGGAGTGAAACCCTATGCCTTTTGTCAACATCAAAATCACACGCACAGATCCGCCGGCAACTTCCGAACAAAAAGAAGAACTTATTCGTGGTGCCACAGAGCTTCTTGTTCGAGTCCTCGGGAAAAATCCTGCCTCAACCGTTGTTGTGATTGAGGAAGTGCCTCTTGAAAACTGGGGGATAGGGGGTAGCTCACGCGCCTTACAAGCGAAACCCCAAACGAAACCCTAGGCTAGTGACGTAGTACGAGTTGGGGGCCTTTAACCGGGTCGATCTCAACCCAGCCATATTGGCGTTTTTTGGGATTCTCAAAGCGCCAATCGGGAAGCACAAAACGCGTGAAGCCATCTACAAAGTGCACCGATGGCCTATGCGTATGCCCGTGGACAATAAAGGGGCAGTGAAGGGCTGTTGCCTTTTCAAAGACAATAGCCTCAACAACATCCATTTCTTCGCGCGTTTTTTGGGTTTTGTATTGCTTGGAGCGCTTTCTCGCTCTAAGCGCCCAAACTAGGCGCGAAATAAAGCTCATTGAAAACGCTTTTTCCTGAAACTCTTTTGATCTGAGGAGACTTCGAAACTCTTGATAGGCCGCATCTAACGTACACCACTCATCGCCATGCGCGATAAGGATATTAAAGTCGCCCACTCTTACGGCTTGAGGAGCGGCTAGAAGCGTTGCGCCACAGGCCTTTGCAAAATCGTCTCCTAAAAGCGCGTCGCGATTTCCTTGCATGAGAAATAGCTTGTGACCAGCCTCGGTGTATCTTTTAAGTGCTTTTATCACAGGCCAAGCTACAAAGCCCGTATCGTCTCCAAGCCAAAATTCAAAGAGGTCTCCGAGAATAAAAAGCTCGTGAAAGCCAAGAGCCTCTGTTTTTAAAAACCGTAGAAATGTTCGAGCGGTCTCAAGTTTGCGCCACGACAGATGCAAATCCGCGATAAAAACGGGATTTTCCAAGAGCGCCACTTCTGTGGCGCCGCAATCGCGCGGGAGCTTCGTGACGCAAGGCATACGACAATTAGGAAGCGCCTAAAACTTCAGCCTTCTCGATAATCACATCGTCCTTAGGTACGTCGCTATAAGAGCCCGATGTGCCTGTGGCGACCGTTTCAATCGCATCCACGACATCAAAGCCATCGACGACTTTACCGAAAACCGCGTAGCCGTAGCCCTGAGGCGTTGCTTCTTTGTAGTTTAAAAAGCCATTGTCTTTGACATTGATAAAGAACTGGCTTGTTGCTGAATGGGGCTCTCCCGTACGAGCCATCGCAATCGTGTACTTGTCGTTTGTTAAGCCATTGCCCGCTTCGTTTTCAATTGGAGCATCGGTCTCTTTACGCTTTAAGCTTTTGAAAAAGCCAGCGCGCACGATGCCACCGCCCTGGATCATGAAGCCTTTAATTACACGGTGAAAGATCGTTCCATCGTAAAAGCCCGACTTCACATATTTTTCGAAGTTTGCACAGGTAATGGGCGCTTTTTCGGTATTGAGTTCAATATCGATGACGCCCTTGTTGGTTGTTAAACGAATCTTTGTCATTTATTTCACCTTGTTTGATTGAAGTACTGTCACAGACTCAATAACCACAGGCGTGACAGGAACATTTTCATAAAAACCCTTGGTTTGAGTTTTCACAATCGAAATCTTATCGACGACATCCATTCCACGAACAACGCGCCCGAAAACGGCGTATCCCCAACCATCACGGCTCTTTTTCGCATCAAGAAAGTCGTTATTCGTTGTATTAATAAAGAATTGACTTGTCGCAGAATGGGGTTCATTGGTGCGCGCCATCGCGATTGTTCCGCGACGATTGGACTCAGTCGTACGAGCCTCGTTAATGATTTTTTCGCCCGCTTCCTTTTGCTTCATATCGGCTGTAAAGCCGCCAGCTTGGATCATGAAGCCGTCGATTACGCGATGGAAAATCGTTCCGTTATAAAAGCCACTGTTGACATAGCCTAAGAAGTTTCGAACAGTCACGGGAGCGCGCTTGGCATCAAGCCTCACATCGATACTGCCGAGATTGGTTTTAATACGCACGAGATCTTGCGCAGGCTGCGCGGCAGCAAAACTTGCTAGCGGCATTGTAAGTGTCGTAAGTCCCAAGAAAGAGGCGAAAACAAACAAACGAGCGCGATTTTTCATACCAGACTTTTCCCTTTTTTTACTGTTTTACTAATTGCTCTAATTCGTGTAAACGAGCTCTCGCTGTGCGAGAGCCCCCGCGAGCGGCGATGCGGAAATTGCGAATGGCTCGTGTTAACTCAATATTGCCGAGGTTTTCTCGCGCTGTCACATAGTTGGGCCTTAAGGCAATCGCACGATTTAAAAGGTCTTCTGCGCGATCGAGGTCTCCGGTTTTCGTGATGATTCTCGCAAGATTGTTATAGGCCTCGGGGATTTCAGGATAGGTCTTAATAAAGGCCTCGAGCTCTTCTTTGGCTTTAAGTTCCTGACCAGTCCTCTCGAAAAGAACGCACTTTAAGAATTTCAATTGCGCAGAAAGCGGATTCTTTATAAGGCCATCTTCAATGTATTCGAGAGCGCGATCGTATTTTCCTTCACGCATTAAACGCTCCACGGCGCTCGGGTACTGTTCGGCTTGCAGTTCAAGGGCTGGGTTATCGAGGTCGGTGGCTGCAAACGTGACAGGCGTAGCAAGCAAAAGAGCCCCACAAGAAAACAAAAAGGGGATAAACCGAATAGGCCGCATACGAAGAAAACTCCCTAGGGTAAATCTTAAGGTGCTAGCAATCCAAGAAACGGATTACCGTTTATACTGCCCGCTATTGTAATGACTTGAAAGATTGACTCTTCAAGCGAGATCGAATTTTCCAGATTATATTTTGTAAGCAAAATCCTTATGTCTTTATCGATTTATTCCACTCTGACTAAAACCATCGCTCCTTTTAAACCGATTCATGAGGGGAAGGTGGGGATGTACGTCTGCGGCGTCACAGTCTATGACTACACCCACATCGGTCACGGCCGCACCTTTGTTGCCTTTGACGTGATTCGTCGCTGGCTTGAGGCAAGTGGCTACGAAGTCACCTTCGTGCGTAACGTCACAGACGTTGACGACAAAATCATTCGCCGTGCCGCCGAGCGCCAAATCAGCACAACAGAGCTCACAGAGACCTTCACCAAAGCAATGCAAGAGGATATGTTAAGCCTCGGGTGCTTGGCGCCGACCTTTGAGCCGCGTGCCACGCAATTTATCCCGCAGATGCTCAATATCATCGAGCTCTTAGAAGAAAAGGGGCTTGCCTATCAAGCAGCTGATGGCGACGTCGATTACGCCGTTCGAAGCTTTCCAGGCTACGGGAAACTCTCAGGCAAAAGCCTTGATGATTTAATTTCTGGAGCTCGCGTGGGAGTGGCTGACGCAAAGCGCGATCCCTTAGATTTCGTTCTTTGGAAGAAAGCCAAACCCGGTGAACCCCATTGGAGCTCCAAGTGGGGCGAGGGCCGTCCTGGCTGGCACATCGAGTGCTCGGCAATGAGCTGCCACTACCTCGGGGAAAGCTTTGATATTCACGGCGGGGGACCTGATTTAATCTTCCCGCACCACGAAAACGAAATTGCGCAAAGCGAAGGCGCACATGGTCCAGGCTTTGCCCACGTTTGGATGCATTCGGGGCCGTTACGCGTAAGAGCCGCCGATGGCACAGAAGAAAAGATGAGTAAGTCTTTGGGTAACTTCTGGACCATTCGTGATGCGTTAAAAGAAACCAATACGCACTATGGCGAGGGCAATGGCAATGAGACACTACGTTTCTTCTTATTGCGTAGCCACTACAGAAGCCCCATTAGCTTTAACCCAAGTTTGATTGAAGACGCCCACAAGGGTTTAACACGCCTTTATAGCGCGCTAAATGAAACGGCTCCTGAAGAAAATCACACACTTGACTGGAATGAGGCCTACGCCAAACGCTTTAAAGAAGCGATGGACGAAGACTTTAATACGCCGCAAGCCGTGGGTGTTCTTTTTGAATTAGCCGCAGAAGTCAATCGCACGCACGATGCGAAACTTGCCGCGCAATTAAAGGGGCTTGCTGCGATTTTCAATATCCTCGGAAAAGACCCCAAGGACTTCTTACGTGGCGCAACAGAAGGCCTAGATGAGGCAGCGATTGAAGCAAAGATTGCCGAGCGAGCCGCTGCGAAAGCCAATAAAGACTGGGCCAAAGCCGATGCGATTCGTAAAGAACTCACAGAGGCTGGTATTGTCTTAGAAGACCGCGCAGGCGTTACGACATGGAGAAAAGCCTAAAGGTTGTTCCCTGGTGGGATGCGGCTCTTACGCATTTGGCTAAAGAGCCGCGCTTTTCGCGCGTCATAAAAGAAAGCGCAGGCGATGGCCTTTTCGTTTCAAGAAATCTTTTTCGCTCGATGGTGCGTGCCGTCTGCGGCCAACAAGTCAATAACGCGGCGGCAACGCGTTTAAGCGCTGCAGTTATTTCTGCAGCAAAAGAGCAAAAGAAAGAGTCACTTGCCAAGGGCGTTCTTTCCTTAAAAGAAAAGGGCCTAAAAGAGTGCGGGCTAAGCCCCACAAAAACCGCGGCTCTCCTAGGATTAGCAGCTGGTTTTGACGACGGACGCTTTACGAGAAAGAAGCTAACAAATTTAACGGATGAAGCGATTCTTTCTAAACTTCAAAGCGTTAAAGGTGTGGGTCCGTGGACCGCGCACATGATTCTTATTTTTGGCCTCAATCGCCCTGATGTGTTTGCCGCAGGAGATTTTGGCGTCAAAGAATCGTTTCGCACACTCTTTGGTAATGTCGATACAATGCTTGAAGTGTCTGAGGCTTGGAAGCCCTACCGCACAGCAGCGACCTGGCTTTTATGGCGTAGTCGCACACCAAACCCTGTTCGTTATTGAAAATTCAAATCGCATTGAGTTATGAATAAATTTCAGTTTTTTGATTTCGAAGCCGATCTCAAAAGCATTCACACAGAGATCGAAACGCTTGAACAGGATACAACGCTAGCTGAGGCAGAAAAAGCAGCCAAGATTGCAACGCTTGAGAAAAACTACGCCAAGCGACTCTCTGAAATTTACAGCCACTTAAGCGATTGGCAGGTCACGCAAATCGCTCGTCACCCAGCGCGACCCTATACGCTCGATTACATTCATGCGATTTTTACGGATTTCGTGGAATTGCACGGCGACCGTGAATTTGCTGATGACGCTTCGATCGTTGCCGGCATCGCGCACCTAGGAAAACACTCGGTAGCTGTAATTGGCCACCAAAAGGGACGCGACACAAAAGAGCGCGCCAAACGCAATTTCGGTATGGCCAAACCTGAGGGTTTTCGTAAAGCGCAACGCATAATGAAGCTAGCGGAAAAGTTTGGATTGCCGCTTATTACCTTTATCGATACGCCTGGCGCCTACCCAGGGATGGACGCTGAGGAGCGTAACCAGGCCGAGGCTATCGGTCGCTCGATTTATGAGCTCTCGCAATTGAAGGTTCCGACAATCAGCGTTGTGATCGGAGAAGGGGGGTCAGGCGGCGCCCTAGCGCTTGCTGTCACAGATATTGTTTTAATTTTGCAGTACGCGATTTATTCGGTGATTAGTCCTGAAGGCTGCGCCTCAATTCTTTGGAAAGACGCAACCAAAGCGCCACTTGCCGCGGAAACCCTCTCGCTTACTGCCCCGAAACTTATTCATTTGGGGCTAGTCGATAAGATTGTTTCTGAACCTTTGGGTGGCGCTCACCGCGATCCCCAATTAATGGCATTAACGCTTAAGAAGGCGCTTTTAGATCAGCTCTCGGCTCTTACGACATTTCCCACAGAGGACCTCTTAGCACGCCGCGCAAAGCGTCTTTCGCTATTTGGTCAATTTGAGGTGGGCAAACCCGCGCAAAAAGAAGAGTCCGAGGAAATCAAAAAGGAAGAAACAGTTCTAGCCAAAGAAGAGATTTCTGAACCCATTCAAACCGAAGTCGCTCTTAACGAAGAAAAAGAAGAAATTGCTCCCGCCGCAGTAGCTAAGGAAAAGAGCACAAAACCGAAAGCTCCCGCGAAAAAGAAAGCGCCCGCGAAGAAAAAGCGAGAGAAAGAAGCAAAGGCGAAAAAGGACGAAGAAAAGAGCGCTGAGAAAAAGAGCGCCGCTAAGAAAACTTTAAAGGCGAAGAAAACAAAAGTAGGGTAAAGAGATGAAAAAGCGTCAAACGCATTCTCACGTTGAGAAAAAGGGAAGTCCAAATTCAAAGAAACTTCCAGAAAAGATTCTCGATGAAAAAAAGGAAAGCCCTCTTTCGAGACGACTTTTAGCTAAGTTTCTCGATAGCGTTCACGCTTTGGCTCTCGAGAAATCCTTTACCGAGGGCGAGTCCTTTGCGCTACGTAGCGTTAACCCATTAAAGATTATTGTCGCTTACTCAGGAGGCCGCGATTCGAGCGCTCTTTTGGAAGTTGCAGCTCAAGCGTTTAAAAGAGCCAATCAAACAGAAATCGCCTCAATTACTGCCGTACACATTCACCACGGCTTATCTGAAAATGCCGACAGCTGGGCAGAGCACTGCGAGAAAAGAGCGCAAAGTCTTGGCGTTGGCTTTCGCTTAGAAAAAGTCTTCGTTCCTCGGGCAAGTGCCTTTGGCATTGAAGCAAGTGCCCGCGAAGCGCGTTACCGTGCGCTTTACGCAGTCGCTGAAGAAATTGGCGCCGATGCGATTTTTACTGCGCATCACATGGACGATCAATTAGAGACCTTCTTAATCCAATGGATGCGAGGGACGGGTTTAGAAGGGCTAGCCGGAATTCCCACAACCCGGAGCGTGAAAAAAAGCACGAAAAACACCGTTACCTTATGCCGCCCGTGGATTGATGTCACACGCGAAGAAATCGATCGATACGTGAAAGAACACGAATTGCCTTTCGTTGAAGATGAAAGTAACGCCGACTCCCATTACGTAAGAAACCTCATTCGTAACGAAGTTTTCCCCATACTTGATTCAGCCAGAGCGGGTTGGAAAACCTCGGCCTTTCGCACAATTAGCAATATTGCTGCGGCCTCCCGCGTAATCAAAGACCTTGCTAGAGACGATGTCAGGGATACGAAAGAGGCTTCAGGAAAAGCGCTTTCCGTTGAGAAACTGCGGCGCTTAAGCCCGGAGCGGCAAGCTCTCACTTTGCGCCTCTGGCTTAACGAGGCAGGGATTCGCTCTCCGAATAAAGCAAAATTAGAAGAGACTCTCACGCAAATCCGCGAGACAAGCACCGATACGAAGCTTGCGATTCGCTTTGGTGGCAAAGAAATGCGTCGCTGGGGAAATCGTCTTGTCTTAATCGAATCGACCTTTGAAAAGAGCTTTAAAGATTTGGATGTGGCCATTAACTGGCAGGGCGAAACTTCTATTGAGATTCCCATCTGGCAAGGAGAGCTTCATTTCGAAGCCTGTAAGGAAAACGAAGAGGGGTTTGACGCCGAATTTTTGCGCTCAGGAACAATCTACGTTCGCTCAAGAAGGGGCGGCGAGAAACTTAAACTACACGCCTTAAGACCGAGTCGCAACCTAAAGCATCTTTATCAGGAAGCTGGCATTGCGCCTTTTGAACGCGAGAAATTACCCCTTGTTTGGCTAGGTAAGGAACTTATCTATGTCGCAGGCTTAGGTAGTGAGATTCGCTTACTTGCTGATGCAGATTTGATACACAATCGCGTGCGTTTGGTTTGGGTACCGAACAAAACCTTGCTCGATTAAGACTTTTTTCCTCAAAATACGCCCTTGTGGCCCCGATTCGTGAAAGGTTTCCGGGTTCGTTCGTTAATGCAACATTTGATTAATGGAGGAAACCTATGCACGATTTAACTGCATTTGTTTCTCAAATAAATAGTGTTCTCTGGGGTCCGTTCTGTTTGATCCCTCTTCTCGTTGGCACGGGCATTTATTTCACACTGCGCTTAAAGTTTGTGCAGGTGCGTCGCTTTACTCGTGCCTCTCGCTACGTTTTGCGTAGCGTCAAATTCTTCGGTAAAAAAGCCGACGGCTCAGGAATGAGTTCCTTTCAGTCGCTAGCAACTGCCATTTCCGCTCAAGTAGGCACAGGTAACCTCGCGGGTGTCGCAACAGCGCTCGCAATGGGCGGACCAGGAGCTATTTTCTGGATGTGGCTTGCAGCCTTCTTTGGTATGGCAACGATTTTCGTTGAAGCCGTTCTTGCCCAAAAATTTAAGACCACAGATCAAAAAGGGCACGTTACAGGCGGACCCGCGTACTACATTACAAATGGCCTACACTGCAAACCCCTAGCCATCTTCTTTTCCATTGCCATCATCATTGCCTTAGGCTTTATTGGCAATATGGTTCAGGCCAACTCCATTGCCTATGCCTTTGACTTTGCCTTTGGCTTTAAACCCTGGGTTGTGGGTTTGATCATTGCCCTTATCGCTGCCTTTATCTTTATCGGTGGTATTCGTCGCATCGCCTCTACAACTGAAAAGATTGTTCCTGTCATGGCGCTTCTTTACTTAGTGGGCGGTTTCTTCGTACTCTTTAGTTACATCGACCAGATTATCCCTGCCTTTAAGATGATCTTCATTGGTGCTTTCGATCCATCTGCTGCCACGGGTGGCGTCATTGGCGCAAGCATCAAAGAAGCGATTCGTTACGGTGTGGCCCGCGGCCTCTTTAGTAACGAAGCGGGTATGGGTTCGACCCCGCATGCGCATGCCGTTGCTAAGGTCGATCACCCCGCTAAGCAAGGCCTTGTTGCCATTATGGGCGTCTTCTTTGATACCTTCGTTGTCCTTAATATGACAGCGTTCGTTATTCTTTGCACGGGTGTCTTAGATGGCAAAACAACAGGCATTGCCTTAACGCAGCACGCCTTCCAAATTGGACTTGGCTCCATTGGCTACGGCTTTGTGGCGATTTGCCTATTTTTCTTTGCCTTCTCAACGATTATCGGTTGGTACTTCTTTGCCGAACAAAACGTGAAGTATCTGTTTGGCTTGAAAGCGATTTTGCCCTATCAGTGCATTGTGGTGATTTTCGTCTTCTTAGGTTCACTACTGCATGTTGATTTAGTCTGGGAACTTGCTGACCTCTTTAATGGCTTGATGGTCATCCCGAACTTAATTGCCTTAATTGGCTTAGGAAAGATTGCCTCTAAGGCCCTTGAAGATTACGAAATCAAATACGATCCTGTCACAGATACATTAAAGTAGCTGTAATCCATAGCGTATGGATAGACCCGGTTTGGACGCGTTTCAGACCGGGTTTGCTTTTTTAGCCCTTCATGTTAAAAATGCGGGGATTACTTTTCTTCGCCGCAAGTTAAATGAAAGACCTCTTTACTCTTGATTTGTTTGAAACCGATTCTGCTGAAGACTTAGAGCTTGTCGCAGGAATCGACGAAGCAGGGCGTGGCCCCTTGGCTGGCCCCGTTTTTGCTGCGGCTGTGATTTTGGACCGAGATAAGCCTATCGAAGGATTGCGAGATAGCAAAAAGTTAAGCCCAAAAGAAAGAAGTGCACTTGAGCCGATTATTAAAGAAAGGGCTCTATCGTGGGCCGTTGCCAGTTCAAGCGTTGAAGAAATCGAGCAACTAAACATTCTGCAGGCGACTCTTTTGGCGATGAAGCGCGCTGTTTTATCTTTAAAAATCAAGCCTACGCTACTTTTGATCGACGGCAATCGCATGCCCAAAATGCCTTTTCGGATGCGTACAATCGTTAAGGGCGATGATAAGGTACCTGCGATTTCAGCGGCTTCAATTCTTGCGAAAACCGCGCACGACCGCCTTTTTGAAACCTATGCGATCAAATACCCAGGTTATGGCTTTGAGTCGCACATGGGCTACGGAACACACGAACATATTGTTGCTATCGAGCGCCGTGGCGTACTTCCGATTCACAGGAAAACCTTCGAGCCGATTGCCTCAGTCCTAAAGGCAAAAAAGGTAAGTGAGGCGAATTCTTAAATGCATGAGCGTGGTTTCGTTAGAATTTAGGACTCCTAAAAAAAGAGAAAGACTATGAAAAAAAGAGGCATTCTCGTTTTGATTGTGGCAGCGGGCACGGGCTCTCGGATGCACTCAGAGACCCCGAAGCAATACCTCAAAGTGGGGAGTCCAGAAAAAACGCTCGTTGAGCTATCTCTTCACGCCCTGCAAAAGGCGCTTCCCGAGGCCCACTTCCTCATTGCCGTACAAAAGGGTGACACTTACATCAAAAATCTCACGCTCACTAACGCTCGCATTCTTGAAACTGGGGGAGCGACCCGCGAAGAGACGGTCTATAACACGCTTTTAGCCATAAAAGACGAATTCGATCCCGAATCGTTTGTCTTTGTACACGATGCAGCGCGAGCCCTAGTCGATCCCGCTGACGTAAGAGCACTCTACACAAAAGCATTAGAAGAGATTCATAGCAAAAGAGCGGTTGGCGTCGTTCTGGCAATGGCACTTCCTGACACAGTAAAACGCATGAACCTTAATGAAACTCTCATTGAAGACATTGACAGAGCTGGACTTATCCGCATCGCAACGCCTCAGGTCTTTCCCTTGCACGTCCTTTTAATAGCCCTTAAGGAATCTAAAGAGGCCACAGATGAATCAAGCGCTGTGCGCTCTTTGGGTTTACCCGTAAAAGCACTGATTGGAAGCGCAAAGAACTTCAAAATCACCAATCCTGACGATTTGGTCCTAGCAAAACGACTAACAGAGAGTCCTATGAAAACACGTGTTGGCATTGGTTACGATTCGCACCGCTTTGTTGGGAATCGCAAACTGATCTTAGGTGGCGTTCATATCCCTTACGAAAAAGGCCTTGACGGTCATAGCGATGCTGATGTGTTAACGCATGCGATTATCGATGCGTTGCTCGGTGCGGCGCATTTAGGAAATATTGGACTTCTTTTCCCTGATTCGGATCCCGCCTACAAAGGGGCAAACTCGATTGCTCTTTTAAAAGAAGTTGTTAAGCGCCTAAAAGAGAACTCCTGGAGGATTCTTAATGTCGATACGGTCCTTATCACGGAAGCCCCAAAGATTAATCCACACCTAAAGGCTATTGAGGGAAGTCTTGCTCAAGCGCTTGGTTTAGCAACAGAGGATGTGAGCGTTAAACCCAAAACCAATGAAAAACTCGGCTTTGAGGGTAGGGAAGAAGGCATGAGCGCACAAGCGATTGCAATGATTGCCAAAGTCAACTAATGAAGAAGCAATTCTTGCAATTGGCTCACCGTGATTTCTTTTACGCTTGGCTTTAGGACCGAAGCAACCGTTGAAACCGTATCTGTAGCGAAGATTTCGTGCTCGATACCTAAAGGTTCATAGCCTTCGAGAAGAATCTCAAATTTTCGATTTTCTCTTAGAAGTTTAGCTTGTAATTTAATCGAGCACTCACGTGTGCCCCAGGCTTTATAAAAAGCGAGCAATCGTTCACTTTCTGAAAAAAGTCCTAAGAAATCAACACCAAAACAACGCTCAGCGATAGCAACAATCGGACGATCGGCCCGGATGACTTCAAGGTCAACGGCAACAGGAGCTGTTGAAAGTGCGGCTCCAACAAAAGTTCGGGTGTGCGTTATTGTGCAAAATAAAGAATCCGAAACCCGTGGTGAATAGGGTGGATTTTCTTCAAAAGTTGCGTTAAGCCCTCGGCCTTTAGCAAGGGCTACGAGTAAGAGCCGTGTCCAGAGAAAATCCACGCGTCGCTTTTCGCTCATAAATTCACTTGAGCGGTCAAGTGCGTCCTGCCCCAAAAAACGAAGAAGCGTCTTTTCTGGTCTCGTCTCAGGGCGCTTTAAGATTAAATAATCGCAAAAGCTCAGCATTGAAAATTCTGGCATCAAAAATTTTAGGCTCGCTATTTTATCGAAAGCGCTTACGAAAGTCGGGGAAATTCATCCTTTCAGCGCATTTGATGCTTTAAAAATTAACACAATCAAGACT
Organism: Bacteroidaceae bacterium; assembly: GCA_963652725.1. Classification (GTDB taxonomy): domain Bacteria; phylum Pseudomonadota; class Gammaproteobacteria; order Burkholderiales; family Burkholderiaceae_F; genus Duodenibacillus. The sequence goes on along the minus strand of CAVJUW010000034.1, from coordinate 595 downwards.
TGACATCGTCGAAGCTTTATTAGGGATATACATACTCAAGAACTGACGCGCTGAACTCTTCTAAATAGCTCATTTTCCGCTTCTCCTTTACTTAGTTTCAGCGGTAAAGTATTCTGACAACTAATGTCGATTGAGCTGAGCTATTTTTATGAAACGCTTTAGAGTTGTACTTGCTTCGATGCTACTTTCTATGCCTATGATTGCTTTTTCCTATGTGATAGGCGATAGCAACCTGAGCTTGGGTATTTACCCTGAATTTGATGAATATGCACCACACCCCCCGTATTCAAAAGACGAGGATTCGTATGAGCAGTATCGTCGCGAAGTTCTAGAGTACGTAAGAGCTGCGGAGGAATACGCTGAAGCATGTGAAAATGACGCTAGGCGAGCCTATGAGGCAAGAGAAGAAGCGATTGACAAAGCAAATGAAGCGATACGAGAGTTTAATAATTGGGTCAATTATTGAAAATGAGGAATTTCGCGCTAGTTTTCCTAATTTCGCCCAAGTTAAAAGATTCAATCTATTCATTGTTTTTCCAATAGATTTCCTTTCTCTAGGGTATTGTTCAGTTCTCTCTATTACAAAAATATGGTG
>CAVJUW010000033.1:0-16174 GCA_963652725.1 Bacteroidaceae bacterium | reverse complement strand
ACCATGTTTGATAACTTAACAACAAAACTCGCGCATATTGTGAAAACGATGCGCGGTCAGGCACGCTTAACAGAAGAAAACACGCGCGATATGCTCCGAGAGGTGCGTCTTGCGCTTTTAGAAGCTGACGTGGCGCTTCCCGTTGTTCGCGAACTCACAAGTCGCATTAAAGCGAAAGCCTTGGGTCAAGAAGTTATCGGTTCTTTAAATCCAGGACAAGCGCTTGTTGGCGTCGTAGAAAAGGAACTTACGGCTGTTATCGGGGGCGACCTCTCAAGAGAAGAGCAAAGCATTCGCCTAAATGTGCAGCCGCCCGCTGTGATCCTTTTAGCCGGTCTACAGGGCGCTGGTAAAACAACAACAGCAGGAAAACTTGCGAAGTACCTGATTGAAACCACGAAAAAGCGCATCCTCACAGTTTCAGCTGACGTCTATCGACCAGCGGCTATTGAGCAGTTAAAAACGGTGAGCGCTCAAGCTGGCGCCGAATTCTTCCCAAGTTCTGTGGGCGAAACTCCACTTTCGATTGTTCAAAATGCTCTCGATTACGCCAAGCACCACCTCTTTGATGTGTTGATTGTCGATACGGCAGGCCGCCTAGCGATCGACGAAGCGATGATGGAGGAGATTTCTTCTTTATCCGAATTTCTGAAACCAGCAGAAACGCTCTTTGTTGTCGATGCGATGCTCGGCCAAGATGCCGTCAACACAGCTCGCGCCTTTAACGAACGACTAAGCCTCACAGGCGTCATTCTCACGAAGCTCGATGGTGATAGCCGAGGCGGAGCCGCGCTTTCTGTGCGTTGCGTGACAGGAAAACCCATTAAGTTTGTTGGTACCGCAGAAAAGCTCGATGGCTTCGAGCCGTTTAATCCCGAGCAGATGGCAGGGCGCATTCTTGGCATGGGAGACATTGTTTCTCTCGTGAAAAATGTCGCGAAAAACGTCGATATTGCCGAAGCGCAAAAACTTGCTGCAAAGCTTAAATCAAGCAATCGCTTTGACCTTGAGGATTACCGTGCGCAGATTATGCAAGTGAAAAATATGGGTAGTTTCTCAAGCATCATCGATAAACTCCCCTCACAATTTCAAGAAGCCGCCTCTCACGTCAACGAAGAAAGCGCCTCTCGCACCCTGCGTCACACAGAAGGAATCCTCAATTCCATGACACCCAAAGAGCGACGCAATCCCGATTTGATTAAAGCAAGTCGCAAAAGACGCATCGCGGCAGGCGCAGGAGTTTCCGTGCAAGAAGTCAATCGCGTTTTAAAGCAGTTCGAGCAAACACGCGACATGATGAAAAAGATGAAAAAGGGGGGCTTGGCACGCATGATGCGTTCGATGGGCTCGATGATAGGCGGAGGTTTCCCTGGCATGGGAGGGCTTCCCCCGGGAATGGGTGGCTTTCCACGCTAGTTAAAACGCACTATGAGAAATCGCTTGAGTCGATTTGAATACTTTGATACGGCTGCTGGGAAAACTGATCTTGCCTGGCAGCTTAGTGCTTTTCGTCGCTTTGCCTCGGATGCGACCGAATGCGCTTTGCAGCTCGGTGTTCCTACAATCGATGCCCTTGCTGCAACTCAAGCTGGATTACGTATTCTCTCGTGCGATCGAGCGCCCTTACAAAGAAATAACGAGGCGTCTCTTATTTTGTGTGAAGACTGCGCCTTAGCTCTTGAAACAGAATCCATTGATCTTGTTCTTTGGCCTCATGGCTTTGACCGCTATCCCGACACAAAAGAAGTGCTCTCAGAGATTTCTCGCGTCTTAGTTCCCGAGGGACGCCTTGTTGTGACGTTTTTTAATCGTCACGGACCTTGGAGTCTAAGGAGGAAACTCCCGATGGCGCACCCCCTACTTCCTGAAGATATTTCTCTACATACGGTGTCTTCGGCAAGAGCGCAGCTTTTGCATGCAGGCCTAACATGCGAGGCAGGTGCCTATGGCGTCTACGGCATTGATGCAAAAGAAGGCGCTTCTGGTAAGACGCTTTTAGAAAAAGCCGGAGACCGTTGGTGGCCGCTACTCGGCAACCTCGTTATCCTTGTTGCGAGAAAACACCGCAAAGGAATGAGGCTTATCGGGAAGGCCCAATTTAATTCACCACACCTTGGCACTCTCGGAGCCGCCACAGCTGGAAATACGACACAAAAGGAACGCCTTTGACTGAGGAATCGTTACACATTTGGACCGATGGGGCTTGCAAATTTAACCCAGGCCCTGGGGGCTGGGGCGTTTTTATGCGCTACAAAGAAAAAACGCTTGAGCTTTGCGGGGGAGAGGCCTTAACGACGAATAACCGCATGGAATTAATGGCTGTGATTAATGCGCTTAAAGCCATTAAAAGACCGTGCCCTGTGACAATTCACTTAGATAGTGTTTACGTCAAAGACGGCATCACACAATGGATTCACAATTGGAAAAAGAAGGGCTGGCGAACAGCCGCCGGCAAACCCGTGAAAAACGATGACCTTTGGCGAGAATTGGATGCTTTGATAGGAAACTTCACAATCTCTTGGGATTGGGTCAAAGGGCACGCAGGCATTGAAGGAAATGAAAAGGCAGACGAACTCGCCAATCGTGGCGTAGCTCCCTACCTAGGAAAATAGTTTTCATGAGACAGATTACTTTAGATACAGAAACAACGGGTATTGATGTCGAATCGGGCGATCGCGTCATTGAGATTGGCTGCGTTGAATTAGTGGGCCGCACCTTATCGGACGACGCGAAATACTACTTTCACGTCTATATGAATCCTGAGCGAGATGTACCCGATGAGGTCGTAAAGATTCACGGATTGACCAATGAATTTCTTGCCGACAAACCCGTTTTTGCTGACATTGCCGATTCTTTTCTTGAATTTATTAAGGGAGCCGAACTCTTAATTCACAACGCCGCGTTTGACGTGGGATTCTTAAACGAAGAATTAGCCCGTCTCAAAAAAGGAAAGATTGAAGACTATTGTCCAAAAATTACCGATACGGTAGCCATCGCGAGAACCCTTTTCCCAGGATTACGCAATAACCTTGACGTTTTGTGTACGCGCTACGAAATCGATAATTCCTCTCGTACGTTGCACGGCGCTTTGCTTGACGCAAGACTTCTTGCTGAAGTTTATCTTGCAATGACGCGTAAGCAAGAATCCCTTTTAGCTGAGTTTGCTGGTGCCAATGAAGCTCCTGACCCCATACCGAGCGCTGAGGCTTTTATTGCGGCAACAATCCCTGAGGAAGAACTTAAAGAGCACGAAAAATTCCTCGATCGCATCGACAAAAAATGTAAGGGAACTTCTTTGTGGCGTAAGCTTGAAAGCCCCACATTTGGTAATACCGCAATAAATGAGGAGAAAGGCGATTGAATTTTCTTAAGTTTTTCGGCATTTGAAAGAAAAAGCCGTTAAACTGAGAGCCCTTATTTGCGCTTGAGGGGTAAAACCCTTGGGCTTATCGTTATTTTTACGCTATTCATGATCAAACTTGAACACATTACGCAACGCTTTACGACGCCTGAAGGCAAAGACTTCTACGCGATAAAAGACGTCTCGCTTGAGATTCGTCGCGGGGAAATCTTTGGCATTATTGGGCGCTCGGGCGCTGGTAAATCCACGCTTGTGCGTTGCATTAATCTACTTAATCGCCCCTCAGAAGGTCGCATCAGTGTTGATGGCGTTTGCTTAAATGATTTAAACGCCACAGATTTGCGCCACGCAAGGCAGCAAATCGCGATGATTTTTCAGCACTTTAATATTCTTTCAACGCGCACAGTCTACGAAAACGTCGCTTTCCCCTTAGAACTCGTGGGAATGAAAAAGGATGCGATTGCTAAGAAAATTACGCCTCTTATTGAGCTCGTTGGTTTAACAGAGCACGCCAACAAATACCCTGCGCAACTTTCTGGTGGTCAAAAGCAGCGCGTTGGTATTGCTAGAGCTCTTGCTAACGACCCGAAGGTCTTGTTAAGTGACGAGGCAACAAGTGCGCTTGATCCCGAGACGACCGTTGCAACGCTTGAACTCTTAAAGCGCATTAATAAGACTTTAGGTCTTACGATTGTCATGATTACGCATCAGATGGATGTCGTAAAACAGATTTGTGACCGTGTTGCTGTGATGGATTCGGGGCTTGTTGTTGAAGAAGGCGACGTCTTGGATGTTTTCCGTAATCCGCAACACGAAACCACACGAAAGATGATTGGCACGGTGATGGCTCAGACGCTTCCGGCTTCGATGGTTGAGAAACTTCGCCTTGATGCGAAATCCGTGAAAGAGGGGTCGGCTACACATATTTTGCGCTTAGCTTTTATCGGAGATGAGGTCGATCGCCCCGTCATTAGTGAAGCCTCACGCTTATTTAATGTCGACTTGAGTATTTTGCTTGCCAACGTCGATCAGATTCAAGGAAAGAACTTTGGGACACTCACGATTCAGATGACCTGCCCGAATGAAACTTTTGAGAAAACCGTGAACTATTTGCGTGAACAAAACGTCACCGTAAAGGAGGTAACCGATCATGTCCTCTGATATGTTGATGATGCTTTGGGACTCTTTTATCGATACCTGCATTATGGTCGGTGTCTCGGGCTTTCTCGGATCTTTCTTTGGCATTCCTTTGGGCGTTCTTCTTTTTACAACGTCGCCAAAAGGCATTGCCCCGCTTCCCATTCCCAATCAGGTTGTTGGCTGGATTGTCAATGCTGTGCGTTCAACGCCATTTATCATTTTGATGGTTGCCATTATTCCTTTAACCCGCATCATTGCAGGGACCTCTATTGGAACAGCAGCGGCAATTGTTCCGTTAACGATTGCTGTGACGCCTTTGATTGCGCGCTTAGTGGAAACAAGTTTGCGTGAAGTCGATTCTGGACTTATTGAAGCGGCTCTTGCGATGGGAGCCTCGGATTTGCAGATTGTGACGAAAGTGTTGCTTCCAGAGGCGCTTCCTGGCATTGTCGCAGGATTAACAATTAGCTTTATTTCGCTTATTGGGGCCTCGGCGATGGCTGGCGCCATTGGTGGCGGCGGCTTAGGCGATATGGGTATTCGCTATGGTTATCAGCGCTTTATGCCCGATGTGATGTGCGCTGTTGTTGTGATTCTCATTGCCTTTGTGCAGTCGATTCAATCCCTTGGCGATTGGCTTGTTCAAAAATTACGGCACAAATAGCAAGAATTCGGGCATAATTGCCACCTTCACTTTGAAGCGGGCGTAGTTCAATGGCAGAACGAAAGCTTCCCAAGCTTTATACGAGGGTTCGATTCCCTTCGCCCGCTCCATAAAATCAATCTAAACGGATCCTCGCGGTCCGTTTTTTTGACGCACGAGAAATGAAAAAAGAGCTAACAGCCGAAGAACTCGAAGCGCTTAAAAAGCGCCATATCCGTAGCTTTGTTTTGCGTCGTGGACATATTTCCACGGCTCAAGAGCGTGCCCTCGAGGAGTTTTTCCCAAAGTACGCCCTTAACTACGAAAAAAAGCTTTTGGACGCGGCATCTCTCTTTTCTCGCACGGCTCCCCTTGTTCTTGAAATCGGCTGCGGTATGGGAGAAACAACCGCTGCGATTGCTGCGGCGCACCCCGAGATTAATTTCTTAGGTTGCGAAGTCTTTGCCGCTGGCGTCGGGGCATTAAGTAAGCGCCTTCATGAGATGGAGCTTACAAACGTCCGAATCTGTCAGCACGATGCTGTTGAAGTGGTGCGCGACATGATCGGTGAAAACTCTCTATCTGGGATTCACATCTTTTTCCCCGATCCTTGGAGAAAAGCACGTCACCATAAAAGACGCCTTATTCAAGCGCCCTTTGTGAAATTGCTTGCCAAGCGTCTGGCCCCTGGCGGATATCTGCATTGCGCGACAGACTGGGAAAACTACGCTGAGCAAATGCTTGAAGTCTTAAGCTCAGAACCGCTTTTGAAAAACCTATCTTCCGATGGTTTTGCAAAAACTCAAGCCAATCCTCTGTGCGAGAGGCCTCGTACAAAATTCCAAGCCCGAGGCGAAGGATTGGGTTACGGTATTTGGGACTTAGTCTTTATCCGTCAATAGCACCTTAGTCGATACGAACGATATCGGCACCGAGTGCCTTTAATTTATCTTCTAAGTGTTCGTAACCGCGGTCTAAGTGATAGATACGGTCGACAACGGTTTCTCCTCGCGCAGCAAGGCCCGCAATCACAAGAGAGGCCGAAGCGCGAAGGTCTGTTGCCATCACGTTGGCGCCTTCCAATTTCTCAATACCATGAACAACCGCGGTGTGACCGTCAACCGAGATTTGCGCTCCCATGCGCTGCAATTCAGGAACGTGCATAAAGCGGTTTTCGAAAATCGTTTCATCAATACGCCCTGCGCCTTCTGAGACCGAATCCAAAACCATAAATTGTGCTTGCATATCTGTCGGGAACCCTGGGTGAGGAGCGGTCCTCACATCCACTGCGCGAGATCGCCCACTGATATGCGCACGAATCCAATCGTCTCCCGTTTCCACTGTCGCTCCAGCACTGCGAAGCTTTTCAATAACAGCATCGAGTGTAGCGGGAGCCGCATGCGTCACAAGTACGTCGCCATGCGTTACCACCGCTGCGCAAAGGAAAGTCCCCGTTTCAATGCGATCGGCTAAAACCGAGTGCTCACAACCGTGTAAGGATTTCACACCTTCGACCACAATGCGGGCCGTTCCCGCACCTTCAATCCTTGCCCCCATCGCATTTAGGCAGTTGGCTAAATCGACGACTTCAGGCTCTCGCGCTGCGTTTTCAATAACGGTTTCACCTTCTGAAAGCGTCGCAGCCATCAAGATGTTTTCAGTTCCTGTCACCGTAACCATGTCAGTGACAATTCTCGAACCTTTTAAGCGCGTAGCTTTCGCATCGACATATCCGTGATCCATATCGATGGCTGCGCCCATCTTCTTTAGAGCCTTAATGTGTTGATCGATTGGTCGAGCCCCAATCGAGCAGCCTCCAGGTAAAGAAACACGCGCGGCACCAAAGCGAGCAACCAAGGGGCCTAAAACCATCACGGAAGCACGCATTGTTTTTACTAAATCGTAAGGTGCCTCTGTGCTTGTCACAGCATTAGCTTTAAGCCTAACTGTATCGGCATTGACGCGCTCGTAAGCGACACCCATTCCCGAGAGGAGCCTCCCCATCGTACGGACATCAGCCAAGTCAGGCATGTTGTGGAGAATCAATTCGTCCGAAGTCAGTAACGAAGCCGCCAAAATAGGCAAGGCCGCATTCTTCGCGCCCGATGCACGAACTTCTCCCACAAGACGATGTCCACCAACAATTTTGAGCTTTTGCATAAGGCTTTCTCGAATCCAATAGTCCTAAAAAATGTGTGCGCTATTGTACAAAATTACTTTGCGCTCCCCTAAAGACCTGCGAAGTGATTCACCGGTCCGTGGCCGTGCCCCACATTAAGAGCATCAGAGGCAGCAATGGCTTTGGTGATAAAGGCTTTGGCCTCTTCAATGGCTTTAACATAGTCATTGGTTTTTGCTAGTGCCGTCGCTAGCGCAGAAGAGAGTGCACAACCTGTGCCGTGCGTATTTTTTGTCTTGATGCGTTCGGCTGAAAATTCGAGAAGTCTTGAGCCATCGTAGAAAACATCCGTACAACCTCGAGAAGATAAATGCCCTCCTTTTAAGAGAACAGCGCAGTGCTTTCCTGAAAGCGCATAAAGTTCTTCCATGGATTCACGCATCTGCTTTTCTTTAGTGATTTCTCGACCTAAGAGAACACTAGCCTCAGGTAAATTCGGTGTCATCAAGTGCGAGATGGGCAAAAGCTCCTTAACAATGGCTTTTACCGTATCTTTCCCGACTAAGGAGTCGCCACTTTTGGCAACCATCACAGGATCTAAAACAATCCAGCGTGGCTTAAAGCGTCTTAATGCCTCTGCGACAACGCAAACGACATCAGCCTCGCCTAACATCCCAATTTTCACAGCATCAATATGCACATCTGAAAAAAGCGTATCGAGTTGCTCACGTACAAACGAGGCGGGGACAGGAAACACCCCCGTTACTGAAGTCGTGTTTTGCGCTGTTAGCGCAGCAACAACACCAGCCGCATATGCCCCCATTGCACTGATACTCTTAATATCGGCCAATACCCCAGCGCCCCCTGACGGGTCAACGCCAGCAATGGAAAGAACATTTTTTATAGGGCTTTTTGCCATAAAGTGGCTATCTCCTTAATCATTTTTTCTGTTGCCCCTGTGTAGCTTTGAGCAAACTTCTTAGCTGCTTCGGATCGCTCGGACAATTTCCCATCGGTAAGCCACGTTGCCGCTTTTGTCATCGCCTCTTTTGCGTCTTTAACTTGTTCGGCCGCATGATAAGCAAGGGCATCTTCGGCTGGTTTCGCAAAGTTATAGGTCGACGGGCCAAGGATGACAGGAACACCAGAGGCGGCGGGCTCAATAAAGTTTTGCGAGCCAGTGCCCCCGAAACTTCCGCCCATAATGCAAACATCGCCTAAGGCACAACTAAAACTCATCTCTCCCATCGTATCGGCAAGTACAACACGCGTTTCTTTTGTAAGCGCCTTTAGATTCTCTGTCTTTGTCTTTCTCACGTAAGAGATGTTTCTTTCAATAAGTGCTCGTTCGACTTCATCAAAGCGCTGAGGATGCCGTGGAACGAGCCAAATAAGAGCCTCTTTGGGTAACTCGTCTATCGCATCCAAAAACATCACCTCTTCGCCTTGCCGAGTACTTGCAAGAAGAACAATGGGGCGATTAAGTGCCCTCTTTAATTCGTGAGCACTCGCCTGTTGTTTTTGATCAGGACGAATATCGAATTTCACAGACCCAGAGACGAGAACGTTTTGCGCTCCTAAGCTTACTAAACGCTTTTTATCGTCTTCGCTTTGCGCTAACACGAGACGAAAAGCGGCAAACGCGGGTTTCATCACGCTTGGGAAACGTGCTGCCATGCGTCGCGACTTCTCTGACTCCCGCGCATTAGCAAGAATGACAGGGATTTGACGCAATGCGGCTTCGTGCATCAAATTGGGCCAGACCTCAGTTTCCATCACAAGACCCATTTTGGGTTGGGTTTCATCGAAAAACCGCCCCATTAATTCAGGGGTGTCATACGGCAAATAGCACTGCGTGATGCGTCCAGGATAGGCTTCGACAATCTTTTTCCCCGTTTCTCGCCCTGTTGGGGTCATAGCGGTCAAAAGAATTTCGCTATCGGGAAATCTTTTAAAGAAGGCATCAATTAAGCTACGCGCCGCAACGGTTTCTCCGACGCTAACCGCATGAAGCCAAAGGCGGGGTTTTTCAGTGGGAAGAGGAAACTGTTTCCAGCCAAATCGCTCGTCCCAATGCTCAAGATACTCAGGTTGCTTTTTTGCTCTGTGTCTAAGATAAAACTTCGCTAGCGGCAAGGCAGCGCGCGTAATCATCCGATAAGCCCAGGTCACTCTCTTTATTCTCCAAGCGTTGCCGCTTTTTTTGTGTTTTTATTCGATCAATTCCGTCGTTCTTAGGACTCGAAGACTACTGCTTTCTGTTAAGAAAATCGAGCCAATCTGTTCCCACTTCAGGCGCTGTTATAACCTTCACATCTAAGCCCTTCACGGCTAACTTATGACCCAATGTATAGGCTCCTGCTTGACCAGCGTAACTTTTATCGTTATCGGCATAAATGCGAACAGTAGTCACTGACTTTGGTAAATCAACGGCATTGGCTAAATTCGTCACCCCAAGAGTTGCCCAAACGGGTAAAGAAAAAAGCTCTGTACACGCAAGAGCCGTTTCGATGCCTTCAGCAAGGCCTAAAACGTCTTTGACTTCACCAAATCGCACGAATGCGCCCTTAAATGCGCCAGGCAAAAGTTTCTTCGGCTTTTCGACAGCTGCTTTTTTCCCGTTTTCAAGATACGTTCTATGAAGATTGACAACACGGCCGTTTTTATCTGTCACACGTGAAAGCATCGCTGCATAAACGCCTGCGACTTTTCCCTCATCATCAAGATATTCGAGCGCTTTGTGACAACGCACTTCGGGTGTTGCGTTCTTTGGGTCTAACCCGCGATTGGCTAAATAGGTCCAAACAGGGTCTCCAGCGACAATGGGAGAGGCTTCAGCCCAAAGTTGTGTGATTTTACGCAGTCTCTCTCGCTCGGCCTCTTCTTCTGGACTTATTATTCTTTGATTGCCTTCTTTCTCTTCTAGGTCTGGGTCGATTCCACAAAACCGTTCGACAAATTCGAGCGCCGCGGGAAAATTCGTTCCTAGAACTTTAGTCAAAAGTGAAAAGCCGTCTCCTCCCCCGCAGCCACGGCAAAAGTAATTGCCCTCTCCCTCTTTATCGAGAAAGGAAAACCGATCTCGCCCACCACAAACTGGGCACGGGCGATTGACCTTATCAAGCAATTCTGCTTTGACGCCAGCGGCAAGAAGAATGGGGCGCCAACGCCCAAGAGCAGCGCTTTTGGCGCGTGCAATTCTTTTTGTGAAGCTTGGGTTTTGCATAGGACTGCCCTCCTTTGCCAAACGTGTTGGCCACAAGCCTAGCAAAAATAGCGACGTTTTATTGTCATTCATTTTCTCAAGTAGCTTCATTTGACCCAACAAGAGCGCAATCGATGACGCTAAAATGCCAAAACCTGTGACAGACCTGTCACGCACTTGAAATGAATACTCATGGATAAGCAAATACTTGCTCAAAAAAACGTTCTCGTTGTCGGCGATTCCATGCTCGACAAATACTGGTTCGGAGACACCAATCGCATTTCTCCTGAAGCGCCCGTTCCAGTGGTTCGTATCGTTCGTAGTGAAGAGCGCCCAGGGGGCGCTGCTAACGTCGCTCTTAACGTCGCAAGCCTTGGAGTGAAAACGACGCTAATGGGAATTATCGGTGCCGATGAAAATGGCTCCCATTTAAAAGGCCTTTTGGCCCCAACTGGGATTTGCTGCCAACTTCTTTCCGACCCAGCTGTAAAGACCATCCTGAAATTACGCATCGTCGCGAGGCAACAGCAACTCGTGCGTATTGACTTTGAGGAGCCCCCGTCAGGCGACGTCCTCGCTAATCTCTTATCGGATTTTTCCGATGCCATCGAACAGTACGATGCACTTGTTCTTTCCGATTACGGTAAAGGGGGACTTGCGCACATTCGAAGCATGATTGATATTGCGCGTGATAAAGAAATCCCAGTGTTAATTGACCCGAAAGGGGACAATTACGACCGTTATGCAGGAGCAACTGTGATTACACCGAATCGCGCAGAACTCGCTCTTGTTGTCGGACGCTGGGTAAGTGAAGAAGATCTCACAGTCCGCGCCCAAAACCTTCGCGAGCGCTTAAACCTAAAGGCGCTTCTTTTAACACGAAGCGAAGAAGGCATGACACTTTTTACTGCCGATGGCGTTCAAACGGTTCCTGCGCAAGCGCGTGAAGTCTTTGATGTCTCGGGCGCAGGCGACACGGTAATTGCCGTAACGGCTGCCATGCTCGCGGCAGGCCTTAACTTATCAGAAGCGGTACGTATCGCCAACCGCGCTGGCGGCATCGTCGTCGGCAAACTTGGAACGGCGAGTGTCTCTTACAACGAACTTTTCGGAAATTAACTATGGCTTATCTTGTCACTGGAGCTGCTGGTTTTATTGGCTGCAATAACGTCATTGCTTTAAATGATGCGGGCATCAACGATGTCATCGCTGTTGACAATCTCACGCGTGCCGAAAAATTCAAGAATCTCTGTGAATGTCACATCACAGACTTTTTCGATAAGAATGACTTTATCGAACGCGTAAGAACGGGTCGTGCCCCAAAGCCTGAGGCGATTTTCCATCAAGGCGCGTGCTCGAGCACAATGGAAACTGACGGGCACTACATGATGGAAAACAACTATCGCTACACACTTGAGCTTTTTGAGTGGGCGCAGGCCTTGAAGATTCCCTTTATTTACGCAAGTTCAGCAGCAACCTATGGGGCAAGCCCCGTCTTTATCGAAGACGTACGCTACGAAAAGCCCTTAAATGTTTACGGCTACTCCAAGTACCTTTTCGATCAAGTCTTGCGTCACAGGGCGCGTGACTTAAAGGCTCCCGTTATTGGATTGCGCTACTTTAACGTCTACGGGCCTCACGAGCAGCACAAGGGCCGTATGGCAAGTGTTGCCTTCCACCAGTATTTCCAGTTCCGTAAAGAAGGTGAAGTTCGTCTTTTTGAAGGCTGCTTAGGTTACGGTAACGGCGGTCAGATGCGTGACTTTGTTTACGTCAAAGACGTCATCGCTGTGGCTATGCACTTTTTAAATAAACCTGTCACAGGAATCTACAACTGTGGTACAGGTCACGCCCAGCCCTTTAACGACGTTGCGCTTACTGTTGTCAACACGTTGTCCGGTAAGACTCACTCCTTAAAAGAAGCCGTAAGTAGCGGATTAATCAAATACATCGATTTCCCAGAAGCTCTTAAGGGGAAGTATCAAGCCTATACGCAAGCCAATCTTGAAAAGCTGCGTGCCGCAGGGTGCGACGTGCACTTTCATAGTGTTGAAGAGGGAACAGCCGAGTACATGCACTACTTGGCAAAGACCTACCCAACGGGCGAACTGTAAATGGCAACGAAAGCCGCTTTCTTAGACCGCGACGGCGTCATTAACGTCGATCGCGGTTATGTCTATCAGATCAAAGATTTCACATTGGTCGATGGAGTGCTTGAGGCTTGTAAAACGCTTTATGAGGCTGGATTTAAGCTCGTTATCATCACCAATCAATCTGGCATTGCCCGTGGCTTTTATAAAGAAAGCGACCTCGCGCTTTTAAACACACATATCGAAAATCTTTTTAAAGAGGCAGGAGCCCCGCTTTCTGGCATCTACTGCTGCCCACACTTACCCGATGCGCCACTTCATGCCTATCGCAAAGTCTGCGACTGCAGAAAACCTGCGCCAGGGCTATTTTTAAAAGCGGCAAAAGAGCTTGATATCGACTTAGAAGAAAGCTTAGCTTTTGGGGATAAAGAACGAGACCTCGAAGCGGCCAAACGCGCAGGCGTTCCCTGTCGCATTCTTTTGGGTAAAGACGGAAAAGAAATTCCTACACCAAGCGCATCGGCCTTAGCCGCCGCAAAAGACTTACGCGCTGCTGTTGAGCTTTTAAGTGACTTAAAGAAAATCTAAGTCTTTTTCTTTTTAAAGCACCACGCAATCGCAACAACAATCGCGGCTCCAATAATGCAACTTAGCGTGTGATAGTTTGCGAGCATCGGGAATTGATCGAGCATCCAAGCGTCCGTTGAAAACATCGATCCAGCAATCCAGCCTAAGAGCGCGCCACCGAACCAAATAATGACGGGAAACTTATCTAAGAAGGCAAGGATTACTTGGCTACCGAAGACAATAAACGGAATCGAAACAAGCAGCCCAAAAATCACCAAAAGCGTCTGGTGATCGTCGTGGGCCTGTTGAGCGGCAGCCGCAATGGCCAACACATTATCTAAACTCATCACGAAGTCGGCAACGATAATGGTTTTCACAGCAGCAAGAAGTTTGGTGCTTGAGGCTACTTTTCCTTCTTCTTCATGGCCTGGTAAGAGTAGCTTGACGCCAATCCAAATCAGTAACGCGCCGCCCACAACCTTCAAGAAAGGTAAATCGAGCAAAGCAACAGCGCAAGTAATAAGGATAACGCGCAAGATAATGGCGCCTGCCGTTCCAAGCACAATACCCTTGATTCGTTGCTGGTGCGGGAGATTACGACAGGCTAGAGCAATGACAACCGCGTTATCGCCTCCTAAGAGTAGGTCAATCAAAATAATCTGACCAACAGCACCCCAATGAAGGTTTGTCAACAAATCAATCACGTATTGCATGCGCTCTACCCTTTTTAACGCTTTGGAGAAATTGGCATTGTATAGAAAGCGTCTATCAAGACGCCTCGTGCGTTTCTTTTTGTTACGACTCGCACCGAGCGCTATCTAAGACGCGGCCAATGGTGTCAAAAGAAAAGCCACGATTGGCGAGAAACCGAATTTGTTTTTGACGCTCTTTCTCATCTTCGGGTACTGTGCCAAAGCGTCGCTCCCAGATCTCTTTGGCTCGTTCTACTTCAGGAGCTAGAGCTTCGATAGCGCGATTGGCTATATCTGAAGCAACGCCAGCTTCACGAAGTTCAACAGCAAGTCGGAAATTTCCATAGCGCTTTGAGCGGGCGCGGCAAAGGGCTTCAGCGAATCGCTCATCGCTTAAAAAGCCCTTTTTCTCAAAGTCATCTAGAGTCGCGTCGACAATTTCGGCGTTTTCCTCAAATTCGAGAAGCTTTTCACGTAGCTCTTTTCTCGAATGTTCACGCCGCGAGAGAATGGCAATGCCCCGCGCAGCAAGGCTACGGGGCTTTGTTACTGATTTCCCTACTTCTTTAGGCATCCGCTTTTTCGTCTTTCTTTTCGGAGGCTGCGTCTTTAGCCGATAAGCTTGTGGGCTTGGCTTTCATCCCGCGAAGTGAGCGAATCTTATTTTCGATTTCGATAGCGACTTCAGGGTGTTCTTTCAGGTACTCGCGCACATTATCGCGCCCCTGGCCAATGCGTTCGCCTTCGTAGCTATACCAGGCGCCACTCTTACCAACAACATTGAGTTCAACACCTAAATCGATTAATTCGCCTTCGTGCGAAATGCCTTCGCCATAAAGGATGTCAAACATCGCTTCCTTAAACGGAGGAGCGACCTTGTTTTTCACAACCTTAACGCGAGTTTCAGATCCATAGACCTCATCGCCGTGCTTTAGTGGAAGCTTACGACGAATATCCACACGCACAGAGCTATAGAACTTAAGGGCGTTACCGCCTGTGGTCACCTCGGGGTTGCCGTAGCTCACACCAATCTTCATACGAATTTGGTTAATGAAGATGACAAGAGTCTTCGTCTTTGTAATCGAAGCTGTCAATTTACGCAGTGCCTGACTCATTAAACGAGCCTGAAGACCAGGAAGCGCCTCACCCATATCGCCTTCGATTTCGCTACGGGGTGTAAGAGCCGCAACAGAGTCAATGACAATCAAGTCAACAGAACCCGAACGCACTAAGGCATCCGTAATTTCAAGCGCCTGTTCACCCGTATCGGGTTGGGAAAGTAATAAATCATCCAACTTCACACCGAGTTTTTGCGCATATTGGACATCAAGTGCATGCTCGGCATCGATAAAGGCGCAGGTGCCACCAATCTTTTGCATTTCAGCAATGACGTGTAGCGTTAATGTTGTCTTACCCGAACTTTCGGGTCCGAAGATTTCCACAACGCGGCCACGAGGTAAACCTCCAACGCCAAGGGCAAGATCAAGACCTAAAGAACCCGTGCTCACCACTTCTACATCGTCCACATGGTCCGAGTCGCTCATACGCATAATCGAACCCTTGCCAAATTCCTTTTCAATGTAAGCCAAAGCCGCTTCTAGAGCCTTTTTACGCTCAGCTTGGTCATTGACACGTTCAACCCGCACAGAATCCGCCTTCTTCTTATCGGCTGCCATGATGCAGTCTCCTTAAATAGATAAAAACTATTAATAACCATTTGCCGAAAGTTTTAAGCCTCAAAAGATCATTAAATTATCCTCTGAAAGCCATCTGTCTCAGTTATTGCCTTATTTAGCAATGTAGAAACCGTCTTTCGACTTTTTACGTTTTTTATTATGCACTAAAATTTTCACAGTGCGCGATTTTGCGATGTTAAATTTATTAGTGTTTTCCCTAACAAAAGAGACAAAAGAACATAGCTTTGATTAATTTCAAGAGAAGTTTATTCTCTCCTGACATTGATCCTGTCGCTTGCGAGACTCAGCACTCTTGACAACACAGCATTTTTTGAGGTTCAACGGATCTTGACTTTCCTTGAGAATTCGTGTTTAATTCGCTCCCTCGGTTGACTATTCCTCCGCGGACTAGAGCTGACCGCTTGGTTTGAGAGGGTCGTTAGCTCAGTCGGTAGAGCAGCGGACTTTTAATCCGTTGGTCGTGAGTTCGAATCTCGCACGACCCACCACAATAAGTCGGTCACAATCGAGTATGGGAGCGTAGCTCAGTTGGTAGAGCAGCGGACTCTTAATCCGTCGGTCCAGAGTTCGAGTCTCTGCGCTCCCACCAGTTTTTTAAGACACCGTTTGGGAAACCAAGCGGTGTCTTTTCATAAGCGCGCCGCAAGAGGCCTTCTTTTT
>CAVJUW010000032.1:0-16659 GCA_963652725.1 Bacteroidaceae bacterium | reverse complement strand
GGATACAGATTTAGACACTTGGCCCTTCGGGGCCATTTCCTTTTCTAGGTAGTTTCAGTTAGGATACACCTAGTTTGAAGGCGCTCGTTTTCTTTAAAAAAATGCGCTTTTCTCAATTATTCGTCCAAGGAGACAACAATGGCAGAGACATCTAGCCCAATCTGTAGCCCCGAATGCATAAAGGCCATGAAGGCCTTGGTTGCTAATCCACAAGTGAATGCCGCTTTAAAGCAGGCTGAAGAAGAACAAGAAAAACGTATCGCAGAGCAAATTGAGCTTGTTGAAATCCCTGCGCCTCCTTTTAAAGAAGAACTCCGCGCGAAGGCTTTTGCCCAGATGCTTCGCATCAATGGACTGACCGATGTGACGCAAGATGAGCTTGGCAATGTAATCGCACGCCGTAAGGGAACAGGAAATGGTCCCGTGTTGGTTCTTGGCGCCCATATCGATACGGTCTTTGCTGAAGGCACACCGATTAAGGTTCGTAAGGAAGGAAACACCTACTATGCGCCTGGCATTTCCGATGACGCAACAGGACTTTCTTCTCTTTTGCAGGTTGCTCGTGCCTTACACGATCAAAAGATTGAGACCGAAGGCGACATCGTTTTTGTCGGAACGCTTGGCGAAGAAGGCAATGGCGACTTGCGTGGTAGCAAAGCGCTTTGGAACGCTCCGAACGACTATGACGGCATGATTGTTGTTGACTTTGCGTCCGTGCATCGCTTAACAAAGGGTGGCGTCGGCTGCAAGCGTTATCGCATCACATTCGAAGGTCCTGGCGGACACAGCATGAAAAAGTTCGGTATCAACGGTTCTGCCGTTCACGGTATCTGCCGCTTGGTGCATAAGATCGACATGATCGATTACCCGAAAGACCCCGTTTGCACGTTTAACGTCGGCGTGATTAAGGGTGGCACGACAGTAAATTCCATTGCTGCACAAGCCGAAATCGAACTCGATATCCGTAGCTACGAGCAAAAGTCGCTTGAAGCGTTTGTCGCAAGCATCTTGCCTCTTGTTGAAGAGTCCGTAAAGGAAGAAAACGAATACTGGCACTTAAGCGACGCAGGAAAGATCTCCGCGAAGATCGAGCAAATTGGCGATCGCCCAGCAGGCGTTAATCCCGACGATAGCCCTGTGATTCAGGCCTCATACGCTGCAATGCAAGAGCTCGGTATTGAATTAAAGAACTACAACTTTGGTGCAACCGACCAGAACGTTCCGCTTTCTCGCGGCATTCCTGCCACAACGCAGGGCGCAGGTGGCACGGAAGATTACAACCACTCGGTTAAGGAATATTGGAATTGTGAAAAGGCCTATTTAGGTCCGCAGTTGACGATTCTCACAATCTTGGCTCTCGTGGGTTTGAAGGGCGTTACAGTACCCGTGCTTCCGAAACTTGCTCGCTAAAGCGACAAAGACAAACTCCTAAAGAAACGAATGGGGTCCGAAGTTTGGGCCCCATGCTGTTTGTGCTCGCTTCTTTTAGATATCGTGCACGGCCGATGCGACCGTATCAAAGTTCTTCTTCATTTCTTCAGTGGGTTCTTCTGTCATCAAACTCACAATGAAGATGGCGATACTTGCAAAGATAAAGCCAGGAATGATTTCATAAAGACCAAGCCAGCCAAACTGATGCCAAATAAGAACAGTGGCAGCACCCGTGACCATCCCAGCTAAAGCGCCCTTACGATTCATGCGACGCCACCAAAGGCCAATGAGAATCACAGGACCGAAGGCAGCACCAAAGCCTGCCCAAGCGTAGCTCACTAACCCAAAGACTAAGCTATTGGGGTCAAGCGCCATCAGAATCGCAATTAAGGCAATCAAAAGCACCATGCCACGCCCGAAGCACATCAATTCAAATTGAGAGGCCTTCGGACGGATAAAGACGCGATAGAAGTCTTCAGTGAGAGTTGAAGAGCAAACCAACAATTGGCAGGAAAGTGTTGACATCACCGCCGCAAGAATCGCTGACATTAGGATGCCTGCAATCCAGGGGCTAAATAAGAGTTGCGCCAAAATAATAAAAATGCGTTCATTGTTTTCTGCAACTTGCGCCACTTGATCGACGTGTTCAGCGAAGTAGGCCGCACCAAAGAAACCGACAGAAACGGCGCCCGATAAGCAGAAGATCATCCACATAATCGAGATGCGACGGGCATTGGGGAGTACACGGATGGATTCGGCTGCCATAAAGCGCACAAGAATATGCGGCTGCCCAAAGTAGCCTAAGCCCCAGCCAAGTAAGCTAATAATCCCTACGAAAGTTTGTCCTTTCATAAGGTTAATCATATTTGGATCAATAGCGACGACGCGGTCGACCGTGGCAGAAAAGCCCCCTAAGTCGTTCATCACAACGATGGGAGTGACTACGAGCGCGACACACATGAGTGAGGCTTGAATGGCATCAGTCCAACTTACAGCTAAAAAGCCACCGATAAAGACGTAGGCGATTGTGGCAGCCGCCCCCAACCAAATTGCGGTTGAGTAGGGCATATCAAAGGTGCTTTCAAACAAACGAGCACCAGCGACAACGCCACTTGAGCAATAAATCGTAAAGAAAATAAGAATGATGAAAGCAGACATCACGCGCAAAGAACGCGATGTGTCGTTAAAGCGATGCGTAAAGAAGTCCGGTAGCGTAAGCGAGTTGTGTTCAAGCTCTGTGTAAAGGCGCAAGCGAGCTGAAACCAAACGCCAGTTAAAGTAGGTGCCAAGTGTTAATCCAATAGCAATCCAACTTTCGCATAGACCTGCGGCGTACGCTGCTCCTGGCACACCCATTAAAAGCCATCCACTCATGTCACTTGCGCCTACTGAAAGCGCTGTGACGATGCCGCCCACGCGACGGCCGCCTAAGATATAGTCATTGAAATTGCGCGTATAAAAATAAGCACAAAATCCCAGAGTAATCATCAAAAAGAGATACCCGCAAAAGGTAACAGCAATAGGATTCTCAAACATAGGCGTAAGTTTTCGTTTAGGATAAAAGCTAAGGGCTCGCAGAAAGAGTCCATTGTACCCTTTGGGTTTTCTCCGACGTATTCGAAAGGCGTAAAACCTACTGAAGAAAAGCCCTTGAGTGATTTTTCTGCAAAAAATGCACGTTCTTTTACTTAGAAGAGAAAGAAATGACAGACTTAGATCAGATTGTTCCAGTTAACCCCGAGAAGGTTTATCGCTTGATGAATATCGGTGCCACAACAGTGGTTACCGCAAGTTTTGAAAAAGATATCGATGCGATGGCAGCGGCTTGGGCCACAGCACTTGATTTGGTTCCTGCGAAAGTTGTTGCCGTGATCGATAAGAGTCACTACACCCGCAAACTGATGGAAAAAAGTGGCTACTTTGCTTTGCAATTACCGACAGTGTCGATTGCAAAGACCGTCATTGAACTCGGTAGCGTCAGCAAAAATGACGATGCGAAAAAACTTGAGAATTCTTCAGCTGAATTCTTTTACCAAGAAGGATTCGATATCCCGCTACTGAAAGGGTGCGCCGCGTGGATGATTTTCCGCATCATCCCTGAAGCACACAATGAAAAAAACTACGATTTGTTTATCGGTGAATGCGTTGCCGCTTGGGCCGATAGTCGCGTTTTCCATGATGGGCACTACTTATTTGAAAAGGCTCCTAAGGAATTAAGAACGCTTCATTATGTTGCGGGTGGCCACTTTTATGCCATTGGCGAGGCAATCGACGTCGAGTAGTAAAGAAAAGCGGCGTAGCACCATGAGTTGTGTCTACGCCGCCTAAAAGTTCTTAGGTGCTGAATTACTGCTCTTGACGATAGTTCGGAGCTTCCTTCGTAATCTTCACATCGTGCACGTGGCTTTCACGCCAGCCAGCAGCGGTGATCTGTACGAATTCTGCCTTCGTGCGCATTTCATCGATAGTGCGGCATCCGCAGTAGCCCATCGAGCTACGTAGGCCACCTGCCATCTGATAAAGAATCGTAAGGACAGAGCCCTTGTAGGCGACCATACCTTCGATTCCTTCGGGAACGAGCTTATTGATGTTACCCGAGTTGTTATCCTGGAAGTAACGGTCGGCAGATCCCTTAAACATCGCACCCAAAGAACCCATACCACGATAAGACTTATAAGAGCGGCCCTGATAGAGGATGATTTCGCCAGGAGCTTCTTCGGTGCCTGCGAGCATGCCACCCATCATCACGGTGTTGGCGCCTGCGGCAATGGCTTTGGCAACGTCGCCAGAGAAGCGGATGCCGCCGTCAGCAATCAAAGGAATACCCGTTCCTTCAAGAGCTTCAGCCACATCACTAATGGCAGTGATTTGAGGAACACCGACGCCAGCAACGATACGTGTGGTGCAAATCGAACCTGGACCAATACCCACTTTCACAGCGTCTACGCCACAATCGGCAAGCGCCTTAGCGGCCGCTCCCGTGGCGATATTGCCGCCGATCACTTGTAAGTTCGGATAGTGTTGTTTGATCCAACGAACCTTCGCCAAGACGCCTTCGGAGTGGCCGTGCGCCGTATCAACGACAACAACGTCAACGCCTGCTTCAACGAGCTTCTCAAGACGTTCTTCCGTTCCAGCGCCGACGCCAATGGAAGCGCCAGCTAGGAGTTTGCCTTCTTTATCTTTGGCGGCA
This sequence comes from Bacteroidaceae bacterium, assembly GCA_963652725.1. Taxonomy (GTDB): domain Bacteria; phylum Pseudomonadota; class Gammaproteobacteria; order Burkholderiales; family Burkholderiaceae_F; genus Duodenibacillus. Next base: position 12,035 of record CAVJUW010000032.1, on the reverse strand, counting down.
TTGGGATGTTCGGTGGCTTTGATGATGTCTTTAACGGTAATAAGACCCTTAAGGTTAAAGTCCTTATCAACGACTAAAACGCGTTCCAAGCGATTTTCGTGCATGAGGCGTTTGGCTTCTTCCAAGCAACTGCCTTCTTCCACGGTGACAAGACGTTCTTTCGGGGTCATCACGTCTTTTACTTGAGCCTGCATACGGGTTTCAAAGCGAAGGTCACGGTTTGTGACGATGCCAAGAACCTTTTGGCCGTCAACAACTGGTACGCCGCTAATCTTATGCTCTGTGCACATGGCGATAACGTCGCCGATTAGCATATCGGGAGCAACCGTAATCGGGTCACCAACGATGCCAGCTTCGTGGCGCTTGACGCGAGCAACCTCGTGGGCCTGTGCATCAGGACTCATGTTCTTATGAATGATGCCGATGCCACCTTCTTGGGCCATAGCGATGGCTAGTGTGGATTCGGTAACCGTATCCATAGCAGCCGATAGCATCGGGATGTTTAAGCTGATTTCACGTGTGAGTTTGGATTTGAGTTCAACTTCACGTGGCAATACTGTGGAGTGAGCAGGGACGAGCAAGACGTCGTCGAAGGTAAGAGCTGTTTTGAGTAGACGCATATAAGACCCCTTCGAGTAAGATTGAAATATTCTTTGAAATTCAATGCCGAAATCAGGGTCTTTGCTAACCCCATTTGGCGGTTAGCGCGGCATTATACCTTGAGCAGACTCACGGGTGTGATGATTTTCGTGTCTTTTTGTCACTTGAGTGACTTTTTAGTTTTCCACAGTTTCTGTGGAGAAGGGCGTGCTTTTCTAATTGAGGATTGCCTAAGCCCTTGATTCTAAAGATGTGCCTATTTTATAGGCACGAAGCAATTTCCCATCAGGACTTTTGAAGTTGGTGGGTTCCGCCGTGGCGCGCGAGCGTTTTTGATGGCGCTTTTTGAGCGCTTTCGGCACGTAGCTTTCTTGCCTTTTGCCGATCAACGCGCAAGGCACTGCCCACATCAATTCGATCGCCTTCGCTTAGAGCGCTATCAGGAGAAACTTTCTTACACCAAAGGCCAATGGCTTCTTTTTCGTAAGAGATGCCGTTAGCCTCAAGCGCTTCTTTTACGCTACAGGGCTCTTTGACTTGGAATTCTTTTGTTGAGGCAATTCCAGAAGCGAGATCTATTGTTGCAATCGAAATCTTCATTACGGGTTTTCGTTAAAATAGTCGTCCGAAAATTTTTCGCCCGATTATAAAGAGTATGGCAGGTCCAATTAAGAATAGACGCGCAACGTTCGATTACTTTATCGAAGAACGGTTTGAAGCCGGTCTCGTGTTGCGTGGCTGGGAAGTGAAAAGTGTGCGCGCAGGGCGTGCCACGATTAATCTTGCGCATGTCTATGTGCGAGAAGGGGAGCTTTTTCTTTGCAACGCGCACATGACGCCCGCAGATCAAATCAGCACCCACGAAAAGCCAGAACTATCCCGCACACGTAAGCTCTTAATGCATAAAAGAGAAATTACGCGCTTAATTGGTAAGGTTGAGCGCTCGGGATATGCGCTTGTTCCATTGGATATTCACTTCAAAAATAATCGCGTCAAACTTTCTTTAGCGCTTGCTCGCGGCAAAAAGAGTTTTGAAAAGCGTGCTGACTTAAGTAAAAAAGACTGGAAGCGCACTCAAGAGCGCATCATGAAAAACGATATGACGCGAGGCAAACCGCGCCAAAACTACAAAGATGTCTAGTTCCGATAAAAAGATCGATGAGTCTTCTCTAATCACAGGCGACGAGGCTTTAAAAGAAACCGTCCTTGATGATGTTGAACTCAGTGGCAAGGATTCCTTTATAAAACTTCACCGCTTAACAGTGGAATTACCCAATGGTGAGAAATCGCGGCGCGATATCATCCGCCATCCTGGGGCCTGCGCGATGATTGCCTTAGATCAGGATGGAACGATTTTTCTTGAGCGGCAGTGGAGAACGCCACTATCGAGAGCGTTTTGGGAACTTCCTGCAGGGAAAATTGATCCCAATGAGCCGTCCTTGGATTGCGCTAAGCGTGAACTTGAAGAAGAGGTCGGGGTTAAAGCGAGCGATTGGGTCAAACTTGGCACGATGCATAACGCTATCGGTTATAGCGATGAGCATATCGATGTGTATTTGGCGCAAGGCCTAAGCAAAACGCACACGCATCTAGATGACAATGAGTTTTTGCGTATCGAAAAGCGACCCTGGAAAGAGGTTCTTCAGATGACCTACACGGGAGAAATCACGGACGCGAAAACGATTAGCGCCATGCACTGGTTTGCGCACTACCTCGATCAAAAAAAGTAGGTCTTAATAGGCCAAATCGAAAATCGACTTTGGTTTATATCCCAAGGTTTGCGCACAAAGAGGGCGTTGCCCAGCAGTTAGCCGCAAGGCTTTACGTACGCGCTTGGGGTCAAAACTCATTCGAGCTAAGCAGCGAATCGAAAGGTCTGCGCACGCAAGATACACCGCCTCGACTTTAGCTCCGGCTTCAACAGCGGGCCCATAGTGCTTAAAGAAGTCACGAAGCGTTGTGTCTTCTTCTTTTTTCCGAATCTCAAAAAGCTTCTTTAAATAGTCCACTGCCGAGCGATGTGTCTCAATCGGGTTGGCTACATAGATAATGTGCACAGGGGCGTTCGCTATCAGGGGTTGCGATAAGCAGACGTCTTCTCTGCAGTCGCGATCGATTAAAAAGACCAATGCTCGACGCGTGTTATCCCAGAGCCAAACGCCATTGGATTTCACAACGTAAAGGCTCACGCAGTGCTTTTCTAGAATCGAAGGCGTTGTGCGAAGGCCTTCTTTTTTCGTGGTCAACCCATCGGCAGCCCACAGGATTGTTGAAAGGTCTGCGTCGTTAATCGGTTGCTCAGAAAATTCATAATGCGACTTACGAGCACGAAACAAATCCCCGAGCCCCACATCAAGAGCGCGTGGGGCAGGGAGCTTTCTTAGTGTCTCAGTTTCTGCGTCGCTTTTTTTACGAAAAGCACTCATAGTCTGCGAACTTAAAATTTACGCTGGATACCCAACGGTAAGCGCCATCACAGGCGTGTAGCGCTTTGCGTCGCCCAAAAGAGGCGCAACGAAACTTGCATCAAAACTTGCGCGTGCAACGCTTGCGAGCCCTAAGGCAGCGCAGGCGAGTTGCCCGGCCTCAACCATGCATCCTGCGTCAACGGCAAGGCATTTATCTTTTCGAGAACCGACAATTCTTTCGCAGTGGGTTTCGTCGTTAGCGAAAACCAAAGTCACGGGTGCCGTTTTCACAAAGTCCTGCGCCAATGTGGTTGTGGCTCGGTCATCACCTTCGCTTACGAGGCTGAGGGCATTCTTTTGAGCGTCATAAAGCCAGACGCCTTGGGCATCGAAAACGAAAACGACGATTTCCCTACAATCCATCGCAGAAGGGACAGTGCGTTTTCCCGACTCTTCAGTGAGTCCTGCGCAGGCCCAAAGAAGCGTTGAAAGAACCGTATCATCGAGTGCTTTTGCTGCAAATTCACGACGTGAGCGACGCTTAGCGAGCGCCTCTGTCAATGGGGTGACCATCGGAATCGGATGGGGAAGAAGGCGAGTTGTGTTTTCCATAAGAACTCCTCCAAAAGAGAAAGCGTCAAATTAGGACGCATCCTTATGCGTTGAGCCAAATAAGTCATCGTACATTGGCCAATACGTTGAGTATAAGACAGTAAGCGCAATGCAGCTTAGCGGCACATAGATATACATGCTAACGGAGCTTAGCTCTAAGAGCGTGATGGCTTGGCCTGCGAGGTAAAAGAGCGTGGCAATGCTCACGAAAAGCACGATTCCCAAAACAAAAATTGGGAGTAGGTTTCTTAAGCAACCGAAGAAAGAATAAAAAAGAGACTTTCCCCAGGTCATGTTTTTATCCGCGCAAAGTAGGGGTGAAAACCACGTTGCCATAAGACCAGGGATGTAGATCACCCCAGCCACAATCAGTGGAATCCACGGGAAATTAGCAAACACGGAATCCCAAATGAGGCGATTGTCGGCATTGACTTGCCAGGTCTCAACATACGGTTGCGAAAGGATGCCGTAAACGGCTTGAACCGTAATGAGTAAAAAGGCGTAAAAAAGACCTGAAGCAAAGAGGTTGTAGCGAACCTTGGGGTTGTGCCAAGCCTCAGTCATTAAGGAAAGCCCTGGTACCTTTTTATTTAAGACATCACGCACACTGTGCCCGAGCAGTACCGAACCAAAGGGCATAAAAAGCGCAGCAAAGAGCGAACCCACAATCGGGAGCACCATCAAAAAGCCCACAATGACCGAATAAAAAAGAATGATCAGGAATAGTCGCGAGGCATTAAGCCTTACGGCTTGAACTGCCGTGGCAAACCAATTCCAGCCAGCTCCGGCTCCTAAGTGTTTTGAGTGATTGGTATCTGTCATAGTCTCTTATCTAGGAGTTAGGCCAATAAAGTTCGCAACTGAGTCTATCTTTTAAGACGCGCTCAAAGTGCGTGGGGTCATGGGGCTTCAATAACGAGGCTTTGCGTGGCAAATAAAAATCAAAGAGGCGGCTTAACCAAAAGCGTAACGCTGCGGCCCGAAGCACATCGCGCCAAAGCGCTTTTTCATTGCTCCCTAAGGGATTGACCTTGACATAGGCATCCAAAAAGACCTTCTCAAGCTCTGGGATAAGTTTTCCTGTTTTCGGATCAATACACCAGTCGTTTAGCGTCACAGCCAAGTCAAAAAGCGTCGGCGAGCACCCGGCAAAATAAAAATCGAAAACGCCAGAAACCGTTGCATCCTCTTTACCCGCGTTTGAAGCGAGTGCGTTGTTACGGAATAAATCACAGTGGCACGCTGCAACCGTCAGTGCTTTAAAGGCATCGGTTTTACTTAGTGCGACCTGGTGCGCGAGTTCGTTATTTAAGAGCGCTTGTTGCTCCGCATTTAAAAAAGGCAAAACCTTTGGCGTCGTTTCAACCCACCAATCAATGCCACGTAAGTTTTTCTGAAAGAGCGCAAAGTCAGCTGCGGCTTTGTGCATCTGTCCTAGCAGTTCACCCATGGAGCGAGCTTCAGCTACGCCAACCGTGAGAATCTCATCACCAATTAAGCAATTGGCAATCGAGGCGGGTTTACCTTTAACGTAGGTAAAGAGCTCCCCTGTTTTTGTCTTCTGAGGCCGCGCAACGCGACATCCTTTTTTTGCTAAGTGTTCACAAAGCTCCAAATAAAATGGAATCTCTTCAGGCTTTAAGCGCTCGAAAACCGTAAGAACCCAAGAGCCCTCACTGGTATCTAAGTAGTAGTTGGTGTTTTCAATTCCTGCGGAAATTGGCTTGATGGCAACAAACGAGCCAATAGAAAACTCGTCAAGAAGCTCGGAGGCTTCCTTTTCATTAATCGTTGTGAAAACAGCCATGGCTTACCACTTGAACTCAATGAATTTTGGAGTTCCGAGAGTCGAACGGGTATTGGCACCTACGCCGTTATCAATCGGCTTATTCGATTGATTGTCCATCGTGTAGGGAATTCCAGTTTCCGTCGGCGTCACTGTGACACTACGCATGTGGTTATTTTGATCGACGTTTTTGCGAATGACGGTGCCGCGCTCTGAAACGTAGACTTCATCTGTGGCCGCAGGCTTTTTCGCGCGTTCTGCACGAGCCTTTGCCATATCAGCCTCTGTCGGTTCTAGGCGTGTTGCATCATCTTGTGCGGCAAAACTTGTCGCACTCATTGTGAGAGCCGCAACAAAAGCGGCGATTGTCATTGAATTTTTTAAAACGGAGTTCTTAAACATCTCTTGAGTCCCTTTGCAAATAGGCTCGCTATTTATTCAGGGATATTATGCCGATTTCAGAGTAATTTAGGCTAGAGCGTTTCGTAAGCGGCAATCTGCTTAGATTCTCCACTGTAGACTAGGCCAACGCGAATAAGTTTTTCAGCGTTGCTTCCCTTACCATAGTGCTTCTCTTGAATTTGCTTGATAGCTTCGGCAAGTTTCAGTTGAGCATCGGTATCTTTCTTAGCGTATTTAAATTCGAAAACCCAATGGAATTTTTTCGTATGAATTTCCAAATCGCTACGACCTCGTGCGTTGTGACACTCAGCAAGAGTCATAAGACCTGCACCTTTAGCGTAGACAAGAACAACAGCGCGAGCTGCAGCTTCGTTATGAATGGGCGTGTTGTCGTATGGAATCGAGAGAAAAAGTTTGTTGAGTATCGTAATGAGCTCGGAAGTGTTTCCTCCTGAAAACACATCCTCGATTCGACTAATTGTCCCCTTATCAAGCGCTGAAATATGAGAAAGGTACAAGTCTGCCATTGCGCTTGAGACTTCTTCATTCGGATACCCCAAGTCAATATAAGAGCCCCTAGCTCCAACAATAGTCAAATAACCCGTTTGATAAAGGAGAACCTCCACAGGAATTTCCGAGGGTGTTGATGCCGCTCCAAGACTAGAGTTAGCTACTGTTATTGGCGTGTCAAATTTTTCTGGATTAATGGCACCATTATGTGCAATCCAATTTTCTAGCCATGTTGATACTCCGCCCGATTCAATCCAGTAATCGTCAAATCCATTTTCAGGCGAAGAAAGAAAGTTAAGGACGGACCAAGGTGCAAAAACGTGTGTCCGAGCCTTTTTGTCAAAACAAAAACCGTCGTAGTGGTCAATTAGAGCCTGCATCAAGGATTCTGAAGAATAGGGCTCTTTATGATCTTGGTGCAAAGCATCATTAATTTGAATCAAAGCATTAGCCAAGTAGTCAGGAAAATATTTTTCAATTTCCTCTTTTGTATAGCCCAAAAGTTCACCGTACTTAGGCTCTAAGGAAATATCCGTGAGATTGTTTAATGTGGAAAAAATACTGATCTGACGGAATTTCGTAATTCCTGTGATAAAGAGAAATCGAAATGCGCCTATCCCTGATTTGAGTCGTCCAAAAAAATTAGCTAAAACATTCCGAATTTCTTCAAAGAAAGCAGGATTATTGAGTTGTTCTGTTAATGGTGCATCATACTCATCAATCAGGAGAACAAAAGGTCCACAGGGTGCCAATTTTAAAAATGTGGACAACTGATCCATAAAGCGAGTGCCAAAATTCTCTTTGTAAGAAAAACCAAGAGGCGCAAACTGCTCTCGCAATTGGCTCTCAAGAGCAAGGCAAAAGTCTTCAGTACTCTGCGTGCCTTTGAGTAGAGAAAAATCAAGTTCAACAACAGGGTATGTTCTGTCTTTCCAAGTCTTTTCGATGGCAAGTCCCTTGAAATCGCGAAGACCATGTTCAAATAATGAGGCTAATGTCGAGACAAGCAACGATTTTCCGAAGCGTCTCGGGCGAGAAAGAAAGACGTAACTTTCACTATTCAGCAGTTCTGCGATTGTTGCCGTTTTGTCGACATAAATGCGATTTGTCTCTCGCAACCTAGCAAATGATGACTGCCCTTTCGGGAGTCTCGAAAGATCAAAATCTTCATTACTTAGGACTTGCATAAGAACACCTCAAGGCAACGTTGGCCACCGAAAGGAAAATTAGGATAATCACAAACTTATGTTAAGTCTAATGACGGATAAAAAAATGCACAAACTAGGGTGCGAAATTTATTGTTCCTTCAAAGGGAAACGACAAAGAGAAGCGAATCTAGAACTTGTCGCACTCTTAGCGCCTTCTTTGTCAAACATGTGCAGAGTGCACGGGGAGATTGGCTACAAAACTGGAAAAGGCTCTCATTGTTTGTCCTCAATGCTAAAGTATCGGAAAGATTTTTAGTGGGCAGAATTTCATGACAAAAATCCTTCTTATCGATGGCTCCAATTATCTATTTCGGGCTTATCACGCCTTACCCCCTTTAACAACAAGTAAAGGCGAACCGACAGGAGCCTTAAAAGGCTTTCGGGCGATGCTTCAAAATGTCTACAAAAAAGCCAATCCCGATTATGTGGCTTGTGTTTTCGATGCCCACGGTAAGACATTTCGTCACGCTATTTATCCAGAATACAAAGCAAATCGCCCGCCGATGCCTGAGGATTTGCGGGTTCAAATCGAACCGATTCACGAACTTGTGCGTTTACTCGGTTGGCCTCTACTTGAAATCGAGGGCGTTGAAGCCGATGACGTGCTTGCGACTTTAGCCAAGAAAGCAGCCTCTGAAGGGATTCAAGCCCTTATCGCCACAGGAGATAAGGATCTTGCGCAGACCGTAAACGAGAATGTGAAACTCGTCAACACCATGACCCACGAGGTTCTCGACCGCGAGGGGGTTCATGCCAAGTATGGCGTTTATCCCGAGCGCATCATCGATTATTTGACGCTCATGGGAGACAAGGTCGATAACGTCCCAGGAGTGCCTAAGTGCGGACCCAAAACAGCAGTGAAATGGCTCGAGGAGTTCGGTTCTTTAGAAGGCGTCATTGCAGGAGCTGATTCTGTTAAAGGTAAGATTGGTGAAAACTGATTGGTGAAAACTTAAGAGGCGCTTTAAGTTCTTTAGATCTTTCTCGCAAACTCGTGACCATCAATAGCGATGTGGCGTTAGGTCTCGATCCAAAAGAGCTTTTATTAAAAGAACCAGACAAAGAGAAACTTCAAGCGTTTTACGCGCGCTGGGAAATGCGCCAAGCAATGGGAAGAACCAAAAGCGCAACCCCCAAAAAAGAGGAAACAGAAAAGCCCGCTAACACGCCAAGCAAAGCAAAGGGCCCCGCAGAACCCATTCAGGGAGACCTTTTTGCTGAGTTTGCTTTAACGCCAGAGACCCCGTCAGTAAGCGCCGTTTCTTCTTTAAAAACCGCATCCAAGGATGGGATAGAAATTGTCGATACAAAAGAGGGGGCAGAGAGCCTTTACGCTCGATTGCAAGAAGTCAAAGAGTCACCTGTTGCGATTGCCATCCTGACAGATGGCGTTGCCCCGATGCTCGATAAGCCAGCAGCGGTTGCCCTCGCACTTACGCCACTTGAAATTTATGTCATCCCCTTGGCGCTTTTTGGCGTAAAGACTCTTTCAGGCGAGACGCTTAAGAGTACGTTGTCTTCTTGGTTCTCAGGAGCCACAACAAAAGTCTTACATGATGCGAAGTACGCTAAACACGTCTTGGCCAATATCGGTATTAATCTTGCGGGGACCTTAGATGACACGATGCTTATGAGTTATGTGTTGGAAGCTCACCTAAAGCACGATTTTGTTAGTGTCGTTAAGCACCATCTTGCAACAGACGTTCCTGATGAAGAAAGCCTTTTAGGTAAAGGCGCCTTACGCAGTAAGACAGACCGCATCGATGGATTCGGTGCTCTTACTTGGGTTGCAAGTCGAGCGGCTGCTCTTAAAGCACTCGGTAGCGTCTTAACTGAAAAGTTATCCTCGGACGCTGAACTCTTATCGGTCTATCGCGATATCGAGCGGCCGATTGGCGAGATTCTTTTTAAGATGGAGCGCTTTGGTGTTTCTATCGATTGCGATGCTTTAAATAAACAAAGTGCCGACTTGGAGCAACACATCACTGAGACGGAGAAAAAGATTCAAGAGCTCGCCGGAGAACCTTTTAACCCCGCTAGCCCCAAGCAATTGGCGCACATTCTCTTTGAAAAATTAGGTCTTCCTGTTTTAAAGAAAACAGCAGCGGGAACCGCATCGACTGCAGAAGAAGTCCTAAGCGAATTAGCGCTCGATTATCCGCTACCCAAAGCGATTCTTGACTATCGTAAATTTGCCAAACTCAAGAGTACCTACACAGATAAATTGCCGCATATGGTTGATTTGCGCGATAACCGCATTCACACAACGTTTGGGCAGGCAACAGCGGTTACGGGGCGCTTAGCAAGTTCCGATCCCAACTTACAGAACATTCCTGTGCGCACGCCCGAAGGACGTCGCGTGAGAGAAGCGTTTGTTGCACGGACTGGCTGCAAGATAATTTCAGCGGACTACTCGCAAATTGAACTGCGCATCATGGCGCACCTTTCGCAAGATAAGGGTCTTATTCGTTCGTTTAGTCGGGGAGAAGACGTACATCGAGCGACAGCGGCAGAGGTCTTTGGGAAGACCCCAGAAGCGGTCACCGATAACGATCGGCGCATGGCAAAAGTGATTAACTTTGGTCTTATTTACGGAATGAGCGCTTTTGGTTTAGCGAAAAACCTTGGTATTGATAGAACTTCGGCTAAGCGCTATATGGAGGAGTACTTCGCGCGTTACCCAGGCGTTGCCGACTACATGGAACGTATCCGAGAAGAAGCAAAGAAAAATGGCTTTGTGAAAACGGCTTTCGGCCGTAAGCTCTGGTTGCCAGAGCTTAAAAGTTCAAGTGCCGCTCTTCGCGCTGCAACGGAGCGAGCTGCGATTAACGCGCCGGTTCAGGGGACAGCTGCTGATGTGATTAAGAAAGCAATGATTGCGGTGGATGCATGGATTAGCGAAAAGAAACTTAATAGCCGCATCGTTTTACAAGTGCACGATGAACTTGTGCTTGAGGTGCCTGAAGATGAGGTCAATCTAGTGAAAGAATCGCTTCCCAAATTAATGGCCGATGCAGCACACTTTGAAGTGCCGCTTTTAACGGGCATTGGTGTAGCGGACAATTGGGAAGCGGCGCACTAAAAAGCGCTTAGAACTATTTACAGGCTCCCATCGTTTCTGGAACGAGTGTGAGGATGACCTTACCTTTGGCATCAAGGAAGGTTAATTCTTTCTCGTTACCTCTTACGCGGCGCGTATCCGTGAAGATTTTTTGCATCTTCGATTCCACTTGCATGGTTTTTGCGTCACACATCCGAAGTGTTGCAGCGGGGTTTTTAAAGGTAAGCGTGTTGCCCTTTAGGGTGTACTCGGCAGAAAAACTATTGCAACCCATATCGCCTGTGACTTTTGTTGCGGAAAACTCGATATATGGAGCGGCGTCGCACCCGTCTTTGGGATCTTGAGGTAAGGCCCAACTTGTGTCTTTGAGCTCAGGAACAGGTTCTACAGGTTCATTGGCAGAGCACGCAACAAGGAGTGCGCTTAAGGCAGGCAAAATCAAAAGATGTGAAATTTTCATAGCAATTGTGTTTGAAGCGATTGTGTTGGGGTATTCTAGCGGGTCAAAAAAAAGGCGGGTGTCGTTTTTGCCGACCCCCGCTAGAGAAACCAAAGGAGAAAATTTACAGAAAGGTACTGACCCTTCAAGACCGAAATTTAAGGGAATGCATTCGAAAAATCTGAAACGATTTTCCCGAATGCGAAACAAATTGTTTCTCAGAGCCTATTTTCTTTGTTTTCTAAGCAAAAAATTTATAATTTCGGGCCATGTCCATTCTCACTTTTGTCATCATTATTGTTGCAAATTTCCTCTCAAGGTTTTGCGCGCTTGCTTTGGCCTTCGGTGTTTCCGTCTGGGTTCTCGTTCGCTACGGGCATGTCGTAGCGCAATTGGCATGCGGAATGCTTCTTGCGATTAGTTTGGGGCACTTGGTTCCTGAGGCTCTTGAGGTTGTGGATTCATACGGGCTAGCTATCGCGGTTTTCGCCCAAGGGAAACTGCATCCTGTTCCTGCGCTTTTAGGGGGCGGCTTTGAGTTTCACGCCGATCTTTGTGAATCGCATCAAACGAAAGCGCTTCCCATCTTGGTTGGGTCGTCTTGCCACAATTTTGTCGATGGGGTACTCGTTGCAGCGGCTTTTATGACAAGCCTTACGGCAGGGGTGGCGATTACTGTCGCGATTTTTGCCCACGAGGTCCCGCAATTGATTGGCCAGATTGCGATTTTGCGGCGCTTTAACTTAAGCGTGCGAGCGACGGTTCTCTCGCTATCCTTTGTGGCACTTTTTGCTATTTTGGGTGGCGGTTTCGGTGCCGTGCTCTTTGGTTTATCGCAAGCGTTTATCCCGTATGCGATGCTTATTTCAGCGGCAGCCTTCCTTTTTGTCGCCTTCGTTCTTGTAAAAGAAGATTTCTTTCAAAAGCACTTAACGCTTAAGGCGTTTTCAGTTTCGCTTTTCTATGTTGCAATAGGTGCCGTTCTTTCGATTGTGATTCTCTCTATTGG
>CAVJUW010000031.1:0-18828 GCA_963652725.1 Bacteroidaceae bacterium | reverse complement strand
CCCGCTGGGGAAAACTGCGCAATCGAACCATCGGCTGTGACATAGGTCGATGGCATAAGTAAAAAGATCAGTAAGCAAAGCAGTGGTCCCGCAATAAGCGAGCCATAGCGCAATAATGCCTGCCTACTTGACATGGATTCAGACACCTCACTCTCCTTAGAAATCCCTCAAAGCAGAATAGCTTTATGGTTATTGTTGTTGTTCGCCTCGCATTGCACGAGTTGTGAGGATTTTAATAAGAGAGGCCTTGCCATCCTTTAAGAAAAGGCGCAAGACCCCTCGTAGATTACTTAGCGGATTTGCGTAGATTGCGTGAATGTCGTATCGACGTTTTATTCGACTGTACGTCCGATGTAGCGTCCTGAACTGTCATAACGACGACCGTTTGCATCTTCTCTTCCGATATAACGCCCAGAGCTATCGTAGCGATAGCCATTTTCATCGGTGCGTCCTTTGTAGCGCCCCATGGAATCGTAATGACGACCATTATCGTCTTCCCTACCGACGTAGCGGCCCGAACTATCGTATTGATAACCGTTTTTGTCTTCTCGCCCGATGTAGCGGCCAGAACTGTCGTAACTACGCCCGTTTTCGTCGGTTCTACCAATGTAACGGCCTGAAGCATCGTAATGGCGTCCAACGTCGGCCGCTATGGCTGCGCTCGTTAAGACGCTTACCGTAAGCGCCAAGGTAAGAAGCCATGCGTTTGCTTTCATTTGTGTCTCCCCCTACAACAAACGCTTACTTAGTCTTCTAAGCTAGAGCGAACTTTTTCTTTTGTGTTTTTCCAGCCTTTCTTCACGGCGTTCTTGGCATCCTGGGATTTGGACTTTGTTGCGTCCCAAGCATCACCTGCCTTATCTTTTGTCGCATCCCAAGCATCACCTGCCTTGTCTTTTGTTGCATCCCACGCATTGCCTGCTTTATCTTTTGTCGCGTCCCATGCGTTGCCTGCTTTTTCTTTTGTAGCATTCCAGGCGCTTGAGGAATCATTTTTGACAGCGCTTCCTAATTGAGAAAGTGCCTCTGCGGTTTCTGACTTCGAAAAAGCGCTTCCCGAGCTAAGCACCCCCGCTCCCAAGAGACAAACTAAAAATCCAATTGTGGTGCGTTTCATTTTTCTATGCCCTCCGATAGTAAAAAACATTCTGCCTTAATCTTCTGTTAGATTCAGTAAAGATTTGCGACAGCGTCTTTACCACCAATTGACTTTACCCCAACTCAAACTAATTGAGGACCTATGTTCCGTTGTTCTTCCAATAGCTAGGAATATTGACCCAATCAAAGTATCGGCCCCTAGATAAATGCCACCGGCTCCAATCCAGCGATTTCCATCATGCGTCCAGGCTTTGCCGCCTGAGTTATAAAGGCGCGCAGCTTCCGCTGTAATACCCGCATACACAGGAAATGGCGCTGGCAAAACATCATTAATCGAGCGAGAAAGATGCACAGAACCTGAAATAATCTTTTCCCCGATGTAGCGATCGTAAGGAGCCCCAGTCAAAGAGAAGATACCGCCCTTGGTGTAGTACTCGTTACGCCGAGATTTTCCAGCAACGCCAGAGGCCACTAGCGTCCATTTCTTTGTAATAGCCCACGGGATAATGCCTCCGATTTCGTAGAAGCGATCGTGATCATTGTTGAGCATAACGCCATAACGGCCTACAAGTTTCACACCACTTTTTGGAAAGTCCACATCGTCTAATGTGTCGTAAGCGGCTTCGAATGAAGCAAAGCCGTCTCGTGTACTATTGAAATCTCTTGAGACGCCGCGATGCACTCTAAAGGTCGTGCGTTTACCACCAATTGTTGCGGTAAAGCGCGCTGAACGCGCAACTTCAATCCCAAGATCGAGTCCCGCCTCAGAACTTATGCTGCGCATCTCAGAGGAAATATGATCGCTCGAACCCTGTGAATACACATCAACGAAACGGTGTTCGTATCCCGCGTACGGACGAACAAACCAAGGGCTTCCTGAACCAAGCGGTTGGAAGAAATCTGTATACACATAGCGCCTATTGCCAAATTGAGCCTGAAAAGTCCATTCACCGCCCCACTTATTTAGGGCACCTAAGGTATAAGCGGCAACAATGCTATAGCGCGCTTCATTATCAAAGTCCGTTTGAAGTGTTGCACCGAACTTTAATAACGACTGCCCCCACTCCCATTCGTGTGGTTCGAGAACGAGAACGTCGCCGAATTCTCCGCGCTCGAATCGGTACGAGACCTTCTCAAAGCGCTCCGTTCCCCAAAGGCGCCTGACACCCTGCTCAACTTCTGCGGTAGTCACTGGTTTTGAGATATCGATATCAGCAGCATTAATGATGCTTTCTGTGGAGATTTCGCGATTGCCTTTAACAAGGATCTTCTCAATCTGATGCTCGTTCTTAGGTTGTAAGCGCGCCTTTCTCGTCTGATGCCATGCGTAAAAACTCTCGGGACTTACCGCGAACTCTTTCAATTTTTCTTTATTGTCCATCACGGCTTTGTAGCCTGCGGCAATAATGTCTTCGGCTTTTTCAAAACTTCCTGAGCTGTAGTCTTTTAAATCAGGAACGATTAAAACGTCGTCTTCAGTGATGCTTTTTAAAGAGCGCTCGACATTTTGTTCTGTGAGAATGTTCACAACCTGAGTCATGATGCCAGGAATGCTTTTTAAGCCATCGGCTCCCGAAAGCGGCGTTCCCACATTGATAACAATCAGGCGTCTAGCTCCCATTTGGCGAGCCTCTTCAACAGGTAGGTTATCAACTAGACAGCCGTCGCAAAGGTACATCCCTTTGTATTGCACAGGATTAAAAGCCCCTGGAACCGACATTGAGGCAAGCATCGCATCCGAAAGGGGAATGTCTTCGGAAAGGACGACGCGCTTGCCGGTTAAGAGGTCTGTGGATATCGCTCTAAAGGGAATCGGAAGATCGGAAAAGTCCTTTACCTTATCGGTAAAGCCCATGTTACGATTTAAAAATAAGGAGAGTTCATGCGTGGGAATAAGACCGCCTGGCGCCATTAAACCATCTTTGGTAATCCCAAGGCGGATGTTGCGCCCCAAGCCTGAGTCATCATCGTGCTTGGCACGCCACTTAAGTTCACGTCTTTCCGGTCGAGACGAAAACATCCGATCCCACTCAATTGCAAGCGTAATCTTTTCGATTTCTTTTGCTCTGTAGCCAGCGGCATAACCCCCGCCAACTAACGCACCCATACTCGTTGCCGTAATGCAATCGACAGGAATCGAAAGCTCTTCAAGCGCTTTTAAAGCACCAATGTGCGCGAGTCCTCGAGCTCCTCCCCCAGAGAGAACAAGACCCGTTATTGGCCGAGAAAAAGGATCGGCTAGTGCGCTTTCGGAAAAGAAGGAACCCGCCATAAAAACAACTGTGAAAAAAGTGAACAGTCTCTTAACTTTTGGCCGCATGATTCCTTCCTTTCTTAAGGTTTCTAAAGCGATTCTTGAGGTGACATCACTTTGGTTTTAGTTCCGTTTTTTTCGTTTCGCAGTGATGCAACCGTGAGATTAGCAAGTTTTTCGGCCCGATCTTCCCCTAGAGCCCCTCGCCTCATACGCCAGCCCCAAGAACCTGTAGCATCGCCTGGTCGATTCATACGGGCTTGAGAGTCAAGACCCAAAATATCTTGAGCTAGAACAATCGCATAACGCGCTCTAGAATGAAAGACGGCACTTAAAGCTGCCTCTGAAACCGATTCGGGGTTCCCCAGAAACTCGAAAACCGTTTTTTTCGTTTTCTCATCAAGGCTCTCGTACCAGCCTAGGATCGTATCGTTGTCGTGTGTGCCTGGATAGTAAGCGGCATTTTCAACAACATTCCCTGGTAAGTGGGGATTCTCCCTCTTACCATCAAAGGCAAACTGCAAAACACGCATTCCCGGGAAGTCAAGAGACTCTCTTAATTGATCGACCTCTTTTGTGATGATGCCTAGATCCTCAGCAATAAAAGATAAATGTGGCGCACTTAACTTGATTGCATCAAAGAGCTCTTTTCCAGGACCTTTTTCCCAGTGGCCATCAAGTGCGGTTTCGCTTTGAGCGGGAACCGACCAGAATGATTCAAACCCTCTAAAGTGATCGATGCGCAGTGCGTCATAAAGCGTTGCTGCACGAGCAATGCGTGCCTTCCACCAAGCGTAATCGCTTTCTTTATGTGCCTTCCAATCGTACAAAGGATTGCCCCAGAGTTGCCCTGTGGGACTAAAGTAATCGGGAGGCACTCCTGCAACAGCTGTTGGGTTTCCCTCTTTGTCGAGCACGAAAAGCTCACGGTGAGCCCAAACATCTGCGCTATTAGGAGAAACAAAGATCGGGAGGTCTCCCAAAATACGAACGCCACGAGCGTGCGCATAACTACGTAAAGCCTTTAGTTGCTCAGCAAACACGTACTGCGCAAAGCGCCAGAAATTGATGCGTGTTGATAAACGCTCGCGAGCCTTTTTTAAAGCCTCAGCATTGCGCTCACGCAGTTTCTCAGGCCACTCTTGCCACTTACACCGACCAAAGGATTCCTGCTCAGCACTGATTGCGCGAAATAGCGCATAGTCTTCAAGCCAAAACGCCTCTTTTTCAATAAAGCTTACATACGATTCGGGTAAAGTCTTTTGGCTAAAAAAGCGTAAAGCCGCTCGTTCAAGCAACTTCATACGCCAAGAAGACACTTTCGGGAAATCGACGCGATTCTCATCAAAGTGCGGCGTTTCCTTTAATTCAGAAAGAACAATGTAGCCTTTGATTGCTAAGTCTTCGAAATCAATAAAGAGTTCATTTCCGGCAAAAACTGAGGCTCCCATATAAGGAGAGTTTCCTTCTCCCGTTACCGTTAGAGGCAACACTTGCCACAAACTTTGATGCGCCGCTTCTAGCCAATTAACGAAATGGCGCGCCTCTCGACCAAAGTCACCAGAGCCGAAAACGCTCGGTAAAGAACTTACGTGAAGTAAAACGCCGCTTTCTCTTGGGAAACCACGCACAGTTTCTGTGAAAACCAAAACCGTGGGTTCTGTAAGCGTGATTGTCTTTTTACCTCTCGTTGGAGCGACGGATTCAAAGACATCGCTACGCAAAATCTCGGTCCAATCGCCTTCAGGGAGCGTGATTTCCTCAGGGTGGCCGCCTCGATAAAAATAAATGAGAAGGCGTTCTGAGCCATCACATCGACCAAAAAGAGCGCCTAAGGTATCAAAACCCCTATTCCACTCTTCCTGATGCATCTCGCGACCCATTCGGTTAAGCCAAACAATGTCGCGCTCGCCATCTTTTAGTTCGCCTGTGAGCCATTGGGTTGATCTTAGTTGAGAATAGGCACTACGAATCTGCGTAAGTTTAGAAATAAACTCTCTTTCGTCATTGGCTTTGCCGATATCCCAATCAATCCACGTTGTCGTGTTATCTTGGCAATAGGCGTTGTTGTTTCCTTCTTGGGTGTGGCAAATTTCATCACCACCAAGAAGCATGGGGGTGCCTTGAGAGAAGAATAGGCTTGCTAAAAGCGCACGGCGCAGTAGTTTTCTACGTCTTGCGATATCCACGTTTTGGGTTTCGCCTTCAACGCCGCAATTCACACTGAGATTGCGGTCTGTGCCGTCGCGATTGGCTTCACCATTGGCGTCATTGTGTTTTCCCGCATAGCTTACGAGATCGGATAACGTAAAGCCATCGTGGGCCGTGATGAAATTAAGACTCGCCTGAGGGGCGCGCCCTGCGTAACGGAAAATTTCGCTTGAGGCACAAAGCCGTTGTGCGAGAGCACCGACACCAACTGTGTGCGTAAGCCAAAAGGCGCGCATATCGTCGCGAAACCTGTCGTTCCACTCGCTAAAGGGCGCACCAAAACGTCCCAAACGATAGCCGTCTGGTCCAATATCCCAAGGTTCAGCAATGAGTTTTACGCCACTTAAAATGGGGTCGCCTTTAACTTTCTCAAGAAAGGCGCTTTCTCGCGTTAAGGTAGAGGCAAGATCAAAGCGGAATCCATCGACGTGCATGGATTGAACCCAGAAACGCAAGGAATCCAAAACGAGCTCGAGCACCGCTGGATGCGAAACATTAAATGTGTTGCCGCACCCCGTGAAATTGACATAAAGATTCGGATCGTCCTCACGAATCTTGTAGTAAACGCTATTGTCAATCCCTCGGAAACTAAGCGTAGGACCAGTCTCATCGGTTTCTGCGGTGTGGTTAAAGACCACATCGAGAATCACTTCCAAGCCTGCGGCATGAAGCTTTTTGACCATTGCCCGAAATTCATCGGGAGCAGCTTCTTGATTTCTCGCATAGCGTCGAGCCGGAGCGAAAAATCCCACAGGGTTATAGCCCCAGAAATTCTTTAGCCCCTTTGCAATTAAGCGGTCTTCATCGATAAATTCAAAAATCGGAAGTAGTTCTAGAGACGTAACGCCCAAGGACTTCACATGCGAAATAAACGCCTTGCTAGCTAGTCCCGCATAAGTCCCGCGCTCAGCATCCGTAATTTCAAAATTAAGTTTTGTCGCGCCCTTAACGTGCGTCTCATAGAAAACTGTTTTCTCCATTGGGATACTAGGGGCAGCATCGCCTTCCCAATCAAAAGCTTCTTTTGAAGGGACTACGCTAAAGAGCCCTGCTGCACCAAGGCTTGAATCTTTCTCGTAGTGACCTGCATAGCCTTGTGCGTATGGGTCAAGTAAGAGCGCTTGACTTTCTTTCGTGCCGCAAGAGCCATCACTTTTAACGCGATAGCCGTAGCGCATCCCAGAATTAACGCCTTCGATACGCACTCGCCAAAGATTTCCCTCTTTTTCAAGTGGGAAAACCTTTGACTCGGCTTGAGAAAATATTTCGACTGAAACGCCTCTGGCGTGTTCGCTATAAAGAACAAAATCAGCCCCAGATTCATCCAAAAAGAAACCGGGGCGATTTTTACTACTAGCTTTTTGAATCAAACTGTCTAACGATGCCATTTGAGATACACCGTCGCAAGAGGCGGCAACGTAAGATTAATCGACTGCTCGCGGCCATGCGCTGGGATGGGCTCCGAATCCACTGCGGCAAATTCTGAGGTCCCCACATTACTTCCCCAATAGTAAGAACTATCGGTATTCATAATTTCGCGATAGGTTCCGACCTTTGGCACACCGATGCGATAGTTATGACGCACGACAGGCGTGAAGTTTGAGATGCAGACCACGAATTCGTCACCAGATACGCCCCAACGCGCAAAGGCAATCACAGAATTGTCTTTATCGTCAACGTCAAGCCAGTCAAAGCCACCGTACTCGCAATCTTTTTCATAAAGCGCAGGGTTGGCCTTTAAAACACTATTGAGATCTGCAACTAACTTTTGAACGCCCTTGTGGCTTTCGTACTGCAAGAGATACCAATCGAGCTCTCCGTTTTCGTTCCACTCGTGGCGTTGGGCGAATTCGCCTCCCATAAAGAGAAGTTTCTTTCCTGGATAGGCCCACATAAAGCCGTAGAAAGCGCGAAGGTTGGCAAATTTTTGCCAATCATCTCCTGACATCTTCTCAATAAGAGAGCCTTTGCCGTGCACAACTTCATCGTGCGAGAGCGGCAAAATAAAGTTTTCCGAATACGCGTAAAGAAGACCGAAAGTTAACTCGTTGTGATGCCAACGACGGTAAACGGGGTCTTCGTGCATATAACTTAATACGTCATGCATCCAGCCCATGTTCCACTTGTAGTGAAACCCGAGGCCTCCCATCGAAGGCGGACGAGAAACCATGGGCCAAGCGGTGGACTCTTCAGCGAAAGTTGCCACATTGGGCTTTTCGGCTCCAAGCGTTTCATTAACGCGACGCAAGAACGCAATCGACTCTAAATTCTCACGACCGCCATAGATATTCGGGATCCATTCGCCCTCTTTTCGTGAGTAGTCGCGATAAAGCATCGATGCAACAGCATCAACACGCAATCCATCAACGCCATAGACCTCAGCCCAAAATAGAGCGTTGCCGACCAAGTACTCGAGAACTTCACGGCGTCCAAGGTTATAGATATAGGTTCCCCAATCTTTATGTTCGCCTTCTTTGGGATCGGCGTGTTCATAAAGGGGCTCACCCACAAAGCGTGCTAAGCCATAATCGTCTTTTGGAAAGTGCGCTGGCACCCAATCGACAATAACGCCAATTCCTGCTTCGTGGCAGGCATTGACAAAGTGCACGAAGCCTTCAGGCGCTCCAAAGCGCGAGGTTGGCGCATATAGCCCCAAGGCCTGATAGCCCCAAGAGCCATCAAAGGGGTGTTCGCTCACAGGAAGCAGCTCAATATGGGTAAATCCCATTTCCTTTACGTAACCGACGAGATTTTCCGCAAGCTCTTCCCAGTTATAAAAGAAGCGCTCATTGGGATGGCGTTTCCAGCTACCCAAATGCACCTCATAGATACTCATCGGCTTATTTAGCCCATTGATATCCTCGACCTTAACTGGCGCCGGGCTCTTAGGCAACTCCGCAATAATGGATGCGGTGCCTGGCCGCATTTCCATACGGAAAGCATAGGGATCTGCCTTTAAAGGAAGATGCTCTCCTGAGGCAGAAATAATGTCGTACTTATAGCACTCGCCCACATTGGCGCCAGGTAAAAAGATTTCCCAAACACCCGAATTGCCACGAAGACGCATCGGAGCACGACGTGCATCCCAGCTATTGAAGTCGCCGACAACGCTCACGCGCCTAGCCCCTGGCGCCCACACGGCAAACGAGACGCCTTTTACGCCTGCGATTTCCGTTGGATGTGCACCAAACCAATTCCAAGGACGCAAATGTGTGCCTTCGGATAAAAGCCACAAGTCATCCTCAGGGATAATGGTTGTAAAGCGGTAGGGGTCATCGGTAATTTGAACAGCCGACCCCCAATCGATACGTAACTTATACGAAATGCTCTTTTTCGCGCCTAATCGCGCTTCAAAGTAGCCTGGAACGTGTTCTTTAAAAACCGCAATGGGCTGGAGTGTTTTCGGGTCAACAGCCGTAACAGCCTTAGCGTTTGGCAACACCGCACGCACAACCCAGGTGCGCTTGACGCGATGGGGCCCCAATGCAGCAAACGCATCCCCGTGCTCGGCTCGCAAGAGGGCGTCCACTTCAGAGCGTTCTAGTGTCATTACATGCTTCATAACATTTCCCTCCTGCCAAATTACTTACGCAAATACTTTTCCATGTTCCAGGTGCCGCAGGCGTAGTCGCGAATCGTACGATCCGAACTAAACGGTCCCATGCCCGCGACATTAAGGAGCGCTTTCTTGGCCCAAGCCATCGGATCGGCATAAAGAGCTTCGGCCTTAGCCTGTGCATCCATGTAGCTTGCGTAGTCGGCTAAGAGCATGTAGTAATCGCCGTGATCGATCAACACGGAGAAGATATCGGCATAGCGATCTCTTTGCTCGGGTGAGAAGTAACCATTGCGAATCATGTCTAAGACGCGGCGCAGTCTTGCGTCGTTTTCATAGAGGCGACGCGAGTTGTAGCCTTCGCGGCGCAACTTCTCGATTTGAGCAGCGGTGTTGCCGAAGATAAACATGTTGTCCGCACCAACACTATCGCGCATCTCAATGGTGGCGCCGTCTTCGGTACCAATTGTTAAGGCGCCGTTTAACGCGAGTTTCATGTTGCCCGTGCCCGAGGCCTCAGTTCCTGCTGTCGAAATCTGCTCGGAAAGGTCTGCGGCAGGAATAATCACTTCAGCTGCCGATACGCTGTAATTGGGAACAAACGCGACCTTTAAGCGACCTTTGATTGCTGGGTCAGAATTAATGGTCTTCGCCACATCGTTAATTAAACGAATGATGAGTTTTGCCATGTAGTAGGAAGAGGCGGCTTTCCCTGAGAAAAGGACGTTACGCGCAGGATGCGGGCGACCGTCTTTCATCTCGTTATAAAGCGTGATAACGTGTAAGACGTTAAGAAGCTGTCTCTTATACTCGTGAATGCGTTTTACTTGTACGTCAGTCAAACTTGCCGGATTAAATTCCACGCCCGTTGTCTTACGCACGAGTTCAGCAAGGCGCTCTTTATTGGCCTTCTTTACAGCGAGGAACTCTTCGCAAAGCGCCTTTCCTTTGCTGCTATTTAGAATCGGACGAAGTCCAGCGAGCTTTTCTAAGTGATAGCGCCAGTCGCCACCGATGTACTTATCAAGAAGAGTGGCAAGACCAGGATTGGCCTGCGCTAACCAACGACGCTGCGTAATACCGTTTGTCTTATTATCAAAGCGATCGGGGAAGACACGCGCGAAGCCCGCGAAGATGGTTTTTACCATCAAGTTCGAGTGAAGCTTTGAGACGCCATTTACTTTGTGGCTTGCCACAATGCTCAGATGCGACATGCGAACGCGCTTACTTTCTTCGGTGTAATTGCCATCATCGATCAAAGAGACGCTACGCACAAGGTCAATATCGCCTGGGAACTGTTGGCGCACACGATCTAAGAATTCGGCGTTAATCCGATAGATGATATCCAAGTGCCGTGGCAACAAGCTCTTCATCAAAGGCACAGGCCAGGTCTCTAAAGCCTCTGGCATTAACGTGTGGTTTGTGTAAGAGAAGATTTTCTCGCACTGCGCCCACGCATCTTTCCAGCTCATGGCGTGCTCATCGACTAAGAGTCGCATTAATTCAGCCACAGAAATCGCCGGATGTGTGTCGTTTAAGTGAATCGCAATCTTTTCAGATAGATTTTCAAGCGTGCCGTACTCTTCAACGTGATGCGCCAAAATATCCTGCATCGAAGCTGAGACAAAGAGATACTCTTGCTTTAAGCGTAACTCACGGCCGCGTGGCGTGCTGTCATTGGGATAAAGCACCCAGGAGATGTTTTCGAATTGGTTCTTTAATCCTGAGGCACGTGCGTAATCACCCGTATTAAAGGCATTTAAGTCAATCTCTTGGGGAGCAAAAGCCTTCCAAAGACGCATAGTGCTCACGCGATCTGTGCCGTGACCTGGGATAACAAAGTCATAGGCGCGGGCAATCACTTCGCTTGCGCTATTCCATTGGCAGGAATCTGCGCCTCGCGACTCAAAAGAGCCCCCAAATTTCACGGTATAGCTTGTGTTAAAGCGCGGGAATTCCCAAACGGTACCCCCGTCGACTAACCACTGGTCGGGACGCTCGACTTGAACGCCATCGACAATGGATTGAGCAAACATACCGTACTCATAGCGCATACCGTAGCCCCAGCTTGGAAGCTCTAATGTGGCCATAGAGTCTAAAAAGCAGGCTGCTAAACGACCTAAGCCGCCGTTTCCGAGACCTGCGTCATGTTCGCACTCAAGAATATCTGCTAGCGGCCCGTAGCCTCCGGCCTTCACGGCCTCTTCGGCGGCTTTTCTTAAACCTGTTGCAGAAAGTGCATTAGCTAGCGAGCGGCCGATTAAATATTCCATCGACATGTAGTAAATACGACGCGCGTGCTTTTTTCTATCTTCATCCTGCGTTTTCACCCAACGCTCAGATAGGCGCTTACGCACCGCATACGAGAGCGCCACATAGCGCTCTGTTTCATTGGTTCTACCCTTTGGACGGGAAAGGACATCCCTTAAAACACCATTGATTTCTTTACAAAAGCCACTTCCCGTTATTTCGTGTTTACGAACCTGTTTCATATTTTGACAAAAACTCCGACTAGAAGGTTTGCGAGAAATAAAAGTACGCCCAACCCTCGATATTAAAAAATACGGCGCCATTTTACAGCGCAAATGCTTTGACTCTATAGCCTTTTTTGTCACAAAACTCTACGGCACACTTTAAGAAAAAAGTCCCTGATGAAAAGCAAATGTTCTTCTCACAATTGATTAGAATCTTTTCTAGAAAAAAGCGCCCCTATCAATGAAAGAAAACCAAAAGGAGAAAAGGGCGCAAAAAAGGTAAGGGGACCTTTATGCGAGTGTTAGCTGCCGATATTGGGGGAACAAACGCACGCTTTGCCGTTTTCGAAACGAAAGACGGCCTGCCCTCTTTGTTGCGTAAAAACGTCTTTTCTAGCCAAACATCTTCTTTTGAAGCTGCACTAAAAACGATTCAAAGCTCTTGGTTAGAGGCGCAAAACATCGATGCCGTCTCTGTCGCAGCCGCTGGTCCCGTTGACGGAGGCGCTATCCGCATGACCAATGCGGCCTTTACAGTAGAAACCCGCCTCATCCAAAGATTCTTCCCGAAAGCCCAAGTTCATCTTTTAAATGACTTTGAGGCTCAGGCCTATGGTTTGGGTTCTCAAAACGTCACTTCCGACTTAAAAAACATCTATTTACCCAAAAATCCCTTTAAAAGCCCCATTCGAACCGTTATTGGTGCAGGCACGGGCTTTGGCACTGGCTGGCTTCTTTTGGGTAAATCAAACCGCGTGGTCTCTGGAGAGCTCGGCCACATTGCACAGGCCTTTGATGAGACCGAGCGCGATTTAGCTCGATTTATTGAAGAAAGAGACCCGGGAGCCGCCCCAACAATTGAACACATTCTTTGTGGCAAAGGCTTAACGCAGTTACACAACTACTTTACTGGGAAAACCTTAGAGCCTAAGGAGATTACGGCCCAAGAGCGCTTTGAGGATAGTGAAACTTGCGCAGCTTTTTCTCGGTTTTATGGTAGAGCTGCCCGCACAGCGGCTCTTGCCGTTCTTACTGAATCCATTGTGATTGGAGGTGGCATTGCCCGTAAGTGCCCGGCTTTTGTCACACATCCGAATTTCCTGAAAGAGTTTTTACGATTCAAAGGCCCACATCGAGCCTATCTTGAACGCGTCCGAATCGATCTTGATATCGCAGGAGACCTAGGACTTAAAGGTGCGTTCTTAAAAAGCCAACAACAACCCGTATAGAAAGGAGTGATTCCCTTATGAAGTTAACGCAATTGGATGCCTACAAAGCGCTCGAAACAAAAAAGGCCTCTTTAGAAGGGATTCATTTACGTGAGCTTTTTGCCACGGACTCCGAGCGCACAGCAAAGCTCTCACGCTCTTATGGGAACCTCTTTTATGACTTTTCTAAAGAAAGGCTTGATGCTGAAACGATTGATTTGCTCGTTAATCTCGCTAAAGAAGCGCACTTAAAAGAAGCAATCGAAAGAATGTTCGCAGGCGAGCGGATTAACACGAGTGAAAACCGCCAAGTGCTTCACGTGGCGTTACGTAAAAGCCACGGGCCCTTCCCTGAGGCGTGTGACGTGATGCCTGAAGTCTTAGAGACACGGCATCGTATGGCCGAATTCGCTCAAGGCATTCGCTCAGGCGCTCTTTCTGGTTCAACAGGTAAGAAAATCACCGATGTCATCAATATTGGTATCGGGGGATCGGACTTAGGCCCCAAGATGATGGCACGAGCCTTGCGGGCTGTGAGCAAAAACGGGCCTCGCGTTCACTTTATTAGTAATTTGGATGCCGCTCCCATTACGCGTTTATTATCAACACTTGATGCAAGCACGACCTTGATCGTTGTTGTCAGTAAAACCTTCACGACGCAAGAAACAATGCTCAATGCGCACACGGCACGCCGTTGGCTCGTTGAAAAACTTGGAGAGGGTCCGCATTTGGCGCACCACTTGGCCGCGGTTTCAAGTAAACCCGCGCTTGCCGCGCAATTTGGCATTCCCGCCGAGCGTGTTTTTGCGATGTGGGATTGGGTCGGTGGCAGGTATTCACTTTGGTCTGCAGTGGGGTTAGCACTCATGATTCAGACAGGGGCCGATATCTTTAATCGCATGCTTGCTGCCGCAGAAAAGATCGATGAGCACTTTAGAAACACAGAGTTTGATAAGAACCTACCTGTCTTGATGGCGCTTATCGGCTATTGGAACGCCAACCTTTTGGGCGCCCCAACTCTTGCCGTTCTCCCCTATAACGACTCTTTGCAGTATTTCCCCTCTTTCTTACAGCAGCTTGAGATGGAAAGTAACGGAAAATCTGTGGGAATTGACAATGTGCCGCTTACAACGACAGCCGCCCCTGTTGTCTGGGGTGAATTAGGAAACAATGGGCAGCACGCCTTCTTCCAACTCTTACATCAAGGCGGGCGTCTCGTTCCCTGTGACTTTATTGCCGCAGTAAAGGCCGATTATCCGATCGCTGGCCACCAAGAAGCGCTTCTTTCCAATTGCTTTGCCCAAACCTCGGCCTTAGCTTTCGGGAAAACCGAAGAAGAAGTGCGTGAGAGCATGAGAAAAGAAGGAAAAGACGAGGCAACGATTAACGCACTTGCCCTTCAGCGCTCCTTTAAAGGCAATCAGCCGACAGCAACAATTCTTTTAAAGGACTTAAGTCCTGAATCTATGGCAGAACTCACAGTCCTATATGAACACAAAGTTTTCACGCAAGGCATCCTTTGGGGCATTAATTCATTCGATCAATGGGGTGTTGAATTAGGTAAAGCCGTGGCCCGTCAGATTCTTCCGCGCTTAACAGAAGAAAAGGCTGCGCTACACTTTGACTCCTCAACTGAGGCTCTCATTGCCTTTACGCGCAAACACATTTAAAGGAGTTAACGATGGCGATTCGTATTTTTGAGACTACCCCTTTTGATGACCAGAAACCAGGGACATCGGGTTTGCGCAAAAAAGTCACGCGGTTTTCTTTACCAAACTATTTAGAAAACTACGTTCAATCCCTTTTTACAGTCATCGGTGATTGCAAAGGAAAAACGCTTGTTTTAGGTGGCGACGGACGGTACTTTAATGCGCAAGCGATTCGCACGATTTTGAAGATGGCCTCCGCTGCTGGCTACGCACGTGTCTTAGTCGGACAAAACGGGATTCTCTCTACGCCTGCGGCAAGCGCTGTGATTCGCACACGCAAAGCCGATGGCGGCATCATTCTTTCGGCAAGCCACAACCCAGGTGGGCCCAATGGGGACTTTGGTATCAAGTACAACCTCGCTAACGGAGGACCTGCGAACGAAACCTTCACAAATGCTGTTTTCGAAGTTTCAAAGAAATTAACGCAGTACGCCATTGAAGAGGCTGATGCCCCTAACTTATCTCAGATTGGTGTTAGTAAGCTTGGCGATACTCTCATTGAAGTAATCGACCCCATTAGCGATTACGAAAATCTTTTGGCCTCCCTTTTTGACTTTGATGCGATTCGTAAGCTTTTCGCCAACCCCAAATTTCATATGCGTTACGACGCCTTAAACGCCGTCACAGGGCCTTATGCCAAACGCATTTTGGAAAAAACGCTCGGGGCCCCAGCAGGAACCGTTGTCAATGGCACGCCGCTCGAGGATTTCGGGGGACGTCACCCAGACCCGAATCCCGTGTATGCCAAAGACCTCATCGATGCTTTATCGGACGCGACTCTTAATTTAAGCTTTGGTGCGGCCTCCGACGGTGACGGCGATAGAAACATGATTGTGGGCCGTAACCTCTTTGTAAGCCCGAGCGATAGCTTAGCTCTGATTGTTGCTAACGCAACAAAGATTCCTGCTTACGCTAAAGGTCTTGCTGGTGTCGCGCGCTCCATGCCCACGTCTCGTGCTGTAGACCGCGTTGCTGCCGAACTCGGTATCTCTTGCTACGAAACACCGACTGGCTGGAAGTTCTTCGGCAATTTATTGGATGCTGGCAAAGCCACAATCTGTGGCGAAGAAAGCGCAGGAACGGGCGGCAATCACGTAAGAGAAAAAGACGGTCTCTGGGCCGTGCTTTGCTGGCTCAATATCTTAGCTGTGACTGGGAAACCAGCCGAAACCCTTGTGCGTGAGCACTGGGCGCATTTCGGACGAAACGTCTATTCGCGTCACGACTATGAAGGAATTGACTTGGCTGCAGGAAACACCTTAATGGAAAATCTACGCAAGATTGCTCCAACGCTTGCTGGCCAATCCTTTAGTACGCCATCGGGCTTTACCTTTACTGTAGAAGCTTCTGATGACTTCACCTACCACGACCCCGTTGATCAATCGACAAGTGCTCACCAAGGAATTCGTATTCTTTTAAGTGGGGACTCACGAATTGTGTTTCGCTTGTCAGGCACGGGAACAGTGGGCGCAACACTACGCGTTTATCTCGAGCGCTACACCAATGATGCAACGCTCTACGAGGTTCCGGTTCAAGAGACATTAAAGCCTCTTATTGAACTCGCAGAACTTCTTGCACACATTCGTGAAATCACAGGCCGCGATGCGCCCAATGTGATTAGCTAAAAGGGAGGAATGATTATGGCGAATCGAAATTCTTTTGTAGCTCCAAGTCAGACCGTCGCCCTCATTCTTGCTGGCGGCCGTGGATCTCGACTCTATGAGCTAACCGACAGACGTTCAAAGCCTGCCGTACATTTTGGCGGTAACTATCGCTTAATTGACTTTGCGCTTTCCAATTGCGTGAATTCTGGCATCCGTCGTATTGCCGTGGCCACACAATACAAATCGCATAGTCTTTTGCGTCATATCTCGCAGGCCTGGCACTTCTTACAGCCCACGGTAAACGAATTCGTTGACCTACTTCCTGCTCAGCAGCGCGTGGATGAAACATCGTGGTACCGCGGTACAGCAGACGCTGTTTTCCAAAACATCGATATTTTGCAAAGCTATCGTCCCTTCCCGCGCTACATCGTCATTCTCGCAGGCGACCACATCTACAAGATGAACTACGCGTCTATGCTCGCTGACCATGTTGCAAGTGGCGCCGAATGCACGGTTGCTTGTATTGAGGTTCCACGCGAACAAGCTAAAGGCTTTGGTGTGATGGCCGTGGATAAAGGCGGAAAGATTGTCGACTTTGTCGAAAAGCCCGCCGATCCCCCGGCGATGCCAGGAAACCCCAACGTCTCTCTTTGCTCGATGGGTATCTACGTCTTTAACGCCGCCTACCTATTTGATGCGCTCATTCGGGATATGAAAAAGAAGGATTCTGACCACGACTTTGGTAAGAACCTCATTCCTGAGGCTGTGAAAAAAGGCGTAGCAATGTCGCACGCTTTCTCGCATAGTTGCGTACATGGCTTAGGAGAACCCAACAATCAAGTCGACTACTGGCGCGATGTGGGTACTCTTGATGCCTTCTGGGACGCCAATATCGACTTAACACAGACAACGCCGCAACTAAATTTGTACGATTCGATGTGGCCGATTTGGACAGCGCAGCCCCAGTTGCCGCCAGCGAAATTCGTGCATAACGAGGGCGATCGTCGCGGTATTGCCATTGAATCGATCGTGACAAACGGCTGCTTAATTAGTGGCGAGCTCTATCACAGCATCTTGGGCTCGGATACACGCGTTCACTCGCACGCGAAGGTGCATTGGACCGTGCTTGCCCCGCGTGTTGTTGTAGGAGCAGGTGCGTATTTAAATCGTTGTATTGTCGACTCAGGCGTTGTCATTCCCAATGGTATGGTTATCGGCGTAAATGCCGAAGAGGACGCGAAGCACTTTAGACGGTCCCCGAATGGCGTGACGCTTGTCACGCGTGAAATGATGCAAGCCCTTGAGAAAAAAAGCTAAGCGAAAGGAAAACAACTTGTGAAAATTCTGCACGTAGCTTCAGAGGCCTTTCCTCTGATTAAAACGGGAGGTTTGGCCGATGTCGCTTATGCACTACCACGAGCCCAAAAGGCGATGGGCTTTGATGCCCGCGTCTTGTTGCCTGGCTACCCGAGTGTGTTTCGAGGCTTATCGCATATCAAACACGTCGCCGATATCGGAAGCGTTTTTGGCGCGGCCTGTGTGCGTCTTTTTATCGGTAAGGTAAAGAAAACCGGGCAACGCGTCTATGTGATTGACTCCCCGAGTCTATTTGGTCGTGAAGGCAACCCCTACTCGAGCCCCAATGGTCGCGAATGGAACGACAACCATAAGCGCTTTGGTCTTTTAGGCTGGGTCGGAGCCCGTATCGCCGATGGAGATTTAGACCGCGATTGGAAACCCGATATTGTGCATGCCCACGATTGGCACGCAGGGCTTACAGCGGCCTATATCGCTGAAAATCCTGCGCACAGCGCGCACTCGGTTTTTACCATTCACAACTTAGCTTTCCGAGGCCTCTATCCCTTTGGGGAAGCCGATGACTTGGGGTTTTCTCGCCGCATGGGATATCCCCATCAGTTTGAGTTCTTCGGGAATATCTCCTTTTTAAAGGCTGGTCTCGTCTTCTCGGACAAAGTCACAACCGTCAGTCCCACGTATGCCCGTGAAGTGCTAACCGATGCGATGGGCTTTGGTATGCAAGGCGTTTTAAAAAATCGCGGAGCCGATTTCACGGGGATTCTCAATGGTCTTGATTACGATATTTGGAATCCCGAGAAGGACTCTGCGATTGCTAAGCGCTACACAGAAAAGACGCTCGAAGGAAAAGCCGCTTGCAAAAAAGACCTACAAGAAAGCTTCGGGCTTGATACGAAAGCCAAGGGACCCCTTTTTGGCGTTGTCAGTCGCTTAGCCGATCAAAAGGGTCTTGACCTTGTTTTATCGTCAATCGATCAGATTTTGGCCTTAGATGGCGAACTGATTGTTTTGGGTTCAGGAGAGCCTTCTTTGGAAGAAAGTTTCCGAGCCGCTTCCAACGCCCACAAAGATCGAATCGCTTGTTGCATTGGTTACGACGAGGCACTATCGCATCGCATCGTCGCTGGAGCCGATGCCTTTCTGGTGCCCTCTCGCTTTGAGCCCTGCGGGTTAACGCAGATTATGGCTTTACGCTATGGGACGCTTCCTGTGGCGCGTCGCACAGGGGGACTTGCTGACACGATTACGCCCGTTAATGGCGACGTTGGTGACGGTTTTCTCTTTAATAACGCCAATGTCGGTGAGCTTTGTGTGGCATTGCGCGATACAGCGGCCCTTTATGCAAACCCTGAGGCCTGGCAAAACGCTGTCGTTCGTGCCATGCGAAAGAACTTCTC
>CAVJUW010000030.1:0-18926 GCA_963652725.1 Bacteroidaceae bacterium | reverse complement strand
ATCCTGTTACCGCCGCAGAAGAAATCGAAGATGTAATCGGCATTGATGCCACTGACGCCGTTCTTTGTTCAGCAAAAACGGGCATGGGAATCGATGATATCTTGGAGCGAGTCGTACGCGATGTGCCGCCACCAAAAGGAGACCCCGCCGCTCCACTTCAGGCCCTTATTATTGATAGCTGGTTTGATAACTATGTTGGCATCGTCACACTTGTTCGTGTGGTAAATGGCGCACTTAAGCCCAAAGACAAAATTACTCTCATGGCAACGGGCGCAACGCACTTAGTTGAGCAAGTCGGTGTCTTTACTCCGAAAGCCGAAAAGCGTGATTTCTTAAGCGCAGGAGATGTCGGCTACGTCATCTCGGGCATCAAAGAACTAAAAGACGCACGAGTCGGTGACACGATTACGCAAGCGGTTAGAGGTGCCACAGAACCTTTGCCTGGTTTTAGAGAAGTAAAGCCTCAGGTTTTCGCAGGACTCTATCCGGTTGAATCCAACCAGTACGACGCGTTGCGTGAAGCGCTTTTAAAGCTGCAGTTAAATGATGCGGCCTTAAAGTTTGAACCCGAAGTCTCTCAAGCCCTGGGATTTGGTTTTCGTGCGGGCTTTTTAGGGTTACTTCACATGGATATCGTGCAAGAGCGCTTAGAGCGTGAGTACGATATGAATCTTATTACGACGGCTCCCTCGGTCGTTTACGAAGTTTTAATGACAAATGGCGAAGTCGTTCGTGTCGAAAATCCGAGTAAGTTACCGAGCCCCGATAAGATTGCTGAAATTCGTGAGCCCATTGAGTCAGTGACAATCTTTGTGCCAAACGAATACGTCGGGTCGGTAATGAAGCTATGCCAAGATAAGCGTGGCATTCAAACCAATCTTGCCTATCACGGTCGTCAAGTGCATTTAACCTACGACTTGCCGCTATCGGAAATCGTTTTGGACTTTTTCGATAAGATGAAATCGATTACGCGTGGCTACGCCTCGATGGATTATGAATTTAAAGAATACCGCGCCGCTGACGTTGTCAAACTCGATATTCTGATCAACGGCGACAAGGTCGATGCGCTAAGTTCGATTATTCATCGCTCTGGCGCAAAGACTCGGGGTCGTGACGTTGTCGTAAGGCTACGTTCCTTGATTCCGCGACAGATGTATGATGTTGCGATACAGGCAGCCATTGGCGCCAATATCATTGCGCGTGAAAATGTGAAAGCCTTGCGTAAAGACGTGATTGCCAAATGTTATGGTGGTGATATCACGCGTAAAAAGAAACTACTCGAAAAGCAAAAAGCTGGTAAGAAACGCATGAAGCAAGTGGGGTCCGTGGAAATTCCACAGGAAGCCTTCCTCTCTATTCTTCGTGCCGATGAAGAGTCCTAATTTATCTTGAGGAGTCATTGTGAATTTCTCACTCATTCTTTTTCTCCTAAGCGTCTTTACGGGCGTGATGTGGGTTTTAGATCTTTTAATCTGGAAACCTAAAAGAAAGGCAGAAGCCGATGCGGTGCGTCGTGAATTCGATGAAGCGAATGCCGAAGCCGTTGCTCGGGGCGATACGCGTGTTATCGCACTACGCAATGCAAGCGTCAAAGCCAAACTGCGTATGCCTTGGTGGCTCGATTACACAGCGGGACTCTTTTGGGTTGTGCTTCTTGTTTTTCTTTTTCGCTCGTTTGCTTATGAGCCATTTCGCATTCCCTCGGGTTCGATGCTTCCGACGCTACATATCGGAGACTTCATCCTTGTCAATAAGTACGAGTACGGCATTCGACTTCCGGTGATCAATAAAAAAGTCGTTGAGATGGGAACTCCTAAGCGTGGCGACATTTTGGTTTTCCGACTTCCCGTTGACCCTTCGTTTGATTACATTAAGCGCGTCGTAGGGGTGCCTGGTGACACAGTCGAATACACCGATAAGATTCTTTATGTCAATGGTGTTGAGATGAAGCGCACGAATCCCGTGGATTGGGTTGCTCCCGATACGATGAGAACATTAACGAAAACCATTGAAGACTTAGATGGCGTAAAGCACGAAACCGCTGTTGACGATCGGCGTCCTGCCGGGCTCTTAGGGCGTCCCTATCCATCTGGCTTTAAGGTCTGCACGTATAGAGAAAATGGCTTTACCTGTCGCGTCCCTGCTAACAGTTACTTTGTGATGGGAGACAATCGCGATAACAGTGAAGATAGCCGCTATTGGGGTGTTGTTCCTGATGAAAATATTGTCGGGCGCGCCTTCTTTATTTGGGCGAACTTTAGCGATTTCAGTCGCATCGGTTCGCTTCGTTAGAGAAAACGCTTCATAAGGAAAACAAAACACATGTCCGCAAGAAAACTTCTTCCTGAAGACGTCTTAGAAAAGCGTATTGGGTATACGTTTAAGAATAAGAACCTTCTTTCGCGCGCATTAACGCATCGTAGCTTTAGTGCCAACCACAATGAACGGCTCGAATTTCTTGGGGATTCGGTTTTAAATTGTGCAATTGGCCATAGTCTTTTTTTACGCAAAGACCACTTTAACGAAGGTGTGCTCTCTCGCGTCAGAGCCAACTTTGTTTGCGAAAAAACGCTCGATGAAATTGCTCGAGCTATCGACATTAGTTCCTTTATTCGGTTAGGGGAAGGCGAGCTTCGCACAGGTGGCGCCACACGGCCCTCGATTATTGCCGATGCCTGCGAAGCACTTTTTGGTGCAATCTTTTTGGATTCGAATTTTGAAGAAGCCGAGCGCGTGATTTTGAAACTTTATGAGCCGATTTTGGCTAATGGCGCAATGGCTCCAGAGCGTTTGGGTAAGGACGCAAAAACCCGCCTACAAGAAGCACTTCAGGCGCGGCACTTGGGTCTTCCTGACTATCGCATCGTCGATAGCGAAGGAGCCGCTCACGCCTTAACCTTCCGTTGCGCTTGCCGCATTGATCACTACGATATTTGTGAATATGGGTCAGGCACAAGCCGAAGGGCTGCCGAACAGGTTGCAGCAGAAAAGGCTCTCGGTGCACTTGAAAAGATTTTTAAGAGCGAAAAGTGAATCAGGAATTGGAAAAATTTCGTTGCGGTTATGTCGCGGTTGTTGGGCGTCCCAATGTAGGAAAGTCCACACTCGTTAATGCCATTGTCGGGGAAAAGGTTTCGATTACGTCGAAAAAGCCTCAGACAACGCGCGATCGCATTTTGGGTATCGTCACTTATGATGATGCGCAGATTGTCTTTATGGATACGCCTGGCTTTCAGGTGCGGCATAGCTCTGAGCTCTTACGACGCATGAATCGCTCTGTACGGAACGCATTAGCAGATGTGGACGTCGTCCTTTTTGTAATTGACGCTAACACCTGGAAACCTGAGGATGAAGAAATCTTAAGGCTCTTTCCAAAAGAGGCGAAAAACATCGTTTTGGTCTTAAATAAACTCGATACCGTTCCTAATAAAAAAGAGCTCTTACCTTTCGCTAAGACGCTCTCTGAAAAATTTAAGTTTACCGAGATGCTTCCTGTGTCAGCTAAAAGCGGACGGGGCTTGGATGAATTAGTCGATGTCATTAAAAAGCTCTTACCTGAATCGATGCCGTATTTCGACCCAGAGCTTTATACGGATAAGTCCCCGCGCTTTTTAGCCGCAGAAACGATTCGTGAAAAAGCTTTCCGCCTATTAGGCGATGAGCTTCCCTATGGCGTCGCCGTCTCGATTGACACGTGGGATGAAACTAAAGAGCAAGTCGAGATTATTGCCACCCTTTATGTCAATCGCGAAAGTCATAAGTCGATTGTTATCGGTGAAAAGGGTGCGAAGTTGCGAGAGATCTCGCGATTGGCGCGCATTGACCTTCAATTCTTACTACAAAAGCGCGTTTACTTGGAAGTCTGGGTGCGCGTCAGACGCGGCTGGAACGATGATGTGCGTGCGCTAAAGAGCTTAGGCTATGAGTAGTAAGAGCGCAGCACTTGAGAAAAACGAGCCTATTGAAGTGCTCGCACTCGACGCTTTAGGTCGCAGGTCACAAAGCGTTGTCAGTTCCTATATCAGTGCGCGAGAAGAACCAGCCTTTGTGCTTACAACCTGGCCTTGGCGTGAGACAAGCCTTATTGTTTCTCTTTTTACAAAGCACCACGGGCGTGTCACTGTGGCAGCGCGTGGTGCCAAGCGCCCTGCAGGGCGTTTTCGTGGATTGTTGGATGCGTTTTCTCCGCTTCTCGTGAACTTTTCCGGGAAAACGGAAGTGAAAACATTAAGTAGCGCCCGTTGGATTGGAGGCTTGGCTCCCTTAACAGGGGAAGGTCTTTTAACGGGCTTTTATTTAAATGAATTAATTTTTCGATTGCTTCCAGTCGAAAGCGCTCACCCAGAACTCTTTGATGCGTACACGAGAACACTCTCGACAATAGCAAAGGGCATTTTTGAAGAAACCGAGCGTGCGATGCGAGAGTTCGAAGTCGATCTCTTGCGGCTTTGTGGTTGGGGTCAGGAGCTTGAAGACTTTGAGGATCAATTCCCTGGGTGCGTAAGAGACGGGGAAATCGTCGATGCCCGATTTACTTACGTGCAGCCAGAGGAAACGATTTATGAGGCAGCAGTCGTACGTGCGGTTTTAACGCGCGACTTTACGGATACGACGGTCCTTAAAGGAGCACGAGACATATTGCGAGACATTTTGGAGTTTTATGGCCGATCAGGTAAAACCTTAGCCTCGCGCGAGACGCTCGCGAAGTGGCGCCAATTTAAAGTCGAGAAATAAAATGAAAGGTCCGATTGTTAGCGATATTGCAGGATTCTCGTTAAGTAAAGAAGAAAAGGAGCGTTTAGCACACCCCTTATTTGGGATGGTGATTCTTTTTACCCGCAATTTTGAAAATTGCGAGCAGTTAAAGGCATTGTGTCGCGAGATACACGGCATCAATAGCGACTTACTTATTGGCGTCGATCACGAAGGAGGGCGTGTACAACGCTTTCGAGCAGGGTTTACTGAGATTCCTGCCATGCATCGCTTCGGTGCCCTTTATGTCAGCAATCGCGCGAAAGCCAAAAAAGCGATTCGTGCGGCAACCTTTGTGATGGCCTCGGAACTCAGAGAATGTGGCGTTGACTTTACGTTTGCTCCGGTGCTTGATTTGGATTGGGGTAAGAGCGCGATTATCGGTGAGAGAAGTTTTTCAGTCGAACCTGAGGCAGTAGCAGATCTTGCGCAAAGCGCCTGCGAAGGGTTGGCTGATGCTGGGATGGCCAACTGCGCTAAGCACTTTCCTGGTCACGGCTTTGCTGCAGCTGATAGTCACGTAAGCCTTCCTGTTGATGAGCGTAAAGCGCAAGAGATTCTCACAAAAGATATTGCGCCATATAGGGCTCTAGCTAAAACCCTTACAAGTGTGATGACAGCGCACGTACTTTATCCGGCGTTGGATTCGGAACCCGCTTCGTTTTCTTACAAAATCGCAACAGAGATTTTGCGTGAAAACGTGGGTTTTGATGGTCTTCTTTTTTCTGATGACCTCTCGATGGGGGGAGCAAAAAGCGCTGGTTCAATCTTAGAGCGTGCGAAAAAGGCTCTTGCCGCAGGGTGCGACTCTTTGATCGTTTGTAACGATGTGGGGGCAACCGAGGAGCTTCTAACCAATTTAAGGTGGAACCCAACAGAACGATTTAGAAAAAGAGCCGAGAAACTTACGCCCAAGTGCTCAAACTTTCCTTGGGAATCGATACGCACAGCACAGCACTATGCGAGGGCTCTCGAGATTCTCCGCGTTGCGGTATAGTTTTCACCTGAAGCTTTTTTAAGGTAGTCTAAAAAGCTTACTCGCTCGTGCTTTAAACGAAAAAAAGTTGGTGGAATCACGCTATGGTTATCGAATCGCTACTAGATACGGATCTATATAAGTTCACGATGATGCAAAGTGTGTTGCATCAGTTTCCAGGCGCGAAGGTCACGTATAAGTTTAAGTGTCGCACTCCTGGCGTTGACCTCTCTTCTTTGGCTGGGCAACTGCGTAGCGAAATCGAGCACCTCTGTTCTTTGCGGTGCACAGATGAGGACTTGGCCTATCTTTCGACACTGCGGTTTCTTAAAAGCGATTTCATCGATTTTTTGAGCGTTTTCCATTTAAAGACAAAGTACGTTAAGGTTGAAAAAACCGACCAAAGCGATTGTGGCTTAGCGATTACTGTCGCGGGTCCCTGGCTACACACGATTCTTTTTGAAATCCCGATTTTGGCTATCGTAAGCGAGCTCTACTACAAGAGGCTTGGCATCGAAGTGCCCCGCGAAGAAGGCCAAAAAAGATTAAGAGAAAAGATCGATCTCATTCTTTCTGAACCGCATTTTGAAGATTTTCGTTTAAGTGACTTTGGTACACGGCGCCGCTTCTCGCGCGACTGGCAAACTGAGGTCATACAAACGCTTGTCAATAGCCTACCGAGTTGCAACTTCACTGGCACAAGTAATGTACTACTCGCCAAGCGCTTTAACCTAATCCCCATGGGCACGATGGCCCACGAATATCTTCAAGCGGCTCAAGCTTTGGGGCCCCGCCTACGCGATAGCCAGCGCTTTGCTTTTGAATCCTGGGCTAAAGAGTATCGCGGTGACTTAGGGATTGCGCTAAGTGATGTGTATGGATTAAAGCCCTTCTTACGCGACTTTGATATGTTCTTTTGTAAGCTCTTTGACGGTGTGCGCCACGACTCGGGAGATCCCTTTGCTTGGGGTGAAGCAATCATCGAGCACTATAAGAAAAATAAGTGCGACCCAAGAAGTAAGACTCTCATTTTCTCTGACGCTTTAACCGTTCCACTGGCACTTGATTTGTTTAGGCGCTTTCGTGGTCGCATTAAGTTAGGGTTCGGTATCGGAACAAACCTCACAAACGACGTTGGGGTTGAACCCTTAAATATCGTGATGAAGATGGTAAGCGCCAATGGCTGTGCTGTGGCGAAGATTTCCGACTCCCCTGGTAAAGGGATGTGCGAAGACCCCACATACTTGGCTTATCTACGTAAAGTCTTTGGTATCGAGGAGACAAAGCCGTGAGAGGGCTAAAAACTCTTTTTGTTGCCGCTAGTGCCCTCACTCTAGCGGTAAGCGCCTTTGCGGCAACCTCCCGCGGCAACACGACTAACGAGAGTTATGTCAACGCTAAGCGCCTCTTAGATCACAACGTGTATTTCGATCACAGAGTAACGCTTTACTGCGAGGCGCCCTTTGATCGGCGTCGAAACATCACGCTACCTCGCGGCTTTACTACGCCGAGCGACGCGAATCGCGCGCGACGCGTTGAGTGGGAGCACGTTGTTCCTGCCGAAAACTTTGGGCGTGAATTTATTGAGTGGAAATACGGGAGTTCCGCCTGCTTTGATAACGGGAGAAAATTTCGCGGAAGAAACTGCGCTGAGCACGCCAATCGCGAATTTCGCCTAATGCACGCGGATATGTATAACCTTTTCCCTTCGATTGGGGCTGTTAATAAACTGCGCTCGAATTACCCGTACACAGAATTTGGCCCTGGCGTGAAATCGACATTTGGTTCCTGCGAAATGAAGATTCGCCACAAGAAGGCAGAGCCCCCTGCGGCTTCGCGCGGAGAAATCGCTCGAGCTGTCCTTTATATGAATTGGGCTTATCCAGATCGCGTGAAACTAAAGAGCTCTTACTTAGAAATGATGAAGCGCTGGAATACACGCTACAAGGTAAGCGCTTGGGAATGCTTAAGAGCCAAGCGCATCAAGGCGCTACAAGGTAACGCCAATCCCTTTATCGAAGAAGCCTGCAAAAAGCGCCCTAATTAAAAGCGTTTATTTCGACTCTTTTTCTTCGAGTTTCTTTTCGAGTTCAGCAATGGCTTTTGCCTGTTGCTTAACTAGTGTTGATAGGTGTTTAAGCGCCTCAGCGTACGGGTCCTTCTCTCCAGGCACAACGCCATAGGCGTTAAAGCGTGCGTGGGTTTTTGCGCTATCTTTTTTCTCGTTTACAGGACGCGCTGGAATTCCAACGACTGTGGTGTTGGGAGCGACAGCTTTTACAACAACAGCATTCGCTCCCACAATCGCATTATCTCCGACCGTGAAGGCGCCTAAGACTTGGGCGCCAGCGCCGACAACCACGTTTTTCCCAAGAGTAGGGTGGCGCTTTACGCCTCGGCCTAAGGAGGTGCCACCGAGAGTGACACCGTGATAAATCGTGCAATCGTCTCCGACTTCGGCTGTTTCGCCAATCACAAGTCCCGAGCCATGGTCGATGAAAACGCGCCGGCCAATTTTGGCAGCTGGGTGGATTTCAATCCCAGTTAAAAGGCGAGCCACTTCGCTAATAAAGCGGGCCGTCACGTACCAGCCTTTTTTGTGAAGCCAGTGCGAGGCACGATGAATCAAGATGGCGTGAAATCCTGGGTAGCAAAGAGCCACTTCGAGCTTATTGCGTGCCGCGGGATCTTTTTCGCAGATGGTTGCAAGGTCTTCGCGTGCTTTTTCAAAAAAGGCCATGGGTCTCTCCCTATTTCAAGGCAAAAATCGGTGTCGAAAGATAGCGCGCGCCCGTGTCGGGCATCAAGGCGACGATGGTTTTTCCTGCATTTTTTGGGTCTTTCGCAAGACGCGTTGCAACAGCCAAAGCCGCTCCTGAACTAATGCCAACTAAGACGCCTTCAGTGCGAGCGATTTCTTTTGTTGCCTCAAACGCCTCTTCGTTTGTTGCAGTGAGGAATGTATCCACTGCTAAGCGATCAAGATTTCCTGGTACAAAGTTCGCGCCAATACCCTGAATGCCGTGGGGTCCTGCGTGCCCTTCTGTGATCAATGGCGAGGCCGCTGGTTCAACAGCAACGATTTCGATTGCCGGATTCTTTGATTTAAGGTAGCGCCCTGTGCCGCTTACGGTGCCGCCTGTGCCAAAGGTCGCCACAAAAATATCAATCTTACCTTCGGTATCGGCCCAGATTTCGGGCCCTGTTGTGCGTTCGTGAATCGCAGGATTCGCCGGATTATCAAACTGGCTTGGAACAAAGACGTTGGGAATCGTCTTTTTTAATTCCTCTGTTTTTTCGATGGTGCCTTTCATGCCCTTAGATCCTGGCGTGAGGACAATCTCTGCGCCATAGGCTGCGAGCAAGGCGCGACGCTCCACACTCATTGTTTCAGGCATCACAAAAATGGAGCGGTAGCCCTTCGCGGCAGCGATAGCCGCTAGCCCAATACCCGTGTTTCCGCTAGTCGGTTCAATGATGGTAGCCCCTGGTTTGAGGACGCCACGGCGTTCAGCGTCTTCAATCATCGAGTAGGCTGCGCGGTCTTTTGTCGAACCCGTCGGATTAAAGTATTCGAGCTTAGCAACAACAGCGGCTTTAAGGCCGTGTTTTTCTTCCCAGCGCGTAAGGCGCAGTAGTGGAGTTTTACCAATAAGCTCAGTGACGTTTTGAGCGATTTTCATAACTTGTTTCCTTTCATTTAAAAATCGGATTCACACGGTCTTAATCGCGGCCCCTCGTATGAAAAAGCCTCGGTAAGACGATTGTGTCTCCGAGGCGTTTTTCGTGCTTAA
This sequence comes from Bacteroidaceae bacterium, assembly GCA_963652725.1. Lineage (GTDB taxonomy): Bacteria > Pseudomonadota > Gammaproteobacteria > Burkholderiales > Burkholderiaceae_F > Duodenibacillus. Next base: position 9,404 of record CAVJUW010000030.1, on the reverse strand, counting down.
AAGTTGTCGGGTTTTCTAAAAGGAGTTAGGCAACATTTGCACAAGGCTACGAAGACGCATCTTGTGCATACAACAAAAGCGAACGCTGTCATACGTTCTACTTTCAATTGTCATTTTCTCTAAAGAGACTTTCACAGCCTTTATCCTTTTAAAGCCCCGAAACTTTTTAAGCTCGGGTTTTATCAAACTGACTGTGAGTCTATGACGTAATTCCCTTTAGTTCAATAAGGGAATTAGAGCTAAGAGGCGTCATTTTTAAGTGAAAGTGACTAGAGCGCTGCGCTTCTTATCAAAAAATAGATAAAAAGCTTGTCAAGCCCTCGTATTAGCGTGTAGTCTTTGCCTATCGATTCGCCATCAAGGCGAAAAACGGATTTTCAAAATAACGCAAAGAGTTAGGCAAAATTAAGAAATGAGCGACAGTTGCTGTTTTTCTTATATCGATACGTTGGTCCTAGACCCGCGCGAAGCCTCTTTGCTTTCCTCCCTTGTTAACGTAGCACTCGCACTCGCAGCAGCAGCCATCGCCGCTGCAGCAGTCGCATGCGCAGCAGCAGCTCGGTTCATCGAAGACTGTGTTCGCCCAAGAGTGCTTAAAAGACTAAAAGCATAAGCCGACAAGGAAAGAACCAAAAGAACATAAGCCTTCGATGAAACCCATCGAAGGCTTTTTCATTATTCCCACTTTTTTTACGCAATAGGCAAAAGAGATGACAAAAGAACATTTAAAAGACTTTCCGATGATCCGACCCGTTCCATACATGGGTGTTATTTGGGTCAATCACAAAGCCGGAGAATTAGGTTACGTTCCTGGAGACCCAAATTGGTTTAATTTAGGACAAGGTCAGCCAGAAGAGGGCGAACTCGATGGGGCGCCAGCTCGTTTGCATCATTTGGAACTCTCGCCGAAAGACTATGCCTATGGGCCTTGCGGTGGACTTTTCGAATTGCGTAAAGCGGTAGCGGATATGTTAAATCGCCTCTACCGTAAGGGTAAGAGTAGTCAGTATGGCCCAGAAAATGTCACGGTTGCCGCCGGTGGTCGCGTCGCTTTAACCCGCCTTATGAGTATCTTAAGTCGAGACGCGAATGTTCTTATCCGTAATCCCGATTACACAGCCTACGAGGATCTCTTAAATTACCAACTCGAACACGTAAAGTTCCATTGCGAAAACACAACAGAAGAAAGTGGCTTCTCGATTACTCCCGAGCGCCTTCGTACGCTTACGAAAGAAAAAGGCGTCAATACCTTCCTCTTTTCTAATCCCTGCAACCCATCAGGATCTGTTGTCAAAGGCGATGAGTTAAAGGAGTATTGCCAAATTGCGCGTGAAGAGGGACTCCTTTTGACAATCGATGAGTTCTATTCGCATTACCTTTATGACGAAGAAGAAAAAGAGGGTTTAAGTGCCGCTCGTTACGTTGAGGATGTTGAGCGTGACCCCGTTGTCTTAATCGATGGCCTCACCAAGAATCAGCGTTATCCTGGTTTTCGCGTGAGTTGGATCGTAGGTCCGAGCCGCGTCATTGAAGCGATCAATCGCGCCGCGAGCGCAATCGATGGCGGCGCGAGTGTGACGATGCAGCGCCTAGCGATTGAAGCGCTTGAACCAAGTCGCTTTGAAGCAGAAACACACGCGGTGCGTAAGGCGTTTGAAATAAAACGCGACTACGTCTTAAAGCGCTTAAAGGATATGGGTATTCGTGTGGCGATTCCTCCGAAAGGGACATTTTATATTTGGGCCGATATTTCGGAACTTCCTGAAGCGATCAATCACTGCGATGCGTTTTGCCTAGAAGCGTTAAATCATCATGTTTTAACGGTACCTGGGAGATTTTTTGATATTCGTCCCGATAGAACGAGACCTGAAACCGAGCCCTTTGAGCACTGGATGCGGTTTTCTTTTGGGCCGAAACTTTCCATTCTTGAAAAGGGTTTAGACCAGATTGAAACGATGATTGAAGAGCATCGCTGCCAGGCTAAAGCTGCCTAAGTAAAAAAAGCGGCTTGAAAACGCAGTAAAAAATTCACACAAGGAGGGCAAAGTTGCTATACTCGCGCCCTCCAATTTTTTATTTAGTTATCAAGAAACTTTTATGAGTTTTGACTTTTCGACTTTTGTCTTTTTACTCGTATTGATTTTCTTAAATGGGCTTTTCGCGATGAGCGAAATCGCTCTTGTCGCAAGCCGTAAGGCGCGATTGACGGTGCTTTCCGATGAGGGTGACGAACGCGCCAAGACTGTGATGCAAATTCAGTCTGAGCCAACGCGAGCCTTTTCGACGATTCAGGTCGGCATTACCTCGATTGGCATTCTCTCGGGTATTGTCGGTGAATCCGCGTTAGCGCAACCGATTACCGATGTACTCGTGCGTTTTGGGCTTGAAGCGGAAATCGCCCGCTACGCAGGTCTTGCTGTTGTCGTTATTTTGGTGACATTCTTTTCGATTGTCTTAGGCGAATTGGTCCCAAAGCGCCTCGGGCAAAGCTTTGCAGAATCGATTGCCTGTCGCATTGCCAAACCCTTAAAGTTCTTTTCTCTTTTGATGGCACCATTCGTGAAACTTTTGGCCGTTTCAACAGAATGGGCCTTAAAGCCTTTTGGCCTTGAGAAAGCGAAAAAAGACGACATGACTGAAGAAGAGATTCATGCGCTTTTAGAAGAGGGCGAGGAAAGTGGTGCGATTGAAGAAAACGAAAGCGACATGGTGAAAAACGTTTTCGGTCTTGACGACAGGTTAGCCGCAACAGTAATGACGCCACGGTGCGATATTGAATACATTGATTTGGATGACCCAATTGAAAAAAGTATCGCAACGATTCTTTCTTCACCGCGCTCACGCGTTGTTGTTGTAAAAGGCGGTTTCGATCACGTTTTAGGCTACTGCACAACCCGCTCGATTTTGCGTCAGATTATCAATAAAACAAATCTTGATATCACCAAATGCATCTCGCAGGCGATCTACGTTCCAGAGTCAATCACTGGGCTCGAACTTTTAGAGCAGTTTAAAGCAACAAATGCGCCTCAGGCTCTTGTTGTCGATGAATATGGTGAGGTTGTGGGACTTGTGACGCCGCGCGACTTATTGGAAACGATCGCAGGAGAATTTAAGCCCGATGCCAACGATGAACCCGAGGCGGTCGCTCGCCCTGATGGCTCTTGGGTTTTAGATGGCACCATTGCTGTGCCTGAATTAAAAGATGAATTGGAAATCGATACGCTTCCTGAAGAAGAAAGCGCGCATTACAACACATTAGCTGGCATGCTAATGCTTCTTTTAGAGCGCGTCCCGCGTCTTGGTGACGTGGTCTTCTGGGGCGGCTGGCGCTTTGAAGTGACATCGATGCAGGGATTACATATCGATAAGGTTGTGGCTAAACGCATCAACCCCGAAGCGACGACTTCAGGGGGCAAAAAACAGGATTAGTCAGAAAGGACTAGAGGAAAAATAAATTTTTTCAGTACAATGACAGTATTGTCTAACGGGATAATTCGCAAATGAACACAGAAATCATCGACAGTCGGTTTAAGAAAATCGTTATCGGTAAGTCCACGATTACAAAGTCTGCGCTTGCGGAAGCCGTGATGGCACGTCTGCTTTGCTCGTATGACGATGCAATCGAAATAGTGGATGCTATTTTTGACGAAATGCTCGAAACAATGGAGCAGGGCCGTAGTTTGAAATTGTCAAACTTCGGAACCTTTGAATTGCGCGATAAGAAGGCAAGACCCGGGAGAAATCCTCGCACGCTTGTCGATCATGAAATTCGTGCGCGCCGTGTTGTGATCTTTACGCCTTCACCTTTGATGCGCGAGGCCACAACAGAATTGGTCGAACGCGTGAGAAAAGCGCACGAGGCCAAAGAGGCCGCTCAAGCCTAAGAATAGTTGTCTGTATTTTGGTAGGGAGTTTCTCCCTACCTTTTTTTTCGCATTTTTAGCTTAATGTGTAGGCGTAACGACGAAGCGCAGGGCTAATTTCGTCAAGCATGGGAAGCGTTTTCTCGGTAAAGAGTTTTCTCATCGACTTTGCTAGCCACGCAATCGTTTCTGAGTAATCTTCTCGGCCTAAGACCCACATGCGACGCACGACAGCGTCTTTCCCGGGAATCGGTGACCAATTCACAGTCTTGGCAAAAGCGCCTCCGCACCAAAGGTTTGTCGGCGTAATAATCGACCAGCCTTTGACTTCACTTACGAGACCAATAACGCAATAGCTCGAACTCGTTTGAATTAGAGATCGAGGCTTTATGTTAGTTGCCCGTAAAAAGCGAAACGCATTGGCTTGGTCAACGCTATCTTTCGTGTAGGTCACAAAGGGGTGGTCTGCTGCAAGCTGCTCAATATCAGATAGCGTTTTCGGTTTAGGAAGACCTTGCGCCGTAATCACAAGATAGTGTTCTTCATAAAGGGGAAAGCGCTTCCATTGCGATTCGTTTAAGAGCCCTTCGGAGTAAACGCAGATATCGAGTTCCCCATCTTTTAATTGCTTAGAAAGAAAGCAGTTAAGATTGGATTCAGTCTTAAGTTGCTTGACGCGATTTTGTAGTGCTCCGATAAGCCAGGGAGCAACGGTTGCCGTAATTGTTTCTCCTAGCCCAATGCGAAGGTTCGGGCGAACAAAATTCGCTTCAGAAAAATGCTCACGTAAATGGCGAAGCGAATGAACAATGGGTTCACTTTCGCGCAACAGTGCCTCGCCTGTTGGCGTTAATCGCAAAGGGCGTCTATCGCGCAAAAAGAGTGCTTCACCAAGCGTCTTCTCGAGTCGTTCGATTGCGTGAGAGACAGCCGATGTTGTAAGTCCAAGCTTTGTTGCCGCACGACTTAAGTGTTCTTGTTCGCAGACAATGCAGAATATTTCGAGTAAGTCAGAATCAATCGGATGGCGCATGGCAAGCTCCTTTAACTTTTAAGTTGAATTCTATTCAATCTAAAAGAAGTTTGTGTTGAATAGATTGATATCTAGCAGATAGCCTGAAAGAATCGCTTCACATCAGAAAAAAGGAGGAAACCTGATGCCAACACTTCTTCAAAGCATTGCTCAGTTTGTTAGCGATGCTCGCTTAGAGGACTGTCCGGAAAAAGAGGTTTATTGGGCAAAACTGGCCTTGACGGATTTTTTTGCTGTTGCGTTTCCTGGTACGCAAATGCCAGTAGCGAAAAACGTCAGGAGCTTTCTTGAGGGTCGTAAGACTTCAGGAAAATCAGTTTTGCTTGGAACAGAGATTTGCGCTGATGCAGCTAGTGCGGCTCTTTTTAACGGGACGGCCTCGCATTGCTTAGATTTTGATGATGTCAGTTGGGCAACGATTGGGCACCCGACTGTGGTTGTCGCCCCTGCAGCATTAGCTTGCGTGCAAGAAAAAGGGCTTGATGGGAAAGCGTTGCTTCTTTCTTATATCGTCGGCGTTGAGGTGATGCATCAAGTTGCTCGTTGGACGATGCCTCTTTTAAGTGAAAAGGGCTGGCACACAACCCCTGTTTATGGAAGCTTAGGGGCGGCGGCTGCGGCTTGCATCGCCTACGGGGCAAGTCAAGAGGTGGTTGCGAATGCTCTTGCGATTGCCGTAAGTCGCAGTTGTGGCATTCGTGGAAACTTTGGTTCGCAAACAAAGGCTCTTCACGCGGGAACTGCAGCCTCATTAGGTATCGAGGCAGCAAAACTCGCACTCGTTGGTGTTACGGGCAATTTGGAAGCGATCGAAAACCAAGATGGTTTTGCGCAGTGTTTTGCTTCGCCAATTTCGAAAGGTGTGAAAGTCGATATTGGGAACTATTGGGATCTAGCTGAAAACGGACTCGTTTTTAAACAGTATCCGTGCTGCTCGGGATCTCACCCAACAAATGATGTGTGGGATGCCTATCTAAAAGAACATGCGACAGCATTTGAAGACGTAGAAAGCATTCATGCGGGTGTGAGTCTTTTGGGGCCTCGCGAATTAAGTTGCCACATGCCACAAAATGCAGTGCAAGCGAAATTCTCTTTGGAGTACGCCTTAGCAAGCCGTCTGATTTTTGGCCCGATTACGCTTGAATCGTTCACAGACAAAAGGGTTCTTGATAGCCGTGTGCAAGATTTAATGGGTCGCATTGAAATGGTCATTGATCCAGAACTCGCACGCTTAGGATTTATTGGAACAGCTCCGGTGCGCTTAGAGGTAAAACTTAAGGACGGGACGCTAGTTGTACTAAAAAATGATTTGGCCGAAGGCAATCCCGAAAAGCCACTTTCAGAAGAAAAGTTTTATCGTAAGTTTGCTTCGTGCTTTAAATCGGCTCAATGCGAGGCGCTTACTGAACGCTATTGGGCAATTCTCACGGATCTAACAAAGGCCACTTCAGAAACAATTTCTACTCTTGGAAAGCTAGATGCCAAGAGTTAAAAAAAGAACATGAGTGAAAAGGAGTTTTTCTTATGAACAAAACACGTATAGAACGCGATTGCTTGGGTGAGATGGCTATTGACGATAGTCACTACTACGGCATTCAAACAACACGCATGATGAAGGTTTCGGGGGCGGCGGGTTTTTCCGTTAACGTATACCCAGATATGCATATTGCGCTTTGCCAAATTAAAAAGGCTGCGGCTTTAGCTAACGCGGATATCGGTGCGATGAAGCCAGAAATTGCCAAAGCAATTTGTGAGGCCGCTGACAAGGTTATCGCTGGAGGCTTTGAGGCTGAATTTCCTCTTGATATGTGGCAAGGCGGCGGCTACACCTGTGTGAATATGAATGTGAACGAAGTTCTTGGCAATCTTGCCAATGAAATCCTCACAGGCCACAAGGGGCAGGACGCCGTTCACCCGAATACGCATGTGAATATGGCGCAGTCAACCAATGACACGATTCCGTCTGCCACACACTTAGCCATTGTTCCTCGCTTAGATAAGATTGTTTCCGAACTGAAGCTTCTTGAGGCCTCATTTGCTAAGAAGGCCGTTGAGTTTAAGGACATCGTGAAGGTCGGCCGCACCTGCTGGCAAGACGCGCTTCCTGTGACTTTGGGTCAGGAATTCGGTGGCTTTGCAAGTGTCACCGCTGGACTCATTAAGAAACTTCAAGCCGTGCGCCCTGGTTGCTTAGAACTCATCATGGGTGGCAACGCTGTGGGTACGGGCTTAGGTGCGGCTCCAGGCTACATGGATGCCTTCTATAAGCACATTAGCGAAGAGGTTGGAGAGACCGTACGTCCAATGGAAAACCTCTTTGATGGTTTCCAGAACTCTAATCAAGTGCTCGTTGTTTCTGCTGTCGTAAAAGAAGTCGCTTGCACACTTTCGAAGATTTGCAAAGATCTTCGCTTAATGAGTTCAGGTCCGAGAGCAGGGTGGATGGAAATCAATCTTCCAGCACTTTCTCCTGGAAGCTCGATTATGCCTGGGAAGATTAACCCCACCGTTCCTGAAATGGTCATTCAAATCGCCCATCAAGTAATCGGTAACGACGTGGCAATCACAGTCGCAATCGACGAAGGCGAACTTGATTTGAATGTTTGGGATGCGACTTTCTACAAGTGCTTATTTGAAAGTATGCAGATTGTCGCTGGCGAAATCGGTATCTTGCGTGAGCATTGCATCGATGGCATTACCGCTAACGTTGAACGTTGCCGCGAAGAAGCCGAAGGCTCAATTGCCCTTTCGACAGTTGTTGCGGCGACATTTGGCTACCCCAAGGGTGTTGAAGTCGCACACTACTGCGAAAAGAACCACTGCAATGTCAAAGACGCTGTCGTGGCATTAGGACTTATGACTAAGGAACAAGCCGCAGTCTTGGTTGACCCAGCCTTGATGGCAATCCCTGAGAAGATGGCGCCGATTGTCGCGCGCTTTAAGAAGGAACTCGGAATTTTGGTCTAACGGTTTATCACTCGTCCCTCTCCTGTGGTAAAGGACGCCCCCTTGCGGTGACCGCAAGGGGGCTTTAAAAAGTCTGGAGAGAACGCTATGAAAACGCATTTGAAAATAAACGCTTTTCAAGAAAAACACGCTACAAGCCATAGTGAGAGGTTGGTGATTTTTGGGGCTACATGTAACGAAATGTAGCCAACTTAGTAAAAACTTTGGCACAATCTCAACCTCAGGGAAAATAGTGAAGAAATTCGGCAAAAGATCGAATCTGTGCGCCCAAGCACATAAGCGGTTTTCCCTAGGTATAAAACTTTGCTTTGTGTTCTTATGATATGGAGGTTCTATGTCTGACGCTTTGTCGGGCAGGCAGGCGCTTTTGCGCTACGGCTCACTTATTGCGGGCCCTTTGCTCTGCTTACTTATCTTTATGTGGATGCCATCGAGCTACGTCGCAGCTGACGGTTCGATGGCGCAATTTTCCACAGCGGGTCGCGCCTGTTTAGGCGTTCTTGTTTGGATGGCAATTTGGTGGTGCTTTGAATCGGCTCCCATTGCTGTCACGTCTCTTTTGCCGATGGTGCTTTTCCCGCTTTTTGGCGTGTGTAAGCCTGCGGCTGCGATGGCTCCTTACGCGTCTGACACAATCTTTTTGTTTATGGGCGCGTTTATTTTGGCTGCTGGCGTCACAAAGTGGGGCTTAGATCGCCGTATCGCTTTATTTGTGATGAGCTTAATTGGCGCAACCCCGAAAAAGATTGTTTTTGGAATGATGCTCACAACGGGCACCTTGTCTGCTTTTATGAGCAACACGGCGTGCGCTGCGATGATGGTTCCTGTGGCAATCGCTTTGATTAACCTTGTGCATTCCACAAATGATCCGAATGACGTAAATGCTGCCGCTCGCGAGCATCGCTTTACAGTCTGCTTATTGCTTGCTATTGCGTACGCCGCCTCAATCGGTGGCATGGCAACACTGATTGGTTCACCACCTAATGGCATTTACATGCGCTTTGTCGAACAGACCTATGGCATTAATGTCACAATCGTCGAATGGATGAAGGTCGGTGTTCCTGTTGCGGTGCTCCTTTTCTTAGTGGCCTATTTCGTTCTTGCCAACATCATGTTCCGTGATATGGGCGGTGAAGTCCCAGGCGGTCGCGAATGGGTGAAAAAAGAACTCGCAGGACTTGGCAAAATGAGCCGTGGTGAAATCGCGATTGGTATTTGCTTTTTAATTGCTGCCATTTTGTGGTTCTCGGGCGCTGCGATTCGTGGCATCGAAATCGATGGAATGCGTCCTTTCCGCTTCTTAAACGATGCGGTGATTGCCATGATGATGGGTGTTGTCTCTTTCTTAATTCCTGTCGATAAGAGTGGAGAGACCGCGATGGACTGGGATACAGCCAATCGCGAAATCAGTTGGGATGTGTTGCTCTTATTTGGCGGTGGCTTATCCTTGGCTGCAGCAATTCAAACGACAGGCGTTGCCTCTCTTATTGGCGCACAGGTCGGCGTCTTAGCAGGAGCTCCATTCTGGATGTTACTCGCGG
>CAVJUW010000029.1:0-19037 GCA_963652725.1 Bacteroidaceae bacterium | reverse complement strand
AAATTCTATGAAATTTACCGACTTTCACATACTCAATTCAACATAACTACTATTATGTTGAATTAAATTTCAGGCTGAAGAGGGGATTTTTTGCTCATATATTCCTCAAAACTACATCAAGGTTTCGACGCAATTTTTATCGAGTAAAAAATCAAAGAGTCCTATCGTCACGATGCCATCCTCGTCGGTTTTACGATGAATGTCTTCGCCAACGACGATGAGTTTACGAAAGCCGTCGCCAACTAATTTAAGAGAGCGTTTTTCCTTTTTGGTTTTCTCGGCGTCTTCGAGTTTGTAGGCAGACTGGATATAGATTCGTTTGGCACCAGAATTCACAACAAAGTCAATTTCTAGCGTTGCCCTCTTTCTTTTGCCCTCTTTATCGCTAACAAGAGTTTTTACTGCACCAACGTCAACCAAGTAGCCACGGCTGCGAAGCTCGTTATAGATGACGTTTTCCATAATATGAGTTTGTTCTTGCTGACGCATATTGAGTACGACATTGCGTAGTCCTAAGTCTGAGAAATAGTATTTGTTTTCAGTACCGATGTATTTGCGTCCTTTGACGTCATAGCGCATCGCTTCTTCAATGAGAAAGGCATCTTCTAAATTCGTAATATATTCGTGAATCGTTTTATCCGATAGCGTAGTCTTTGCAACGCTTTTAAAAGTATTGCTGATGCGCAAGGGATTTGTTGAAGAACCAATTGAGGACGCAAGAATGCGAACAAGCGCTTCAATTGCCTGCGTATTCTTAATGCGATTGCGGTCGATGATATCTTTGAGATACGTTACTTTAAAGATAGAGTGCAGGTAGTTTATTTTCTCAACTTCTGAATGAAACAGAAGAATTTGCGGCAAACCTCCGTAGGTGTAATAGTCCTTCCAAGCTTTTGCAGTTGACGTATTCGCAGCGCTATGGAACTCAGCAAACGTCAGAGGCCAAAGACGAATCTCTTGGCCTCTCCCGCGAAATTCCGTAGCGATGTCCTTAGAAAGAAACCGTGAATTAGATCCAGAGACATAGACTTCGATATTTTTCATGTGCATAAGGCTTAAGAGCACTTCAGTAAAGTCATCGACTAGCTCGATTTCATCGAGAATAACAAAGCTTTTTTCTCCGTCCTTTTTTATGTGTTTATCAATGTAAGCGAGCAAGGCGTCAGGATTACGTAATTCTTTGTTTCGCCTATCGTCTAGTGAGAGTTCGATTAGGTGCTCTTGGCTTACGCCGTGTTCGACTAAATAATCATGAAAGAGTGTAAAAAGTAAGAAAGATTTACCCGTACGACGCCCGCCCGTGACGATTTTCACTAGGCCATTTCCTTGGCTTTTTACGAGCATTTCTAAGTAATGTGTTCTTTGGATAATCATCTCTTACTCCGAATATGTGTAGCATGATACACATTTTCGGAATATAAGTCAAATTCATTTTGATTTTCTTAGATATATAAAACCTTTGCTCCAGTCCTCCTTCTTAAAGTCCTTTGGCGCCTCTAGCTGTGTTTTAGAGCGCTAAAAAGTCTCTCCAAAATTTCTAACTTGTCATTTTTCCAACTTTTACTTAATAAATTTCCATTCCCAATATAAGCACTTAAACCTAGACTCAGGCGCGTCCAAGTGGCAAAAGCTCCTTCTTTTTCAAGGGGCAATTCACATTTGATGACTAACAAATGACATGGAGTTTAGGGAAATGACGCAGGAAAAAACTGGATTTGCCCTCCTCGCGGATGCAACGGCTACGCATGGGACGGGCTACACGGAGGCTGAACGCAAAGAAAAGAAGCTTGAAGGACTTCTGCCGCCTGTAACAGCCTCAATTGAGCAAGAAGCTCAGTGCGTCCTTGAGGTGTTAAGGACGTTTAAAGAGAACTATCACAAAGCGCTTTATTTGCAGTCGATTCACGCCTCAAATGAAACGCTTTTCTTTTATTTGCTTGTCAATCATGTCGCAGAGGTTTTACCGATTGCTTATACCCCAGCGGTTGCAGAGATTTGCCTTAATTACAGCCACTGCTGGCGCTTTCCCAAAGGCGTTTTTCTCTCAATCGAAGATCGCGGCCGTGTGGGAGAAATCTTAAATAACGCGCCTCAAAAAGACGTTGACATGATTGTGATTACCGATGGCGAGCGTATTCTTGGCTTAGGAGACCTTGGCATTAACGGTATGGCAATTCCAGCCGGCAAACTTGGCCTATACACAGCGTTTGCTGGTGTCGATCCCGCAAAGACCCTTCCGATTACGCTTGATGTGGGTACAAACCGCGAGCGTTACCTCAAAGACCCCTTCTATCTCGGGCATCGCCACAAGAGAGTTCGTGGAAAGGCTTACTTTGATTTTGTTGAAGAAGTTTTTGTTGAACTTCATAAAAAGTGGCCGCATTGCGTCATTCAATTCGAAGACTTTGGTAACGAGAACGCCTTTAAACTTCTCGATATCCACTCGCCTCGTTGGTGCTGTTTCTCTGACGATATTCAGGGTACGGGCTCCATTGTTGTTGCGGGCTTTATTACGGCTTCGCGCGTTAAGAGAACAAAACTTTCTGATGAGCGTGTGCTTTTCTTTGGTGCTGGTGAAGCGGGCACGGGTGCGGCAGCACAGCTAGCTCAAGCGATGGTTAAAGAGGGTTCGACTCTTGAAGAGGCCCGCAGTCGCATGTTTCTCTATGACATCGATGGCCTTGTGACGACACACAGAGCCGAATTGGCTGAATCGCACAAGCCCTTTGTGAAAGACATGCCTGAGGAAAAGAACTTCGTAGCCTGTATTCGCAAGATTCGTCCGACAGCCATTGTGGGTCTTTCCACGGTCGGTGGCGCCTTCTCCGAAGAAGTGATTCGCGCAATGGCCGAAATTAATGAGCGTCCGATTATCTTTGCTTTGTCTAACCCGAATAGTAAGTCTGAGTGTTCGGCAGAAGAGGCCTATAAGTACTCGGATGGTCGTGCTCTTTTTGCTTCGGGTTCACCTTTTGCCGAGGTTGACTTTAACGGCAAACACTATGTGCCGCGTCAAGGCAATAACGCCTATATCTACCCGCCAATTGGCTTAGCGGGTTTGCTCGGGCACTGCAAGACCATTAAAGACGAATACCTTTTGATTGCCTCCGAGACTGTGGCCTCGATGGTGACACCTGCCGATTTAGCGCAGGGCTCTTTGTATCCGCCTTTTACGATTGTTCGAGACATTGTGAAGGCCGTGACGGTCAATATCTTAAAGCGCGCTATTGAAACGGGAAATGCGCAGATCGATCCCCCGGAAGATCTCGAAAAATACGTTGCAGACTCGATGTACGTCCCGCATTACTAAACGCAGTACGGACCCCTAGAAAGAAGAAAGTGAGTTAACACTCTCTTCTTTCAGGAGCTCTCTAAAGGCCGAGTCCCTTTTAGATCACCTCGTCTGAGGCTTTAGGGATAGGCCAAACAAAGGAGAAACAAAAAATGAGTGAATCAGTATTAAAGCGTTTTTGGCGATGGCTTGTTCCTGGAGTCATCCTTGTCGGAATTTGGATTTTGCCTTGTCCCGAGGGTCTTGACCCGAAGGCCTGGCACATGTTTGCCATCTTTGCAGCGATGATTGCAGGAATCCTCTCTTCACCAATTGCCACAGGAGCTCTTCTTTTCATATCGCTCGCGATTGCTCTTTTTTCAGGAACAATCAACGTCAAGATGGCTTTGACGGGTTTTTCATCCTCGACAGTGTGGTTAATTTTCTGTGCCTATACGCTTTCTCAAGGTTTTATTAGTTCTGGCTTAGGTCGCCGCGTTGCCTTTACGATGCTTTCGAAATTCGGTGGCTCCTCTTTAGGTGTGGCCTACGCGCTTGGTATGGCAGATTTGTGTATGGCTTCTGCTATGCCCTCGGTTACAGCCCGTGGCGGCGGCATCATCATGCCTGTTGTGAAGTCAATTAACCTCGTGATGGATTCCGAGCCTGGCGTTAAGGGAAAAAGAATTGGTGACTTTTTGATGATGACTTGTTTCCAATTCACACCGATTACGGGTGCGATTTTCTTAACAGGTATGGCAGCAAGTTCGCTATGCCCCGTGTTGGCAGCGGAAAACTTTGGTGTGCAGATCAATTGGGGTAATTGGTTTATGGCCGCCTGTGTTCCTGGCATTCTCTGCTTTATTTTGATGCCCCTACTCTCTTACAAGATTCTTAATCCTGAATTGAAAAAGACCCCAGAGGCCAAGCAAATGGGTCGCGAAGAACTCGTGAAAATGGGCCCGATGACCCGTCGCGAGAAAATCATTGCCTTCGGGTTTATCTCAGCGTTAATCGGTTGGGGAACAAGCCTCTTTACCGGCATTGACGGTACCGCCGTAGGTATTGGACTTGTCTCTTTCCTTTTTGTGACCAATGCTGTGAATTGGCGTGATGTTTTAAAAGATGGATCGACCTGGGATACAGTCATTTGGTTCGGTGCCATTATTTCTTTAGCCACGGCTCTTGCGCAACTTGGGTTCTTAAAGTGGCTTAGTGCTCAGTTTGCTGTCTTCTTCGTTGGCGTCGACCCGATGATCACGATGATTGCTTTGGGTGCGGTGTATCTGTACCTACACTACATGTTTGCAACGTGCGCTGCACACGTGGTTGCTCTTTACGTTCCGATTGTTTCTATTGTGATTTCTGCTGGTATTAACCCGCTTTTTGCCTGCCTCGTGTTTGGCATTCTCACAAACCTGATGTGGGGTTTAACAGAATACGGCAGTGGCCCTGGGCCCTTGTATTTCGGTCAAGGCTACTTCTCTCGCCCACGCTTTTACAGCATCAGTTGCGTGCTTGTGACAATGAGTTTTGTTGTTGCAATCGCTAGCGGACTGCCCTGGTGGAAGATGATTGGACTTTATTAAGGAGAACGAAACATGCTTAAAACCTATAGTTTTCCTTACGGGAAAGAAAGCGTGAGTACTCGCCTCGAATCCTCTTTAGTCAAGGCCGTTTTACATACCGCAGAACTTCCGACAATTCCCGATAGCGAGGTAAAAGGGAAAGTTTTAGAGGCAATCAGGCATCCGATTGGCTGCGAAACGCTTGATAAGACCGTTAAACCTGGTGACACAGCGGTCTTTATCTGCAATGACTTAACCCGCGTTGCCAATAGCTTTGACTTTATGCCGGTTTTCTTGGATGAAATGAATCGCTTGGGTGTGCCAGATGCGAATATGAAGATTGTTTTCTCGCTCGGTGCGCACCGCGATATGACAGATGCGGAGATGCAAGAAGCCGTCGGTAAAGAGGTTTTTGACCGTGTTCCTTGCTTTAACAGCCAAGCGCGACGCACAGAAGAATTCCAATTTATTGGCACCACAAGTCGTGGCACGCCCGTGAATGTGCACCGTGAAATCTGTAATGTCGATCACGTTTTCTTAACAGGAACCGTTGTGCAGCATTACTTTGCCGGTTACGGCGGAGGCCGTAAGGCGATTCTCCCAGGTTGCTCGGCCTTGGATACGATCACAGCCAACCATAAGCACATGATGAACCCGGCCTGTGGCTTTGGGATCACCGATGGAAACCCGTGTTACGAAGACCAAGTTGAAGGCGTCAAGCTTTTTTCTCAGGGCCGTCACCTATTCTTATTTAACGCGGTGCTCAATGCCAAACATGAATTTCTTGGCATGTTCGCGGGCGACTTCGTGAAAGCGCACTTGGCTTGCGCCAAGCTTGCCGATAAGGCCTACGGTTGCCCGATTAAGGAAAAAGCCGACTTAGTCATCGCTTCCTGCGGCGGTTACCCCAAGGATATCAATATCTATCAGATGCAAAAAACGATGGATAGCGCCCGTTGCGCAGTCAAAGAAGGCGGGGTTGTCATTGTCGTAGCCGAGTGTCCTGAGGGTGCGGGCAACGACCTTTACGTGCAAACGTGCCGTCGCCTAAAGTGCTTTGAGGCTATCGAAGCGGAACTACTAGCGGATTTCCGTATGGGTGCTAATAAGGCTTTTGCCGTGACACGCAATATGCAGCACGCTCGCTACATCCTTGTAACCAAGGCAGATCACGCTTTAGTTAAAGACTTGCTTTTCACAGAGTCGTTTGATTCGCTTGATAAAGCATTGTCTTTCGCCTTAACGCTTTTAGCAAAGGATCCGAGCATGATTTTGATGCCTGAGGCAAGTTTGACGGTTCCTCAACTGAAAAAGACCGAATAAATAAAAAAACATTCCCTCCATATGCCCTCCTTGCGCAGCAGTTTTCATACTCCTGATTCTGCTGCGCCTTTTTTTTCGTGACGTAAGTCAAAGATTGATTTGGCGGTATCAAAAGGTTTAGGCATAAAATAAACGAACGTTCTTAAGGCAAATGAAAAGCTATGAAACGTATCCACGATGCGCAAACTTGGAAGCTACTGTTTTCTGCGATGAAGCTTGGGAGCCTCTCGAAGGCTGCTTTTGCAGAAAATATGGACCTAGCTGACGCCTCACGCACGATTGCCAATTTGGAAAAAGAAATTGGCTTTCCCCTCTTTGATCGAAAGAAAAGGCCTGCTGTTCTTACCGTTCAAGCTCAAAAGTTAACCCCTTTTGTGCAGAAATTTATCCGCTCTGAACGTAATCTTGAAGCAGAGCTTGCGCAAATTCACAATGAGTATGAGGCTCGTAGTGAGCAACGCACCATCAATGTGAGTCTACCTGTGAATATGGATCGCTCGGGAATTTTCACCTCCCTTGAGCGTTGTGCGGCGCACTTTGCCAACCTTAAGATTGAGATTTCTGCCGATAGCGGTATCCCTGCGCTTTTAAGCGGGAAAACCGATATTTCTCTTGGAAGTTACCGCATTGAAGACGATGGCCTTTTTTGTTTACCCGCGGCAAAGGGCTACACCTTTTTGATGGCAAGCGAAAAATACAAAAGGCGCTACGGGTTACCGAATTCAATTGAAGACTTAAAAAATCATCATATCCTCAATCGCTTTCGAACGAATCTCTCGTACTCCGATCGCTTAGAAAATGGCGAAGAAACCTTCTTTTTAGACTCTTGCCGGCATGTTTTGTATGGAGACGCCCTCGCCTGCCGCGATATGTTGCTATTTGGGCAAGGCATTGCCATTGATATCAATGTGGGATTTGTCGCTCGAGAGCTTTCATCAGGTGCCGTTTTCCCCGTCTTAAAAGGTTGGCACCGCCCGGCGTGGGAATATAGCGTTTACTGTCGAGCCTCTGATGCCGATGACCCTGTGATTCGTGAATTGATGGGAACGATTCGCAAGAATCTCTTTCCTTCTTTTGCCGATCGTTGGGAGTTCTGGTACGAAAAGTTTGGGATACCGATGCCCTAGGTCTTTTAGCTGCCTTTCCTTAAAGACTTCATATTCCGAAAATCTGCATCATGTTACAGTTTTTCGGAATAGACGGCAGTTTATCGTTGATAGGCTTTGATTTTTAGCGTCTTATCTATGAGCGATAAGCGTAGTGGCGTCCCTTAACTTTTTTTATCGGGAGCCCCTAAGGCACATTGACCGAAAAAATACGAAACGATAGAATTTTCAAAAACGCCAACACGTACGCTTGGGCTTTGGTAACTCGTAATGGAGAGAGCACTATGCCTGACTTGTCCTCTGAACTTATGGTTCTTCGTGATGAAATTCTTTCTTTGCTTCCCGAAGAAGGACGTCTTGAAGGCGTTGTTCGTTCTACGGCATTAACGCGTTTTGATTGTGAACAAGGCAAACACCAGTGTTTTTATCGCCCGATGTTTGCTTTGGTCGTACAGGGATCGAAAAAGTCTTTAATTGGTTCTTTCACGGCAAACTACGGCCCAGGAGAAACCAATGTCGTCAGTCTCGATTTGCCTGGGGTTTACCAAATTGCTGATGCAACGCCCGAAAAACCATTTCTTTCGGTTTCTGTTCTTTTGGATAGAGCCATTATTTCGGACTTACTCCTACATAGCCCGAATCTTGGGATTGAGGCAAAGCAAGTTCGAAATCCCACCTCGGTTATTGTGAGTAAAGCCACAGAGGATCTCCTTGATGCCGTTATCCGTCTTGTGAAACTGTATCGCCATCCAGAGCGACACGGCGTTTTATTACCGATGCTCTTAAGAGAGATCCATTACCTTTTACTTTGCGGGCCGCAAAGAGAAGCTTTAGCGCACTTTTGCTCGAATTACACGTTTAACGATCAAATTGTCAAAGCAATCGATTGGTTGCGTGAGCATTTCCGCGAGCCCGTGAGCATTGAAGCGCTAGCGAAAATTGCCTGCATGGCACCGTCGACATTTCATAAGCATTTCAAAGATGTCACCTCATTGTCAGCGATGCAGTTTCAAAAAAGGTTGCGTCTTCATGAAGCGCAGCGCCTACTTTTAGCCCAAGGGCTACGCATCGAAAGCGTTGCAGCTACCGTAGGCTACGAAAGCACTTCGCAATTTAGCCGTGAATACAAGCGCCTCTTTGGTGCCTCCCCTCGTCAGGACGTCATCATGAAAACTGCAAACGAATCGACAGGGTCTCGCGATTTCGATTTTCTAGAGTAAAAACGCTTGCACGAAACTCTTAAATCCCTGCCCTATTCTCTTTGAGTAGAGAATAGAGCAAAACCCCCATAGTTTTAGGCATGGGATAAGAAAGTCTTAGCTCATAAGATTTGCGCGACGGTTCGATTTTGAGCCGCCAAGATACGCTTAATCGATATGAGGATGAAACCATGTCTTTTCAAAACACTGTAAAAGCTCTCGGTGTATGCCTAGCTTTCGCAGGGCTAAATGGCACCTCTCAGGCACAACTCACGTCAGTGCAAACTGAGTTGATTCCTGTCATGGCTTATGCGGCAAAAGGCGATGAGGCTAAACTCAAGCTCGCCCTTAACCGCGCCTTAACACAAGGCGTGACGATAAATGAAGCGAAAGCAGCCTTTGTGCAACTTTATGCTTACGCTGGTTTCCCAAGAAGCCTTACTGCGCTCAATACGCTTCTTAATCTTACGAAAGAGAGAAAGGCCCAGGGCTTGGTCGACAGCGAGGGAAAAGAGCCTACTAAGAAAGCTAAGGGGCTCGACATTCGCGCCCTTGGCACGGCAACCCAGACAAAACTCGTCGGTGCTCCCGTGAAAGCTGAGGTCTACACATTCTGCCCTGAGATTGATACCTATCTGAAAGAACATCTTTTTGGCGATATTTTCGCTAACGACGTTCTCGATTGGAAAACGCGCGAAGTCTTAACTGTCTCAACCCTTGCCGCATTGCCTGCGCCCACACAGCTTCGTTCGCACCTTCGTGTGGCACTTAATACGGGGCTAACAGGGGCTGATTTACAAAGCTTTGTCGAGGTCTTACGAAAAACCGTTGGCAAGTCAGAAGCTGATTTAGCACAAAAAACTTTAGACAATGTAATGAAACACTAACTTTTTTAAGGACAATGAAAATGAACAAAACAACGATTACCGCAGGAATTGCCGCTGCGTGTGTGGCAACAGCCTGCGCGGCCGTGACAACAAAAAATCCCTATGGCCTTGTCTATCAGGGTGCCATTGAAAGAAACGTTCCTGGCGAGGTCAATATTCATCCTGTGAGCTACACACTCAATGGGCTAAAAATTGCGGCTAACGTGTATACGCCGGCAAATTTTGATGCCAAGGGCTCCTACCCTGCGATTGTTGTGGCGCATCCCAATGGTGGCGTCAAAGAACAGGTTGCTGGCCTTTTTGCTCAGCGCCTCGCTAGCGAAGGCTACGTCACTATTGCTGCCGATGCCTCCTATCAGGGAGCAAGCGAAGGGCTTCCCCGTCACACGGACAAGCCTCAGTTTCGTACCGAAGACATTCACGGCATGATCGATTACATTACGCAATACCTTGGAGTTGATGCCAATCGCATCGGTGCATTGGGTATTTGTGGCGGTGGCGGCTATACGTTAAATGCTGTGAAAAGTGATAAGCGCGTGAAGGCTGTTGCAACACTTTCCATGTTCAATAGTGGCGAAGTGCGCCGTTTAGGTTACATCAATAGTGGTAAGGATACGGTCCAAGAGCGCTTAGCTCATGCCATCGAGGCTCGCGCTCGCGATGCGAAAAATGGAACAGTCACTCTCGCAGGCACAATGGATTTCGATAAGCTTACCGATGAATCCATCGCCAAGATTTCTACGGATTTGTACCGTGAAGGAATGATTTACTACGGTCGCACACATCGTCATCCGAATTCGACCTTTTCTTATACAGAGGCGAGCCTTCTGGATTTAATGACCTGGGATGCCCGAGATCAGATCAATCTCATTAACGTTCCTTTGTTGATGATCGCAGGCAGCAAAGCCGATTCGCTTTACATGACAGAAGAAGTGTTTGCTCTTGCTACTGGCACGAAAGACAAAGAGCTCTACAAGATTGAAGGTGCGACACATATCCAAACGTATTACGTTCCGAAATACGTCAATGAGGAAGTCGCTAAATTAACCGAGTTCTTTTCACGTACAGTGAAAAACGCACGTTAATTGCAAAAATTGGCACAGGGCTAAACCCAATACGGCAATGGTGCATTTAGCGCTCTTGCAAAAACAATCCGAAAGCGGCTCTGAGATGGTTTGGTCCTGTGACAGAAAAACAGTATTTGAGAAAAAGAAGGACGCTAATCATGAACACATTATTGAAAGTGGGGTTATTTATGGCGTGTGTTTCACCGATTGCAGTTGGGGCAAGTCCTCTTATTATTGAGAGTCAAGGTAGTTTTGCTGCCGGCGGCACGGTAATCGAAGCGAAGGCAACATACAATCCCTACGAGCCTAAGCCAGAGGCTCAGAGCTTACATGGCGATCACGCCTATGTCTCTTACCAGATTCCCTATAAGGCTAAGGCTGTGCCTCTCGTTTTTTTGCATGGTGCTGGGCAGTTTTCGAAAACTTGGGATACGACTCCAGATGGCCGCGAAGGCTTTAAAACGCTTTTTCTTCGTGAGCGTTATCCGGTTTACGTGGTCGATCAACCACGCAGGGGCGCTGCGGGGCGCTCGGTCGTGAGCGGTCAAATCAACGCAACTCCCGATGAAGGCTTTTGGTTTGGACAGTTCCGTATGGGTCTATGGCCTAATTTCTACGAGAAAAGCCAATTTCCTCAAGATAAGGAATCGATCAATCAGTTCTTTAGACAGATGACACCGAACACGGCGCCCTATGACGCACTTGTCAACGCTAAGGCAATGACTGAGGTCCTCAAGAAAAGTGGCCCGTCAGTGCTCGTTACGCACTCTCAAGGCTGTGGTGTTGGCTGGATTACAGGCATGATGAGCGAAAACTTAAAAGGGATTGTCGCTTATGAGGCAGCAAGTGGCTTTGTTTTCCCAAAAGGAGAAGTCCCAGCTCCTATTGAGAATTCAAGCTTTTTCGGTACTTTTAAGGCAGGAGAAGTTTCGCTAGAGGACTTTAAGAAATTCACGCGCTACCCGATTGTCCTTTATTACGGCGACTTCATTCCGAGCGAGCCCACAAAAAATCCACATACCGATTATTGGCGCGCCGCGGTGAAGATGGCTCATCTCTGGGCCGATTGCGTCAATAAGTATGGCGGCAACGCTCAAGTTGTTGAACTTCCTAAATTAGGTATTTACGGGAATTCTCACTTTATGTTTGCTGAGAAAAACAACGTTGTCGTCGCGCAATTGCTTGAGACTTGGTTAGAAGACAATGTGTTGAAAACAAAATAAATCGGAATACATGAAAAAACGCCCTTGCTCTATTTTTGCGGGGCGTTTTATTTATCGAAATCCCTATTAGACCTATAGGCCCATTTCTTTTAGCGTTTCATTGACGCTTTTCGCCTCTTTTTCAAATTCTTTTAAGAAAGGATTCTCTTTTTGTGAGTTCGTTGTTTCTAGCTCTGGCGCTTTCACATCAAGCGTCGGCTGAAAGGGAAGCCTTCTTTCGCGCACGGTTTGGCGAACGAAGATGTTCCAAGCCGTACTAAAGTCCATACCTAATTTACGAAAAACGCTATCGGCTTCGGCAATGAGTTCTCTATCCATTTTTAGCGTAATTTTGACGAAGTCTTTTTGCATGATTTTCCCTTGAATAAACAGAAATTTCTCTACTTATTTTTGATAAAGCCCTAGAGCATAAACTTAAAAATAACCGCGAAGTGAAATGGGGTAATGTTAGAATTTAGAAATTATAAGGCTCCCCAATTTTTGGGGATTTAAGCGAGGTGAAACGATGGACGTGAAAAAAGACAATGCGATGTATATGCACATCGCGCAGATTGCTTCTGAACGTAGTTATGCAGTGCGCCTTAAAGTCGGTTGCGTCATCGTAAAAAACAACGCCATCATCTCCATTGGCTGGAACGGCATGCCTACTGGCTATGACAACTGCTGCGAGGTTGAGGTTGACGGCAAACTCGTCACACGCCCTGAGGTGCAGCACGCAGAACTCAATGCCATCTCAAAATTAGCTTTTAATGGCTTCTCTAGCCGAGGTGCGAGCATCTTTATCACCCATTCGCCCTGCATTCACTGCGCTCTTCTCATACAAAAGTGCGGTATCGAACACGTCTACTATCACGAGATTTACCGTGATGACTCAGGGATTCGCTTTTTAAAACGTGCGGGTATTGATGTGCAGCAACTGTAAAGCTCGCTTTTTTCTTAGGTGCGCTGATGGCTCGAATCATCGAAAATCCTTTTCATCCAATCGACCAAAGTACGGCAGGAGGCGCGGCTGAGCTCACTGTAAAAATAGCGCTTACTGACTTACCGCAAGGTTTTACTGTCTTTCTTAACTACGAGGCAACGAGTGCCTCGGGTCGCGTCCTCGGGGAATTCGATACGGTTGTCGTTACGCCAACGGGCGCGGTGGTTGTTCTTGAAATCAAAGCGGGAAGCCTCACAGCAAGTGAGGCAGGAGAACTTGTTCGCAATTACGCGGGCGAAGTAAGAAGTATCAACGCTCAAGTTGAAAATCAAGGAAGGCTTATTCACAGGCGGCTTAGGGCGCGTTTTTCACATCAGTATTTGCGTTTTAAGCATTTTCTCGTTCTCCCCTACGGGAATGTTCAAGCCATCTCTTCTTTTAATCGCTCGGGCATACACATCATCGACTCGAGCCGATTTAAAGATTTGGCATCAATCATTTTCAAAATCGATCGAGAACCCATTAAGGGCGAAGCGCCAACGGCAAGAGAGATTGTCGAATTTTTCCAAGGAACGATTGAAGTTGCTCCCAACATTTCGGCCCTTGTTCAAGGACAAACGGCTATCGGCGATCAAGGCTGCGAAGAATTATCCAAATGGGTGCCTCGTATTGAAACTAGCTCTGCCGTCATTGAGGTTGAAGCGCCTGCTGGGGGCGGAAAAACAAGACTTGCCGTTGCGCTTTTAAAAAGAGCCGTGGAAAAAGGCGAAAAAGCGCTTTATCTTGGCTTTAACCGCAACAACATTGAGCGCTTGAGAAATTCGCCTTTTGCGTCGAAATTGCGTTTCTTCGGGACCTGGCACGAGTTTTCTCGTGAAGTCACACACGAAGAAACAGATCCTGCAACGCTCACCGACGATCAAAAAGCGGCCTGGTTTGAAAAGATTTCGAGTAAGGCCTGCGTGGCGCTTGCAAAAACGGAAATCCTTTACGATACCATTGTTGTTGACGGTGCAGAAGACTTTAAAGTTGACTGGATTTCAGCCTTAGCCAATGCCTTAACCGAGACGGGGCACCTCTATACGCTTCGTGATAACTTCCTTCATAGCGAATACGCTAGACCAGAATTCCAGTCGCAAGACCATATTCTTGTGCGCTCGATGGAATCGGCTCGCGTTTCGGTAAAACTAGCTGGCTACATGATTCGCTTAGGGATTGTGTCCCCTGACTTTGAGGGAAATAGTCGCATTAAAGAGATATTTTTTGACATTATCGATGTCGCTAATGCTGACTTTAAGAAGGCAACCACCAAAGCCTTGCAAGATGCGATTGCTCAGGGCTTTCAGACGAAAGACATTGCGCTTCTTACAGCGCACGGCTTAGGTTCCTCGCAACTCATTAAGCGCGAAGGCTTGCAAGAGTTTATGTTTCGTAAGCCAACAGGTGCCTTTAATAAAGAAGGCAATATGCTCTTTACCGAGGGAGAAATCTTCTTTGATACCGTAAGGCGTTTTAAGGGATTGAATTCTCCTTGCGTGATTATCACCGAATGGGACTATGCCGAATTCGGGGAAAAAGAAAAGTCTCTTCTTTATCTAGCGATGACGCGAGCATCGGTGCGCCTCGTGATTCTGATGACGCCCGAGAGCATCCAAAAGATCGTTGATTCTGTCAGTTAGACGCAAAGCCGCAACACGAAATCTTTTCAGGTCACTTCCTGTTTTTTAATAGAAAAACAGAATGTGACCGATTACTAGCAAATTGATTCTTGTTTTCGTGACCACCTTTTCGGGATTGCGACAGATAAACGACCCCGCTAAAGAAAAGCGACAGTAAAACGGATCCTCTGTTGGGACTAGCGACACCAAAACGGACCCGGATAAAAGCAAAACGACAGCAAATCGGCCCCGTCTTTAGACTTTGCGTCATTAAATCAGACCCTCTTGGAAGAAAATGACGGATAAACGATTCGTCGATTCTGAGGCGACAGGAAAACGAACCCGCTAAAGAAAAGCGACAGTAAAACGGATCCTCTGTTGGGACTAGCGACACCAAAACGGACCCAGATAAAAGCAAAACGACAGCAAAACGGCACCATCAAACGCATTTGCGACAGTGAAACTCACCGAGCGTTAACACAAACGACAGGAAAATAGCCCCCTCTAAAAGGGAGCGACAGCAAAACGGCCCCCATAAACGACAGAAAAACGGGCCAAAGTAAAAAATAAGTCCTGACGCCGTTAAAACGCAGGACTTATCTAGAGGGGAAAAATATGGTTTAGTTATGGAGTTTTCTACGTAATGTCTCTAAGGAAACAGGTTTTTCTGACACACGACGGTCGGTATACGAGGTGTGTAACAGGTGATGCGAAATCTCAGAGCACGGTTTTCCTAAGAACTCTTCGTAGACGCGTTGTACGTCAGGGTTCTTATGGCTTTGGCGCATCTTGCGATTCTTATCGATTTGGTAGATTGCATCGATACGGGTGTTGGCTCGCGTCAAATACTCGCCTTTAACGCGCGGTGTGCCGCCCCCGTCAACGCAGCCGCCAGGACAGGCCATGATTTCGATAAAGTGATAAGGAGAGGTTCCAGCCTTAATTTGATCGACGACCTTTTGGGCATTCGCAAGGCCGTGCGCTACAGCGATACGCACTTTGCCTGCTGCCCCTAAGTCAAGGGTAGCCTCTTTGAGCCAATCCATGCCGCGCACGGGTTCGAATTCAATCGGTCCTAACTCTTTACCGGTTAAAACGAAGTGAACCGTACGGATAGCCGCTTCCATCACACCGCCTGTGGCACCAAAAATGACACCTGCACCGGTGTTTTCACTCATCACAGGAGAATCGAATTCGCTTTCTGGCGTCTTCGATAGATCGACACCATGCTTTTTCAGAAGTCGCGCAAACTCACGCACGGTAAGCACCAAATCCGTATCAGGTGTTCCGTTTTGCTTAAGCTGATCGCGTATGGCCTCGTCTTTCTTGGCTGTGCAAGGCATCACAGAGATAAAGCGAAGTTTCTTCGGGTCAACGCCCTTTTTCTTAGCAAAATAGGTCTTGGCTAAAGCACCAAAGATTGCTTGTGGCGAACGCGTTGTCGAAAGATTGGGGATGACTTCGGGATTGACTTTTTCCACAAAGTTAATCCAGCCCGGGCAGCAGCTTGTCATCATCGGGAGCGTTCCACCCGTTTTGATGCGTTCGATAAGCTCTGTGCCCTCTTCCATAATCGTGAGGTCAGCCGCCCAGTTCACGTCGCACACGAAATCGGCGCCGATGTTCTTTAAGGCTGTGACAATGCGTTTTTCTGCATTTGTCCCTAAGGGCATTCCAAAGGATTCGCCTAATGTGACACGCACAGAGGGGGCAAAAGCGACAACGGTCTTAATGTCTGGGTTATTAAACCAGCTAATGGCTGTTTCGGTTTGATCTTTTTCGGCAAGTGCGCCAACTGGGCAAACAAGGGTGCACTGTCCGCACTGCACGCACTGAGCGCTATCTGCCCAGCGAGAGGCTCCGGCGATACCGACCCCCATGCTTGTACCAAAGCCTTCAAGCGTTAAGGCACTCACTCCCTGAATCTTGCGGCAAACCTCAACGCAGCGCGCGCAACGAATGCACTTACTCGCATCTCTTACGAGCGCGGATGCTGAGTCATCGTAGGGGCGTGGCGCTAAGCGCGAACCGCTATCGGGATTTTCGAGTAAACCGACGTAAACGGCTGCGTCTTGCAATTCGCAGTCGCCGTGTCTTGGGCACGCAGCGCAATTTTGGTCGTGATCGGTGAAGATCCACGCCACTTGTTTACGCTGCATTTCACGCACGGCATCGGTTCGGGTAAAGACCTCCATCCCCTCTTTCATGGGTGTTGTGCAGGCCGTGACGATTTGCGATTTCTCGCCATCACGTACTTCAACTAAGCAGACGCGGCAGGTCCCTGGCGTATGGTCGATTGGTAAAAGCGCGCAAAGTGTCGGAATAAAGATACCGGCTTTCTTTGCCACTGCAAGAATCGTATCGCCCTCGTTGAATTCAACCGCAATGTTATTGATAGTAGCTTTCATAGTTCGTGATCCTCTGCGATTTAGGCGATGTTGGAATTCGGGATTGTCTTTTCGGTATAGAACCGAACAATGCGATAGCAACGCATACAGCGGCTTGCTTCCATACGGGCTTCGGCTTTCGTAAAGCCGCTGTCAGCGGGAGCAAAGTTTGTAATGCGTTTAGCGGCATCCACTGGGTGAATTGCCAGGCGAGGCTTTGCTTTGCAGGGTTCGACGGTATCCCAAACAAGTTTTAGATCACGAATGATTTCGCTTGCGCGATCTCTTGGGTTAAAGCGGGGTCTATCTTCAAGGAAAGCGGCAATCGATTTCGCAGCACGCCCACCTTGAGAAATGGCACCGATCAGTGTCGCAGGTCCCGTGGCGCAGTCGCCGCCTGCGAAGATGCCAGGCGCAGAGCTCATCTGTGTGGCATCAACTTCGATATTGCCACGGCGTCCGAGTTTAACGCCTGAGGCTTCATCGATAACGCCCTTTTCAATCTGTTGACCAATGGCGGCAACTAGTGTTGAGCAACCAAGGGTGAATTCGCTACCTGCAACGGGAGCAACTCCCATACGGCCTCGTGCATCGGGTTCCGTTAACTGCATCTTCGTTAACTTCACGCCCGTTAAAACACCGTTTTCGCTAACCAATCCCACGGGATTCGTGAGGAAATGGAACTCAACGCCCTCTTCTTTGGCTTCAGCAATCTCAGCTTTATCCGCGGGTGCTTCTTTGAGTGTACGGCGGTAGATTAAGTGAACACGACCGTTTGTGACGCGGCGCGCAGTCCTGCAGCAGTCCATTGCCACATTGCCGCAACCGACGATAGCGATGTCACCTTCGAGTTTCGGGTGGCGACCTGCGAGCACTTCCTTTTCAATCTCAAGTAAGAAATCGATGCCGTTTCGATAGCCTTTAAGGCTTGTGTCTTCATCGGGTAATCCGAGGTAGGCACCCTTAGCGCATCCGATACCTAAGAAAACGGCCTTGTATTTAGCGTGTAGATCGCTGAGACTAATGTCTTTCCCGAGCTTTTTCCCATAGTAAAACGTTGCACCAAGATTCTTGATGGCGTCGGTTTCGGCTTTTAATTGGTCTTTCGGGAGGCGATACGGCGGGATGCCACGAAGCGTCATGCCGCCTGCTTCACTGTCATTGTCGTAAATATCAACGGGGAAACCGTTCTTTAAGAGGTGATAAGCGCAATTTAATCCAGCCGGTCCCGCACCAACAATGGCTACCGTCGGTTTAATCGGATCAATCTTCGCCTCTCCTTTAAAGAGATCGGCAATTGTCCCTGCGGTGTTTTCTGCAATGGCGCGCTTGACGTCTTTAATAGCAAGAGAGCCTTCAAGAGCGTTTCTGCGGCACGCTTTCTCGCAGGGATGTACGCAAACACGGCCGCAAGTTGCAACCATTGCGTAGTTTTCTAGGATGACGGCTCTAGCAAGAGCATCCTCGCCGTCACGCACATAATCCATATAGCGTGGGATGTTGACGTGGTCGGGACAGCCTTCGATGCAGCTTGAAGTGAGAACGCCGTAGGAACCCGTGAAGGTGCGCCCGGCTTTAAAGAGTTCATCTTTAAAGTGCTCTAAGGCACCGATAATCGCCTTGCAACTTGTCCTGCCGATGCCGCATAGGCTCGTCTCGTCCATCTGAAGCGCAGCCGCTTTGACTTTGTCCCAGTCAATTAAGAGCCCTTGACCGTTAGCGAGTGCACTTAAGGCCTCGTCGATTTCTACAGAGGCATTGCGGCACGGTGTGCAGCGCCCGCAGGAATTTTGGCGAACGACTTTGTAGTAATCACTTAAAACTGAGGCAAGACTTAGATTGGGATCGAGAACGAGAAAGCCCTTATTTGAGACAATCGCAGAAACAGGGTTTTCTGGGTCGTATTCTGCAATCGATTCAATGGCAATCTCATTCGTATCGGCTTTTTCAGTGCGATGATCGATGACTTTGCCGTCCCATACACCATAGATGATTTCTGTCACGGAGCGCTCCTTTAATGTCCAAATTTTCCTTTCTTATAAACATTAAGATTTTAGTTAAAACGTAATGAAATTGAAGGCAAAATTACGATAGATACCTTAGGATTCATTTTCAAAATTGGCCTATCGTGGAGGATATGAGGCGGCGGCATTCTGTTTTTTAGGGAAATTTAAAAAATTCCCAAGTTTTCCCATTATCCCCACACGGGGTCTAATAAGAAATCGTGGATATTGTGTTGAATGATTCCGTTGTGGCTTAGATCGAAGGCCTCCATCGAGAGCACCTATTTAGGGAAGATCTCACCGATTTTTTGAAGACGACGTTTATCGTAAAAATTATAGGATTTGTCAGTTATATAAAGTGACGGAAAATACCGATTCTGTCAGTTATAACCGACGAAAATTGCTTTTATCGCTTCTTAAAAC
>CAVJUW010000028.1:0-19247 GCA_963652725.1 Bacteroidaceae bacterium | reverse complement strand
CTCAAGTTTGGCAATGAATTCGGTCTTATCAACGTAAGCAAGGTTATTGGCTCGGAGAATCGGAAAATTTGATTCTCCATAAGGCGCAAGTTTCAAAGCGGAATTAGTCATTTTCTGCCTGTAAAGAAAGACTTTTCTTCTTCGGGATTATACGTTTGTATGTGTGTGCTTGCCTTTGGTTTTTCTTGCAGTTTTTTCTCCGATTTTTTTCGTGACGATTTCTTTTCACTTGAAGTAGTTTCGCATTCCCCCCTTTCGCTTCAGGCGCAAAGGCATGAACTTGTATTTGAGTCTTCTCGCCAATTCCCAACGACGGATTGCTTGTTTCCCCGCGAAGTTCTGGCTCCGTTATTTCAATCGTGTCGTAACGCTTGAGTTGAAAAAATCCTATCTCTTTTGCGTGGATAGAATCGGCTTTCGCACTAATCGGGAAACGCTTTTTCCCATCACACAGTAAGTAGCGGATACGCCCTGACTTATTGAGCATTGCATCAGAAACGATGCGTAGTTCTTCTTTCCCTTGCCGTTTTTCTTTCGTTTTCAAAAAGGCCAAAAAGGTCATCTTCACTTCTTCCCGAGTTAGCCCAGCTTCCTTGGCTAGAGCCCGGACGGTGGCATTGAAGTCTGAGGCGATACTTGCGTGACATGTTGCTTTACTCGAGGCGTCACTTAAAAAGAGAGGGCAAGTGCCTTGCTCGTTAATTGCATCTGGGCAGGGCGCAATGATCCGTATGTGAGCGTCAAGAAGCGAAGCAATAAGACCTAAAGTTGCTCGACTTGTTTCTGTCAGTGCCGGTTCAGAAATTAAAAGCGCCCCGTTAAGCCTTAGATAAGTTGAGAGCTTCTTAATAAAAGCTACGCGTAATTCTTTGGAATTGGACTTTGTTTTCCAGAGCTCATTTATGACGTGGCTTGCTACGATAATCTCGTAATCGGCATCAAACTGTGTTTTGGAATCTTCTAGCGAAGTGACTTTGCTTGTCACTTTGATGTTGGGATGCACTTTCTCAAAAAGAGATTTAGCCAAGGCTAGTGCTTTGGCACTTGCATCGACTAAGTCAACTGCTATGTTAGCTTCAGAGAATCCTCGCTTTATCAAATAATCGACAATAGCCATCGATGCGGGGCCTGGCCCTGAACCTACATCCAAAATTCGAATAAACGTAGCATCACGCAGTGCGGTTTTTTTGTAGAAACTATCTAAGGCAAGCGTGATTTGCCGATGTGTTATCGGGTAGTAGTAAAGAAGGTAGGCACCAAGCGAAGCTTCGTCTTGCATGTAGTTCGTGCCAATGAGGTTGCGATTGCCTGTAAGGCCTCGTTGTAAACGAAGTAGGGCCTTTGCAACACGAGAGACTTCGCTTTTCTTTAGCGGTGCGTCGCATACATTACCTCGCCAAAGCCTCAAAAGTTCTTTATCAAGAGTTGTTTCTTTTCTCATCGCTTGACTCCTTTATGAGACCACAACACCAAAGTCCCATTGAAGGCGACGGATGAGCGCACCTTCGATTTCTCTACGCCTACGGATGTACCAATCGATAAAGGTTTTCACGCGTTTAAGGGAAGCGGCCTCTGTCGTTGTTCCGATGTAGTTTTCTATGTTCGGTGTGTGCCAGCCAGAAAGAACTGGGACAAGCCTTCCGCCGACAATATCGTCAAAGCAGTGGTGCGCCGGGCAATCCAAAAGAATTCCTGCGCCGTTTACTGCCGCATTTTTTGCCGAAAGAATGTTATTAAAACGAATTTGCGACTTCCAACAGTAGTGTGCTTCTTCGGTACCGAGTTGCAACACATCGCTATGGGGGCGGCATGAGCCTGTGAAGATAATGCCCGAGTGATTCGCAAGGTCTGCGGGCGTTTTGGGTTTTCCTGCTTTCTTTAGGTAGGAAGGAGAGGCACAGGGAACAAAAAGAGAACGCGTTACCCAGTGTTCAACTAGCCCCTTTTCGGGTCTTGGACCATAGTAAAGCATCACATCTAAGCTACCGTTAAGAAGGATTTCGGGATTTTCTTCAGCAATCACATCAAAGGTAATTTCCGGGTAGGACTTTTGAAATTCCACAATCAAGGGGACGATTTGCTGCTGCAAAAAGCCAGGCATCGCACCAAAGCGAATGTTTCCCTTTAATTCGTCTCGGCTGTTAACGAGAAGCTTAACGGCGCCATTAAAGTTTTCGATAAGAGGCGCTAAGGTTTCTTTAGATTCAAGAGCAAAAAGCGTTGGGCGGATTTTTCTACCTTGCCGAATAAAAAGAGGGCGTCCGATTTCCGTTTCGAGCGCTTTAATTAAGCGCGAAAGCTGCGGACGATCTAAGCGGTTTTTCATCGCTGCCTTCGCAAACGAGCCCTCATCAAGAACTGAGAAGACAAGCTCCCAGTTTGTGAGGTTGTTTTGTAAAAGATGATGGTCAGAGGGCATATCGGAAACCTATGAATTCATAATTTGACACGTAATTGCGTGTGAAATTTAGCATAGAAAAACACGACAAAATTCAGAAAAGCAGAAAAAGTCTGAGTTTTCGCAAAAAAGAGAGGCGTTCTTAGAAAATGCGTGTTAAAAAGATGACACGAAAGCGTGAGAAATTTCATATGCTAAATCTAATGGGTTCACCCTATACTCGGTTTTCGATGGAGGGATAACTTTTTGACTATAAGGAGAGTCCCAATGAAAACCATGAATACGATTCCCTGGGGGTGCGATCGTGAAGTCGCAACAAGCGACGAAGCCGCACTTAAGACCTGGGGATACTGGCAAAATAGAATTAATCGCGCCTCCCTTGTGATGCTTCATGAAGAAAAGATTGTCACAGACGAGGAAGCGAAGATTATCGCGAAGGCGCAAAAAGACGCCGAAGAAAAGCAAAAAGAGTTGCCGCCTTTTACCGATATCATGCCGCTAGAAAAGCTCTTGATTGCTTCGTGCGGGCAGCTTGCAACGCTGATTCATACAGGAAGAAGCCGTCAGGATATTTTCGCCACTCTTAATCAAGCGCGATTGCGTGAGTCGGTTGCAGACTTTGCCGAGAACCTAAATGCGTTTCGTCGCCGTTTACTTCAATTGGCAAAGAAAAACACCGAGACCTATCTGCCAGCCTACACCAATGGCGTGCAGGCGATGCCCATTACCTTCGCTTACTATCTCGCAGCCTTCTTGGAATCCTTCGAGCGTGACGCTGATCGCATTAAGAGCCTTTGGACTCGTGTGAATTGCTCAGCCTTAGGTTCAGGCGTTCTTGCCAATTCCTCTTGGCCATTAAATCGCCAACGCTTAGCTGAACTCTTAGGGTTTGATGCACCAATCTTAAATGGCTTAGATAGCTCACAGGTGAGCCTATTTGATATTCCGCTTGAAGGCGCTTCGATCGCTTCTAATGTTGCCGTGCGAATCGGCACCTTAATGCAAGATATCGCGCAGCAGTACTCTCAGACTCGTCCTTGGTTGCTCTTAGATTCA
Organism: Bacteroidaceae bacterium; assembly: GCA_963652725.1. GTDB lineage: Bacteria > Pseudomonadota > Gammaproteobacteria > Burkholderiales > Burkholderiaceae_F > Duodenibacillus. The sequence continues at coordinate 15,793 of CAVJUW010000028.1, read as the reverse complement.
GGAGCGGCCTATGCGTCTTCAGCGATGCCGCAAAAGAGAAATCCGGGCATTATTCAAAAGACGCGTACTAAAGCAAGCGACGTTGTCGGCGAAGCGACGACAGCCTTTATTCGTGCACATAACTTAAATCTCGGTATGTACGACAATAAGGAGTCGGTTTCTGAAGATAACACCCGCGTTTTTGTCGATGCTGTTCACATGCTTAAGCTCGCTGACTGGGCCTATTCGATGCTTCGAGTGCATCCAGAGCGTGCGCTAGAAGAGCTTGAAAACGACTGGACCACGACAATGGCTTTAGCCGAGGTTTTGCAGCATCGCTTTCACGTGCCATTCCGTGTTGGACATAACTTCTCAAGTGAGATGGTTACTGTGGCTCGCCAAAACGGCTGGATCCCGAAAAACTTCCCCTATGAGAAGGCAAAAGAAATTTATCGCGCAGTCATTAAGCGCCTTGAGGATAAAGACGAGGAGTTGCCGCTTACGGAAACAGAACTTCGTGAAAGCTTGTCGCCAGCCTTTGTCGTTAAGACGCGCGTCGGAGCTGGTGGTCCAGCCCCTGAGGCAGTTAGCCAAGCACTTGAGGCGCAAGAAAAGCGTCTTTCTGAAGATGAAAATTGGCTTACTGCAAAGCGCACACAATTAACTAAGGCGCATGAGACACTTGATGCGTGTTTTGAGGCCTTAGGGTCACTATAAAAAAAGGAGGAAAATATGTTGATGTTTTGGTTGGGAGTCGCAATCGTCATAGCGACGTTCTGGCTTATCTTTAAAAACTACGAAGCACGCATAGTCTTGACGCTTGCGGGCGCACTGATGGCATTGATCGGTGGCGACTTAGGCGGGTCTGTTAACGCCTTCGTTAAGCAACTCGTTAACGGAGGCTTGGTCCCCACGATTACGATTGTGATGGGCTTTGGTGCTTTGATGGTCTACACCAAGTGTTCAGATCACTTGGTTGCCGCTCTCGTGCAACCCTTGCGTAAGGTACCGCTTATCATCATTCCAGGTACGGTTGTGATTACTTGGTTTTTAAACATTGCCTTACCTTCTGCGGGCGGTATTGCTGCGGCTGTTGGCGTTTTACTCATTCCAACATTGATTGCCTTGAAAGTGAAACCCGCGATGGCAGCCTCTGCTGTGTACCTAGGTACTTGGGGTTCAGTGGTAAGCCCAGGATTGATGTTTAACCCACAGGTTGCTGAAATCGCTAAGACGGACGTGATGACGGTGATTGCAACCGAATTCTGGCCTTGCATTTACGGTCTTATCGCAGCAACGCTTGTTTTGGCTGTAATCTCTTACGTTCGTAAAGAAGGCGTGGGTTCGTACGAGCCTGAAGATAATGGCGCGGCAACACAAGAAAAAGCTGACATGAAGGTCAATTACCTTTATGCCTTGCTACCTATTATTCCGCTTGTTTTGCTTGTTATTAGTTCGAAGCAAGTCGGGTGGATCCCCTACATGAGCGTTCCTGTTGCCATGCTTATCGGTTGCGCGATTGCTCTTGTTGTCACGCGCCCGAACTTAGGAGATGCCTCGCGTAAATTCTGCAAAGGCGCAGGCGACGGCTTTTCTGAAGTTGTGATCCTTATTGCTGCTGCCGCGTTCTTCTGCGCTGGTATGAAGTCGATGGGCATGATCGACGTTTTAATCAACGCGATGAAGGGCTCGCAATCTGTCGCACAGTTTGCCGCGGCCGCTGGTCCCTTTGTGATGGCCGCTGTAACTGGTTCTGGTAACGCTGCGGCCCTGGCCTTTAATGGTGCGATTACGCCGCATGCGGCTGACTTTGGTCTTGGCATCATTGAACTCGGTTCTGTGGCGCAGATTGCTGCGGGTCTAGGCCGCACGATGAGTCCTGTGGCGGGAGCTGCGATTATTTGCGCGGGCCTTGCTGGCATTAACCCGATGGAAATCGTTAAGCGTAACTGCATCCCAACAATCGTCGCTTTGGCTGTTGTGGCTGTGACGATGTTTATCTAAAACGCGATTATTTTTTAAAGTGCGTTCGATCTAGGGCGAACTCCCTTGTGGGTTCGCCCATTTTCTTAGGCCCGATGATTTCCAAGCGCCTTTTCAATGGCATCAAGGGAATCAACAAAACACACTCCCTCAAGCTTTTCTTTTGTGATGTAGCCGATTTCGTAGCCGCGCTTTACAAAGTCGGCAATCGGGTTATAAAAGCCATCAAGGTTATAAAAAAGGCAGGGGGAAAGAACGTGCTTTAGGCCCTTAGCCGCTAGGAGGTCTGCAAGTTCTTCTAAGGTGCCTAAGCCGCCAGGAAAAACAATGAACGCTTCTCCCAGTTCTAGAAGTTTCGTTTTGCGACCAGCCATATCGGGTGTCACGATTAACTCTGTAAGACCTTCGAGTTGGAGCGCTTTCTCAATAAAAAACTGTGGTTCAATGCCGATTACTTTGCCTCCAGAACTTAAGGCACTACGGGCAAGAATACCCATCAAACCACAGTGCGAGCCGCCATAAACGAGGGTGTGACCGTTTTGGGCAATCCAGCGACCAAGCTCTTTGGCCTTTTCTTGAAAAAGAGGGGAGTTTCCTAAATTTGAGGCAAGAAAAACCGTAATTTTCATAGTCAATCCTAGTGCGAGCCGAAATAAATTTACTTTGAGAGCCCGAAGTTTATCTTGAAAACCCGTGACAGAAAACGCGAAACTTTAGACAAGTAAGGTCAATCAAACGCTAGAAAGCCGTTTTGTTAGTAGAACTTCCCTTGACGGTTGCTTACCTTATTTGGTTTTGTTTTTGTAGGCAAAATAAAAAAAAGAAAAGCAACTTTTCTCGTTTATTCTCACGAGAATTGTCATTTGATTTTTTAACGATACTGCCTGTGCTTTCTCTAAGGAACTGCCTAGGCTTTTTTTAGGCTCGTTCAAAATTCAGTTGACCTCTTTTCGTGATAAAAGGTAAGCTCCCCATCGCTCAGATGCCCTAATTAAGTTCAGGTCTAATTCGCCCATCGTTAACAACACGGTGAGGCGATAATGACCTACAAAGTTGATTGGGAGAGAGCCTACAAAGCCTGGACTGCAAGCAAGCTCTCTGAAAAAAAGTTCTACTACAGCAAGGAGTTCAAAAAGTTTTTGATACCAGGTTGCATGCCTACGCTAGCAACACTAGAGCACCACTTTCGCCACATACGAAAAAAGCTTGAGCCGAAATCGCTTAATTCAGTATCAGTGCAACAAGCGAAGAAAGCGGAACCACAAGTTGAAGTTGTCGATTCTCAAGCGGTAAACGTCGTTCAAGTCGACAAATACTACCCAAGTAATCTCAGAAAGCTCCTTTCCAAGCCGAACTCTCGAATCCATCGTCTTCGACAAATTGCGGTTCGATTGCCAGATGGAACGGCTGTGGAATTTGAAACAGACGACCCAGAGCTACTCGTCTTAAAGATGATTGCCGTTTCTAAAGGAGAGAGGCTATGAACCTTGAATTTAAGGGCTACCGGTTGAGTCTTATCTTTGCCCCTACGGATATGCGCAGTGGCTTCTCTAAGTTAAGCGCCATGGCCAAACTCTGTGCGAATATCGATGTCGAGCAACGTCGTGATTGCGTTGGTCACACAAGAAACGTCACCGAGGCCACAAAAGATCTTATGGCTAAGCACGACATTTACACGGCAACCAACATCTGTTGGAGATATGGCAAGACAAAAGACTTGCCTAATCTTTGGACGAAGATCGATCGAGACTTCTACATGGCAGGTTACCCGATGAAGTCGATGGTCGATCGCGGCATCGTGATGACATCTTCTACAGACTTCCCAGCGAGTTCTGGAGCACCTTGCGATATCGCAAACATCATTGAACTTGCGGTTAACGGAACGCTTGATACCGCTATTTATCCCGAGGGTTCAATCTTTTTTGTTGACAGCAAAGAACAGATTGGCATGGAAGAAATGCTCGATGTTTTAACGATCAATGGTGCTAAACAACTCGGAATCGAGAAGGACCGAGGATCGGTTGAAGTCGGTAAGCACGCAGATTTCCTTTTCTTAGCAACAGACATTACTTCTGCCCCGAAAAACGAAATTCACAAGGGACAGGTTACGACTGTGTACTTTGAAGGAAAGAAAGTCTTCGAAAAGTAAGAACCGAAAAGACTTTGAGGCTTAATGTGTGCAAACGGGGGCGCAAAAAAACGGTGCCGCCGTTTGCTATTTATGGCTAGAAGAAGTCCTATTCATACTCCATTAAAGCCCTTCGTTTTTATGGACAAATGAGGCCAATAAAAACAGTCAATGTTTTGTGATTCTGCTTACTCTATCAAGCGATTTGGCTAAAAAAGCCTCCACCTCAAATAAGAGGGCATTTACTTTTTTTAGAGATTCTTCCTTAAGATTCGAAAACTTATTTCCGTCACTTCGTGGGAGTTTTGTCTTTGAAGCCAGGGTTGCGGTTTCTACTGAATGTGGCAGTGCCAGTTTTGACCCTCTTAGCCTGGGCCATAGCAAGCGCTTGTGGGGCAGTGAATTCGCTTTTATTGCCTTCGCCTGCGGCTGTGCTTCGTGCCGCTTACGATATGGTCTGCGACGGGACGCTTTTTTCCCACGTCGGGGCAAGCTTCTCACGCGTCATTACCGGATACTCGATTAGCGCGAGTTTGGCTTTGTTCTTATCGTGGATGTGTGCGCGACACGAAGCTTTAGAAGAGACACTGCACTACCCCTTGGAAATTATCCGCATCGTCCCACCGTTGTCTCTTATCCCACTTTTAATTCTCTGGCTTGGAATTGGTGAGGCGCCAAAGCTTGCGATTGTGATGCTCGCTAGTTTCTTTTCTGTTTATCTCACAAGTTTTTCGGCTTTTCGTCATGTTGATCCGAAATTCTTAGAGCTCGCCAAGAGCCTCAATCTCACAGCCAACGAAACCTTTAAGCACATTATCTTGCCTCAGACGCTACCGTCTGTGATGACCTGCATGCGGCTTGGATTTGGTTTTGCGTGGCGTGCCTTAATTGGTGCCGAATTAATTGCGGCCGCTTCGGGCCTAGGCTGGTTAATTGAAGACGCAAGTGAATTAGGTCGCACCGATGTGATGCTTGTGGGTATTTTCTCGATTGCAATCTTGGGTATCTTGGCTGATAAGGTCTTCGTGTATTTCACATCAAAGATTTCCCCGTGGGCCGAGAAGCTTGAAACAATCACGATGGCGAGGTTGAAATGAGTCAAGACGTCCTTCAGCTTCGCGCATTAAAAAAATCATTTGGTTCGCGAGAAAACCGCGTCACTCCCATCGATGGCATTGATTTGGATGTAAGGCAAGGCGAGGTGCTCGCTGTCTTAGGCCGCAGTGGCTGCGGAAAGACAACGCTTTTGCGTCTTATCGCAGGACTCGAAAAGCCCGAGACGGGTTCCATTGCTTTTAAGGAAAAGCCTCGGATTGGAATCGTCTTTCAAGAGCCGCGCCTTCTTCCTTGGAAGAGCGTGAAGGAAAACGTTTCCTTGGCGCTTTTACACGAAAAGAATCAAGAAAAGGTCGATGCGGTCGTTTCTGAAGTTTTGCAGTTAACCCGTATGAGTGATGCGGCTGACGCGTGGCCTGCTGCGCTTTCTGGCGGCATGGCTCAGCGTGTGGCTTTAGCCCGAGCGCTTGCTCCGAAACCGGATTTACTCTTACTAGATGAACCCTTTGGGGCATTGGATGCATTAACGCGTCGCTTAATGCAAAAAGAGCTTTCTCGGATCTTACAAACAACGCAATCGACAGCCTTACTTGTTACGCACGATGTTTCTGAAGCGTTGATGCTTGCTGACCGCATCGTTCTTTTGGAAGCGGGAAAGATTTGTGAGACCTGGTCGATTGTAAGTCCCCGGCCACGCCACGAAAGCGATGCGAAGATTGCAGAACTTACGCAAAGAATTCTTTCTCGTATTTTGGGTCAAGATTTCATATAAAAAAGAATTACGTTAACGGAGTCCATTTATTTTTTAGGAGTACTACTTCGTGAAAAAATCAATCCTTAGTTTTTTGTTAGCAGGCGCTATGGCGCTTTCAACAAGTGCCTTTAGTCAAGACAACACACTCGATATCTGTTATGTGAAGTCTCCGTTTAACCTACAAAACATTGTGATGAAGGAAAAGGGACTTCTCGAAAAGGAATTCGCAGGAGACAAAATCAATGTGCGCTGGCACTCGATTAATTCGGGCGCCAAGCAAACGCAGGCTATGGCTTCTGGCGACTTAGACGTTTCCGCTGTTATGAATACGGCCTCTCTTCTTTTAGCCGCTGGTGTCGGTAACGATTTAGTCATTATCACGGGAGCCGCTCACCCGAATAACGTTTTTGCGCTCGTTGGTAAGGAAGGTAAACAACTTCGCATCAAAGACTTAAAGGGTAAGACGGTCGCTGGCCCCCGTGGCACCGTGTTGCATCAACTCCTTGTGGCGGCTCTGAAAAAAGAGGGCCTCACAATGAAAGACATTAACTTTGTGAGTATGGATCCGCCGAAGGCTTACGCGGCTCTCGCAGGCGGTTCCGTTGATGCTGCGCTCCTTGCCGCAGGGCTCGTTATTAAAGCCAATGACGCAGGGATGAAGACAATTACCACAGCCGACGGTTTAGTAAAACCCAATCTTGTGATGGTCGCTCGCCGAGCCTGGGCCGAAGAGAATCCCGAGACTCTTGCGCGCGTTGTGAAAGTGCATCGTGAGACGCTCGCTTGGATTCGGGCCAACAAAGATGAGGCCCTTGCTATGGGCGCTAAAGCGCAAGGCGTAAGCACCGAAGTTGCCGCTAAGCTTTATGACTGGTCGTCTTTTTATGATGTGTTAACTGAAGACGATATCAAAGGCATGGAAGAAGATAAGCGCTTTTTAATCGAAAACGGCTTGATGAGAACAAAGATTCGCATCGACGTTAAGAGCCTTGTGTATCCAAGCGCAATGCACTAAAAGAAACATAAGAAAGAAAAGGAGAGGGCGTCAGTTTGGCGCTCTCTACTTTTTGGCGCGATGAATTTCCATATCGCGTTTTGAAAACTCACAACCGCACCAGGTTTGGTTATAAAAGCCGTAGAGCTTTAAGAGTTCGTTGCGTCGGTCCTGCAACCCACCTTTGCGCCAATTTCTATCCCAAAAGCGTACGCCCGTGGCTTCTGAGGCAAAGCGTCCTGCCGCATTAATTTGCGTGAGATCTTTCCAGCGGCTTGAGGCAAGGGAGGTGGTAAAGCAATCGATGCCGAGCGCTTTGGCTTTCTTAGCTGCGGCTAAAAGTCGCATGCGAAAGCACACTTCACAGCGTTTACCGCGTTCGGGTTCATTTTCTAGCCCCTTAACGGCATTAAGCCACGCCTCGTGCTCATAATCGGCATCGATAAATTCAATATTTAGTCTCTTACAGTGATTAACGAGTTCGGCTTTCCGCTTTTCGTATTCGGCAAGTGGCGCAATATTTGGGTTAAAGAAGAAAACAACAGGTGTGTACTCTTCTTTTATCAAGCACTCAAGGATTGCTGCCGAACACGGTGCGCAACAACTATGTAAGAGAATTTTTTTCATGTTGCTTAGGGGGCTTATCTTTTCTTAAAGCGGATTTTAGTCCTTTGCTTTATCGCGCTTTTCGAAAAAGGAAGACTCCTGCAATGCAGCAAAAGGCAATGACTAACTCGACCCAAAAGATTGCCTCGTAGTTCCAGTGGTGAGCTAAGAATCCAAAAATCGGCGGAAACATCAGTAAACCCGCATAGCCCGTAAAGGAGACTGTGGCAATACTTGTTTTTGCATCTAGCCCTGGGAGGCGCCCAACAAAGCTAAATAATGTCGGAACAAGGGGACCTAAGCCGATACCAACAATCGCAAAGCCAATAAGAGCGGTAAGCCAACTACCACTTAGGAGAATGAGCGTTGCTCCTCCTAAAAAGATAACTGCTGAAATAAAGGCAAAGCGAAAGTCGCCAAAAAGCTCACGCAAACGGTCCGAGGCTAAGCGGCTTAAAAAGCACATCGCCGCAACCAAGCCATAAGAAAGGGCAGCAGAGGACTCGGGAGCGGCTCTTTCGTGCACGAGAAAAAGACTACCCCAATCGCCGCAGACGCCTTCAGCGACATAGGCGACAAGAGAAAAGAGTCCGCAGGCAAATAGGAGCCAAGAAAAAAACTTCGTTGATTTCTTTTTCTCCGAAGTCGCGTTTTCTTCCTTAGGAGCAATCAGGTAGTTTCTTGCCAAAAAGCCCGCAATCAGTAAAACAATGCTCGGGATCATAAAGTTCTCTTTTGGAGAAAGACTTAATGCGGCAAAAAGACTTCCTAAGAGAGAACCCGTGACCCCACCAAAGCTGTAGCTTGCGTGTAGCACGCCGAGAGTTGGTTTAAGGTAGTGCCGTTCAATCGCAATCCCTTGCATATTCATCGTGACATCCAAAATTCCCATCGCAAAGCCAAAGGGGGCAAGCACGATAATGAAAAGTGCGACACTTTCGATGAAAGCCGCCGCGGTAAGCGCCGTGCAAAGCGTTATAAGCCCCGCAATAAGGATCACTTTAATCGGGATTTTTTTCGTAATCATCGGAGCAGTGGCTAAACCAATTGCAGCCATCAATCCCCAAGAAAATAGAATCAATCCCACATCGCTTTCTGTGGCTCCGATTTGCGTTTTGATAAATGGAAGCCGTGAAGCGAATAGCCCGTAGGAAATACCAGGGGCTGCGAAAAAGAGCGCTGTAGCCAAGCGCGCTGCGTTGTAAGAAATATCTTTCATAACCGTCTTTTCATCGGACAAAAAATGAGGCGTTTGCCACAACAGGATGCGCACTCTAAACTATGGGGTAACACAAGAGTCAAGATTTTTTGTTTCGAGGATAATCGCTATGAACGCTTGGCTAAAGACAGCCGAATTTGCACGCCTTTGCGCCACAACAAAAGAGACGCTTTTGCACTACGATCGGTTTGGAATCCTAAAGCCCTCTGCCGTGCACGATAACGGTTACCGCTACTACAGAGCTGAGCAGTTCTTTTTGTTTTCTCTCATTTCTACTCTTTCTCGCTCGGGAGTTTCATTAAGTGAAGTGCGTGAGCTTTTATCGAAATCCTCGCAAGAAGAAAAACTTGTGGCAATTTCACATCACGTAACGCTCTTAAAAGAAGAGACGCAACTTCTTTTAGCACGGCAATCACTTTTAGAGTCGCTTTTAGGATCAACGCAAGACTTTCTTAAAGCCAAACATGGGGCCATCCAAATTGAGCACGAGAAAAAACTCACACTACGGCTCTTTAGCCTTGAGGCCGATGCCTTTGACGACGATGTGAAATTAGCGAGAGCTCATGGCTCGTGCGTTGCCTGGGATGAGGCACACGTCGGATTGGTTACGCCTCCAAGCGGTTCGGTCTATCGATTAACTCCTGAGAAAAAAGGTTTTAAACCCCTTGGTATTATTACGCGAGAAGCCAAGGGCTTTGCTAAAAAGTCCTATGGATCTCGGCCAGGACCCGTAAGGCTCATACTTCCCGAAGGCGACTACGCCACAAGTTTCGTTCGGACAACAACAGAAAAATTGCAAGGCCTAATTGCGGATTTTCTAAAGAAAGTCCGCCGTAAGCACTTTGCTATCGAAGGCCATATTTTCGTTTTCGATGAGATGAACTACCTTTTACCCTCCAATCAAACAGAAGAGTACGAGGTAAGAATCATGGTCGCTTTAGCTAAGAAGACGAAATAAAACAGGGGCTTTCCCTTGTAAGAGAGGCTCGGAGGCAAGAAAAAATACGCCTAAAAACGTTTACATTCGCCCTAGAGTGTGCCAAAATCGCCTTCCTGAATTTTTTCAGTCCCTTTTTGTCATGGGTATGGCAAAAAGGGTATTTATACAAACCAATCACAAAGGATCAGGTGTTTATACATGCCCACCATTCGCGTTAAGGAAAATGAGCCGTTCGAAGTCGCCATGCGTCGCTTTAAGCGCACCATTGAGAAGTCGGGCTTACTAACCGAGCTTCGTGCTCGTGAGTTCTATGAAAAGCCCACAACGGAGCGTAAGCGTAAGAAGGCGGCTGCGATTAAGCGTCATTACAAGCGTCTTCGCAGTATGATGTTGCCGAAGAAGCTTTACTAATCTACGGTTCGTTTTAACGCCAAAGCGGCCTCCTCGAAGTTAACCGAGCCGGCCGCTTTTATTTTCTGGAGATCAAAGAAAAATGACTCTCAAAGAACAAATTGTCTCGGATATGAAAGATGCGATGAAAGCGCACGATACAGCAAAGCTTTCGTGCATTCGCTTACTGTTGGCTGCCATCAAGCAGCGCGAAGTCGATGAACGCGTCGCACCCACCGATGAACTCGTCGTTGCTGTTATCGGAAAACTCATTAAACAGCGTCGTGATTCGGTCGAACAATACAAAGCCGCCAATCGCACAGATCTTGCGGATAAGGAAAGCGCAGAAATCGCCGTGCTCTCAGCGTATATGCCAAAGATGATGGATGAGGCTGAGATTGAAGTGGCCGTGAAAGCGATTGTCGCTGAGTTGGGTGTGAGCGGCATGGCTGCGATGGGTAAAGTGATGGGTGCCGTAAAAGGCAAACTCGCTGGCAAAGCCGAGATGGGTAAAGTAAGCGCCATCGTTAAGAAGGTCCTTGCTGGTTAGTTTAAAAAAGTTTTCCCGTGATTCCGCAAAGTTTTATTCAAGAGCTCTTAAGTCGCCTCGATATTGTCGAGGTGATTAGTCGGCACGTGCCTTTAAAGAAGACGGGAAAAAACTACATTGCTTGCTGCCCCTTTCATCGGGAAAAGACGCCATCGTTTACCGTAACGCCTTCTAAGCAAATCTATAAGTGCTTTGGATGTGGTGCCTTTGGTGATGCGATTCGCTTTACGATGAATTATGAGGGGCTCAATTACCCAGAGGCGATTCAAACTCTTGCGAATCGCCTTGGGATGGTCGTTCCCGAAGACGAAGAGGGGAAAAAGCGTAGCGCAAAAGCTAAGACGCTATACGACCACATGAAAGAGGCCGCTGACTTTTATCGCGCAAATCTTGCTAAAAGCGAGATTGCCAAAAATTATCTTAAAGGGCGCGGTATTACAGGAGAAACAGCCGCTTTATATTCCCTTGGGTATTCGCCTGAAGCTTGGAACGCCTTAAAAGAAGTCTTTGCTCAGACCTACGAAAGTAAAGCGCTCGAAGATCAAGAAGGTTGCGGCCTAGTGATTCGTAACGAAAACGGCCACGTCTACGATCGCTTTCGTGGCCGCTTGATGTTTCCGATTCGAAATCCTCGAGGACAAGTAATCGGCTTTGGTGCACGTACACTAAATGGCGATGAGCACCCGAAGTACTTAAATAGCCCTGAGACACCGATTTATCATAAAGGCGTCGAAATCTATGGTCTTTATGAGGCAAGCGATGCGATTCGTGCTAAGCACCGTGCGATTGTCTGCGAAGGCTACATGGATGTCATTCAACTTGCGCAAGCCGGGTTTCGTGAAGCCGTCGCCGCTCTTGGTACTTCTGTAACGAGTGATCACGTTCGTAAGCTACTGAAAATCACAGAATCGATTTACTTTTCTTTCGATGGTGATACGGCAGGTCAACACGCCTTAAGGCGCGGCTTGGAGGCAGCGCTTCCTGCAATTTCCGATGGGCAAGCCGCTTTCTTTATCGTGCTTCCTCCAGAGCACGATCCCGATAGCCTCATTAAAGAAAAGGGAGCAGCCGCTTTTGAAGAAGCGATTGGAAAAGCGCTTTCTTTAAGTGAATTTTTCGTTAAAAGTGTGGGCGAGGGCAAAGACCTCAGGACCCCTGAAGGGCGAAGTGCCTTTTTAAAGGAAGCCAAACCCTTAGTCGTTTCGATGCGTAGCGCCCCATTTATGCGCTCTCAGTTGGTGAACTTTCTTGCTATGAAGACTCGGATGAGTCCAGATGACTTGGAAGTCGCATTCGGTATTGCTAAGCCTCGTGAGAACGCGCAAAAAGCCTCATTTAGAGACCGCATCAAACCGATTGCGGGAGTTTCTGAGTTTTCCGAACGCATTCTTGTGGATTTCTTAAATTACCCAGAACTCTGCTCGGAGTTTTCCGAGAGCGTTGAAGAGCAATTTGTCGGAGAAGAGAGTCGCTTAGCCCGAGAGATTCTTGAGGTTTGGCGCACCGCACTAAAAGAAGAACCGCCGATTAAGCAAACGCAAGTTTTGCTTGATGCCTTAGCGACAAGCGAATCGATTGCCAAATACCGTGAGGCCGTTTCCAATGAAATCCAAGTGCAGACGACATTAGAGGGCGCAAGAGTGGAGGTTCATGCGGCCTTTTTGCGTCTTGAATTATCCGAGGTTCAGGAAAAAGCGCGTGATGTCGCCTCGTTTGAACCTTTGGATGTGGCCTTGTATACGCGGCTTACACAACGGGAAAAGCAAATCAAGTCTCAAATTACCGAACTTGAAAAGCGTCACCTTGATGAAAATTAAGACAAAAAACCTCGAATTTTGCTCAAAATTTTCTTGACAATTTCCCGAGGCGCAATAAAATCCCCGCTGAAACGAATTTGGATTCACGCTTAGAGTAATCTAGGCAACGCTCAGGAGACGATATGTCGGTAGCGGAATCGAATTTCGGCCCTACTTTTTAGCGCCATAAATTGGGAAACTCAACCACAAAGACATGGTGTTTCCGTCCATCTAAAGGAACGCATACGAGCGCAAGTTAGGGGTTTACATTTTTTCTTGAAAGGAATTGTCCTTTCAGGACGTTTGTTTTTGTTTTCTCCATGACAGAAAAAAAGAAACTCTCGCTAGAGGATATGCGCCTCTGGCTTAAGAAAAATAAGCGCATTCAGATCGAAGACAAGGGCGGCTTTTCCGTCGCTGACCACCCAGCCGATGGCGAACTTGATTTCACCGAGCCCGTTGAGGTCGATGAAAACGAAGACCTTGAAAAGTTAGCCGATGAAATCGAAGCCGCAGAAGGCGAAGGCGGCACGGGCGAAGCCCCGAAAGCAAGTGGCTATAGCGCTCTTGTAAAACTTGGTCGTCAACGCGGTTGGGTGACGATTGCGGAAATCAATGACTATCTTCCTGAGAATGCGGTTCGCACCGAAGAAGCTCTCACAGAAATTAGTGAGCAGTTAAACCGCATGAGCGTTCAGGTCTTTGAGACCGCTCCCACACAAGACGACATCATCATCCCAGAGCCGATTCCTGATGATGAAGAAATCAGTGAAGAAGATGCAGCAGCTCTTTTAACGCCTGAAGAAAGCGCAGGGCTCTCCAAAGACCCATTGCGTGCTTACTTGCGTGGCGTAGGAGCCCATAAGCTCTTAACTCGTGCTGGCGAAATCGCTGTTGCAAAATCGATCGAACAGTTCACAGCAAAACTCTTAACGGCCATTATTCAGCACCCGATGGCTGTTGAAGAACTCGTTCGTATGTCAGATGGCTTAAAGACCGATGAAATTCCCATCGATCAAGTAATCGACGGCTTCACAGACTTAGAGGCTCTTGCTGAGGTTGACGATAGCGAAGTCATACAGAAAAACGAAGTGGCAACCGACATCGGTGCTGCGGCTATGACAACCGAGCAGCTCGATGAGATGAAAGAGCGCGCGATTAAGTTAATCGATAGCTGCAAGAAGCAGCTCAAGATTATCCGCGAAAACTTCGGTAAGCCTGAAGGACAGAAGAAGTACGATGCGGCTCGCCGTTCGATTATGAAGACACTGCTTCCTGTGCGCTTTGCTGTGAAAGCTGTGACGCAATTTGCAGATCACATCACAGAGCACATGGATAAGGTCAATTCCTTGACGCACCGTATGCGTGACATCATGGTCGAGCGTAGCGGCATGCCCATTGAAGCTTTTATCGAAGGCATGAAGAATCGTGCCACCGATAAGACTTGGATTAAAGAGTTAACAGAAAACGGCACCCCGTGGGGAGAAAGACTCTCGCACAATTTGGCGCTTTTAACGCACATCCAAGAAGGCATTATCGAGTGCGAACAGACAGCAGCATTAAGCTTAAATGATCAACGCGATTTGGCTCGCCAGGTGAAGTTAGCGCAAACCAATCTAGCAAACGCCAAAGCGAAGATGATTGAAGCAAACCTGCGTTTGGTCATTTCAATTGCAAAGGGCTACGTCAACCGCGGCCTAGCGATGACTGACCTGATTCAGGAAGGAAACCTTGGATTGATGAAGGCCGTCGATAAGTTCGAATACCGTCGTGGCTATAAGTTCTCAACCTACGCGACATGGTGGGTTCGTCAGTCCGTGACGCGTGCTGTGGCCGACTACGGCAACACGATTCGCATTCCTGTTCACATGACTGAGTCCTATAACAAGATTCGTCGTGTGCGTCAGAAGTACTTGCAGGAAACAGGCAAGAACCCAACAGATCAAGAGCTCTCGAAGCTTTCTGGTGTGCCGCTTCCCAAAGTGCAGCTTTTAACGCAAGCGATGCGAGGCGTGGAATCCATCGATGCGCCAATTGGGGACGATGAAGATGCAACGCGTCTTGATTTCGTCAAGGGTGATGATGAGGACGATCCGCAGAAGCGCTACCTCAGAACGGCCCTTGAAGAAGAAATCAAAAAGAGCCTAAATGAGTTAATGCCACGCGAAGCGCAGGTTTTACGTCTACGCTATGGTATCGGCACCAATCACGACCACACGCTTGAAGAAGTAGGGCAGGCGATGGGACTTACCCGTGAACGCGTGCGTCAGATTGAGTCGGCAGCAATTCGTAAGTTAAGAAGTCCAGACTTTCAGGAACGCTTACGCGATTACCTTGCTGTAGCCAATCAGCTCGACTAAGAAATAAGGATTGCCACTAGAGAAATTTAGTGGCAATTTCTTAGTAGCTTGGATAAGCTTTGGAAACGTTGGGTACCTCATAAGAGGCTCCTTTAAAGGAGCAGATTTGGCTTACCCTCTTTTTTTGGTTCTTAAGTTCGCATTCTCCCTTTTGCTTACCCTGTAGGGGGATTCCGAAAAGAGAACCTCGGAAAACCACGATAGATTTTTTTGTTCTTTAAACGTCGTGTTGTTTTCCCTAGAAATACATTTTCCGAAAGGAGAAATCTATGAAAAAAACCTTAACCGCTCTAAGCGTTGCAGCATTCACGTTAGTACTTGCCACAGCGTCATTTGCAGCGGATAGCCCTAAGCGCATCATGATTTACGGTGACTCAAATGCCTTCGGTTGGGCCAAAGATGCTCAGGGAACGATCTATCGCTTGCCTTCTGATGTGCGTTGGCCTGAGAAAATGGCAGGAATGCTCGGGAAAAACTACGAAGTTGTTGTAGAGGCTTTGGGTGGCCGTACAACAAATATTGATTGCGGTCGGGAATCAGGACCTGGCATTGTTCCGGGTGCGGGAATGGATGGTGCAGCCTATCTACCTGCGGCCCTTGCTTCGCATATGCCTCTTGATATGGTTGTTATCTGGCTTGGCACGAACGATTTGATGGTAGAACATAACCGCAAGGCGCTTGATATCGCGGCTGGGATTGCTCAGTTAGCCTCGATTGTTACGAATGCAGGATGGCAACAAAAAACAGCATACAAAGCACCAAAGGTTATGATTGTCTGCCCTTCAAAAGTCGATGCGAAAAAAGAGAAGAAGGAAAGTTTTGCTGGTGCAAAGGAAAGAGTCGAAGAACTGCAAAAGATTCTTCCTGGACTTGCTAAAGCAGCGCACGGATACTATTTCGATGTGAATACGGTTGTCCCGTATGCTCAGGCTCCCGATGAAATTCACTACACACCAGAGAATCACGCTGCTATCGCAAAGGCAATGACTCGTGAAATTCAAAAGGCTCTGAAATAAATTTCAGAAGCCTTCAAAACAA